>JBPPMC010000133.1:0-11149 GCA_051305835.1 Sphingobium sp.
GCCGAACAAAACGGCATCGTGTTTCTCGATGAGATCGACAAGATCGCCGTCAGCGACGTGCGCGGCGGTTCCGTCAGCCGCGAGGGCGTGCAGCGCGACTTGCTGCCGCTGATCGAAGGCACCACGGTCGCCACCAAATATGGCCCGCTCAAGACCGACCATATCCTCTTCATCGCTTCCGGCGCATTCCACGTCGCCAAACCCAGCGACTTGCTGCCCGAATTGCAGGGCCGCTTGCCGATCCGCGTCGAATTGAAGGCACTGACCGAGGATGACTTTGTCGCGATCCTTTCCGACACGAAGGCATCGCTGGCCGAACAATATAAGGCGCTGCTCGCCACCGAAGGCCTCACCATAGACCTGACGCCGGAGGGCATCCGCGCCGTGGCCAAGGTCGCTGCCGAAGTGAATGAGCAGATCGAGAATATCGGGGCGCGCCGCCTCCAGACGGTCATGGAAAAGCTGCTGGAGGAAGTCAGCTTCGATGCGGAGGATCGCGTGGGGCAGACGATCGTCGTCGACGCCGCCTATGTCGCCAGCCAGCTCGACTCCATCGCCCGCGACACCGATCTTAGCAAATATATCCTGTAAGCGCGGGGCGCGGGGCGCGGGGATCCGCCTCTGCGCCTCCGCTCCGTCACTTGCCCGCCGCGACGCCCTCCGGCAGCACGACCGCCGACCAGCTCTTGTCCGCCACCAGATATTTCTTCGCCAGCGCCTGCACATCGGCAGGCGTCACGCTCAGCAAGTCGCGGCCCATATTGTTCACCACATCGACATAGCGCGGATCGCGCGTCGCGCCCTCGGTCTGCTGCATCCAGAAGGCATTGCCGGTGCTCGCGCGCGACAGCAATTGCCGCAGCGGCGCGACAGTCCGCTGCAATTCATCGTCGCTCACCGGACGCGCCGCCAGATCGGCGGCAGTGTCCTTGATCAGCGTGAAGAAATAGCCGACCTTCTCCGGCTTCACCTGGCTGTTCACCAATATATAACCGCCGCTGTCGGACGAGAATGGCCAGTTGTTCTGGACGCTAGGCGAATAGGCCGCGCCATCGGTCGACCGCAGCTTCTCGAACAAACGATCGTTGAAGATCTGCGACAGAACTTCCAACTGACGGCTCTCCCGCGCATTGGCGAAGCCGCCCGCCGTCGGCCAGGCCATCACCGCCGCCGCCTGATCCTTGTCGCCGGTATGACGCAGCACCACGGGCGCAGCCACATGCGCCGGGAAGCGCATCACCTTATTCACGGCAGGCGCTGGCTTGTCGGGGCGCGGCGGCAGCGCACCGAATGTCGCGGCGACCTGCGCGATGGCGTCCTCGGGCTTCACTTGCCCGAATATCTGGATTTCGATCGGCCCGGACGCCAGCACCGGCTCCCACGTCGCGCGGAACGCCTGCGGCGTCAGTGCGGCGATCTCCGCCTTGCTCGGCGTTTTGTACCGGATATCCTTCGCATGGAGCAGCCAGCTTAGATCGCGCCCCAGCACCGAGTCCGCCGAGGTCGATTGCGTATCATAGGACGCAGCCAAGCCCGCCTTCACGCGCGCGATCGGCGCAGGATCCCATCCGGGATAAGCCAGTTTCGTCGCGAACAGCTTCAACTGATCGGCATAGTCCGCCGGACGCGTAACCGCCGACATCTCGAACGCATCGTCGTCGACCGAAAAGTCGAAGCCCAGCCTGCGCCCATTGGTCAACTCATCCAGATCGCGCTGGCCCAGCTTGCCGATGCCACCAGCCATCAACGCATAGCCCGCCGCCCAGATCGGCGCAGCCTTCGTCGGCGAGAAATCCTGCTGCCCATGGCCAAACCGCACATTGACGCGCACCTTGCCCGGCTCCGCATCATTGGCGAACATCGTCAGCTTCACGCCATTGGAGAAAGTGATCGTCTCCAGCCCCAGCACGCCCATTGGCGCACGCGACACGACCGTCGCTGGAGTTCCCAATTTGGGCAGGTCGGCCATCGTCACGGCATCGTCTTTCAACCGCACACCCGTCGCGGCCACCACCGGCGCCTTGAGCGCCGCCGCCAGCTTCGCCTGCGCATCCTTCTGCGGCGCGGGCAACATCAACAGCGCGCGCGTCACGTCTGCGGTGAACATCCGCTTGGTCGATTGCAGCAGCTTGTCGGGCGTCATCGCCGCCTTCCCGCCCCGGAAAATGTCGAGCGCCGCCTGCGGGCTGACGGTCGTCTCGCGAATGTCGACCGCGTTCACCAGATCCCATGCCTGCTTCGATCCCGCTTCCGTGTCGGAATTTTCCACCTGCACGGCCAGCGCGGTATCGAACTGCGCATATTCGCGGTTGATCTCCGCCTGGCTCGGCGGCATCGCGCGCGCATCCTCGATAACGGCGCGCACATCCGTCAGCGCCTTGGCCCAATCCGCGCCTACCGGCATGATGCTGATGAAAGTGCCATCGACGGACCGCGACACGTCCTGCTGCTCCACGCTCGCCTGCAGGAAGCTGCCGCCGCTGCGGGCCGCCTGTTCAAGCCGACGATTGATGATCTGCAACGCCAGCGCGTCGGTCAGCTTGTCCTGATTATAGATAATCGTGTCCGCGCGCGGTCGCCACGGGCGCAGGAACGCATAGCTCAGCCCCGCAGGAACACCCGGCTCCACGATCACGCCAGCGGCAGGCTTGGCCGGATCGGGATCGCCAAAATCAGGGATCGCCTCGCCCTTGCCGGTCGGCTTCCATGGCGTGAAGTGTTTGACGATCAGCGCCTCGGCCGTCGCCGGATCAATGTCTCCGGCAATGGAAATCACCGCATTCTCGGGCCGATACCAGCGATCATGAAACGCCGTCATGCTGTCGGCCGTCGCGGCATTCAGCGTCGGGATCGTGCCAATGGGAGAGCGCGTCTCCATCCGCTGCCCGGCGAACAGGAACGCGCGGGTGGCATCGCTCACCCGCGTACCGGGGCCATCGCTCTCGCGCTTTTCCGCCAGCACCACGGATCGCTCCGCGTTCACCGCGCTATCCACGATGTTGGGATCGGTCATCATGCCCGAGAGGATCTTCATGCTCTCGTCCAGCCCCTGCGGCGTCGCCTGTGGAAGATCGAGCGCGTAGGTCGTGCCGGTCGGCGTCGTTTGCGCATTGCTGTCGCTGCCGAAAGTCACGCCCAGCCGCTGCCAGATGCGCTTGGATTCGCCATCGGGCACATATTTCGACCCGCGAAAGGTCAGATGCTCCATAAAGTGCGCGAAGCCCAGTTCCCGCGGCTGCTCCATCAGCGACCCGGCGTCTATGCGCAGGCGGATCGCAACCTGGCCCGGCGGTACGCCATTGCGCCGCAAAGCATAGCGCACGCCATTGGGCAGTGTGCCGAAATGCCACGCCGGGTCCATCGGCACATCGCTATTCTCATACAGCCAAGGCCGCTGCTGCGCGACATCTTTCGTAACGCCCGAAGCGGACGTCGATGCCACATTCTGGGCCAGACCGGCAGTGGGAAGTGCCGTCAGCAAAAAAGCGAGGACGAAAAGCGAAGTGGCGGCGCGCCGAAGGGGGAATGTCATATGCCCCCAGCCTAGCGGCATTTTTATGAATGGCCACTGACAATAAGGCGGAGAAGCATGTATCCTCTCCTAGTCGAACAAATCCCTGCCCCGTTCGGTTCGAGCTCGTCGAGAACTGTGCCTGGCACAAGTTCTCGACAGGCGCTTCTCGGCTTCGCTCGAAGCTGCTCGAACCGAACGGTGAAGGGTGTAAGCCGACCGGAAATACGACCCGAACAGCTGAGTTCAGACCGTTACAAGATCAACGCCCGCCAACCCGCTGCACGGCACCCTTGTGCGCGCCAACGCCATTGCGGTTGCGCGGACGGAAGGGACGCTTGGCAGGCGACGCACCGTCACCGGTTGCACCTTCGCGGCCACGATGCGCACGGTCGGGATTGCCCCGTCCCGGTCCACCACGGCCATTGCCACCTTCGCTACCCTTCTTGGGCGGCGCGGCTTTTGGCAGGTTACGCACGGCTTCTGCGAAATTCTCCGGCAACACCTGAAGTTCACAACGCACGCGTGTCACCTTCTCGATGGCTTTCAGATACTGACGCTCATCATCCGCCACGAAGCTGATCGCAATGCCCTCGGCACCCGCGCGCGCGGTGCGGCCAATGCGGTGGACATATTGCTCGGCCACATTGGGCAGCTCGAAGTTGATGACGTGACTGACGCCGGTGACGTCGATGCCGCGCGCCGCGATATCGGTCGCGACCAACAGCTTGACCTGACCCGCACGGAAAGCCTGCAAGGCCGCCGTCCTCTGTCCCTGGCTCTTATTGCCATGGATCGCGGCCGCCGGAATACCTGCGCCTTCCAGGAACCGCACGACGCGATCGGCGCCATGCTTGGTGCGCGTAAAGATCAGCGCGCGTTCGATCGCCGGGTCTTTCACCGTGATCGTCAGCAGCGCCTGCTTCTCGGCCTGATTAACGTAGGTCGCAAATTGCTTCACGCGCTCGGCTGTCGTCGACTGCGGTGCAACCGAAACCTTGACTGGATCGACCAGGAACTGACTGCCCAGATCGGAAATCGCCTTTGGCATGGTTGCCGAGAAAAACAGGCTCTGACGCTGCTTGGGCAACATCTTGTCGATGCGCTTAAGCGGCTGGATGAAGCCAAGGTCCATCATCTGGTCGGCTTCGTCCAACACGAAAATCTCGACATGGCCGAGGCTCAGCGCGCGCTGTTCAATGAGGTCAAGCAGACGCCCCGGCGTCGCGACGAGAATGTCGATGCCACCGCGAAGCTGGTTGATCTGCTTGTTGATCGGCACGCCGCCAAACACCGTCGCCACCGTCAGCTTCATGAAGCGGGCATAATCGCGGAAGCTGTCCGCAATCTGCGCAGCCAGTTCGCGGGTCGGCGAAAGCACCAGCATGCGGCAGCCCTTCTGGGGCGTCACTTTGGGGTTGTTATGGAAATAGTCGAGGCTGGGCAGCGCGAACGCCGCCGTCTTGCCAGTGCCGGTCTGCGCAATGCCGCACAGATCGCGGCCTTCCATCAGCGCCGGAATGGCCTGCGCCTGGATCGGAGTCGGTACTTCGTAATTCTTGGCGGCGAGCGCCTGCAAAATCGGCTCGGCAAGACCAAGTTCTTTAAAGGTAGTCAAAATGATATACTCACAATGGAGCGTTGCGCCGCAAAGACTGCAAGACGCAATCCGGGCACAAGGCGGGGTTACGAAACGACCCGCGTGAAAAGGGAAGCCTCAAGCAAAGCGCAGGTCATTGGCCGGTCCGGTCTTCCCCCCCGGCTCTGCCAAGAGGATTTTGAGGACGATCACGCTACCAATCGCTACGGGGCCGAAATGGCCCGGATGCTGCGCTGCGAGGTCTTTAGGAGGATACCGCCGAAAAAGCAAGCGGTTATGCACGGGGCAGCGATCGGCCATTCCGAAGGGGGAGACGGAATGGCCGATCGTAAAAGCCCTAGAGGCTTACCTCGACATGCTTGTTCTTCATTTCGGACCGCACATCGCCGCCCATCAACATCTTGAACATGCCCTTCAAGGACATGTCCGCCAGCCAGATCTCGGCATTGCCCAGGTCGAAGCGCAGCATCAGCAAGTTGGGATCCTGACGTCCGCCCGGATACCATGCCGCCACTTCGTTCGACCAATGCGCATCGATCACAGACCGGTCGGTTTCCTCGACCAGATTACCGGCGATGCACGCAAACAGGTGATGATCCTTGCCCGCAAATTGCGCCATCGCCGCGCCGCCCGACGCCAGCCGGTTGTCGCGCGAAGTATAGAACCAGAATGCTGAATTGGCGTCCTTGTCCAGTTGCGCCGTCATCGGCAAGCTGTGTTCATGGCTATTTTCAAGCCCCACCATAAGGAAAGGACTCTCCGCCAGTTCCTTCCAGAACCGGTCCTTGATGTCATTTTCTGCGCTCATTTCCTGCTCCTCATTCGTTTTCGGGACGTGGTTAGTAAAGCGCCGAAACGAATGAGGGTTCCGCTGCAAGCAAAGCTTGCTTGATCTCGATCACATCTCCCCCCACATAACGGGTATGCTGATAGAGACCGAAACCACACCCAATCCCGCCACGCTGAAGTTCCTTCCGGGACAGCAGGTCATGCCGTCGGGCACGCGCGACTTCGCAACGCCCGAGGAAGCGGAGGCATCACCCCTCGCTGATGCGCTCTTCTCGCTGGGCGATGTGACCGGCGTATTCTTCGGCTCCGACTTCGTGTCGGTGACCATCGTGGCAGGTTCGAACTGGGCGGAAGTGAAACCGGACATCATCGGCATCCTGCTCGACCATTTCTCCGGCAACATGCCGCTGTTCCGCGCAGGCTCCGCATCCGGCATAGACGTGCCGCAGGACGACGCTTTTGAAGATGATCCCGCCGACGCCGAAATCGTCGAACAGATCAAGGAACTTATCGAAACGCGCGTGCGCCCCGCCGTCGCCAATGATGGTGGCGACATCATCTATCGCGGCTTCGACAAGGGGAAGGTCTACTTGAAGATGCAGGGTGCCTGCGCGGGTTGCCCCTCCTCCTCCGCTACCTTGAAGCAGGGCATTGAATCCCTGCTCAAACATTATGTGCCGGAAGTCACCGAAGTCCGCGCGGTCTAAACTCGCGCCTAATCATACCACGACCAACTAAGGGGAACCCGACATGGCTGACGCTTTGCCGCAGGCGGCGCTCGATCAAATCTTCGTGAATGCACGATCCTATAACGGCTATATCGACAAGCCGGTGCTGGAAGCTGATCTGCATGCGATCTGGGATCTGATGAAATGGGGTCCAACCTCTGCAAACCAGTTGCCCGCACGCCTCATCTGGTGCGTCAGCCCGGGATCGAAAGAAAAGCTCGCGGCGGTATCTTCTGGCACCAACGCAGAAAAGATCCGCACCGCGCCGGTCACCGTCATCATCGGTATGGATGAAAACTTCCACGAATATTTGCCCGAACTATTCCCGCCAGCAGACGCCAAGTCCTGGTTCGACGGCAATGAAGAACTGCGCAAGACCAGCGCGTTCCGCAACTCGACTTTGCAGGGCGCCTATTTCATCATCGCCGCCCGCGCATTGGGCTTGGACACCGGACCGATGTCTGGTTTCGACAATGCCGCCGTCGATGCCGCCTTCTTCGCCGATACGCCGCATGTGAAGTCCAACTTCATTTCGACGCTGGGCTATGGTGATCCCTCGACGATTTTCGACCGCCTGCCCCGCCCCGAATTTGGCAAATTCAACCGGATCGCCTAACCTTCGGCGGTAACGGATCGAAGGCGGGCACTTGCGGACTTTAGTGATTGATACGGCGACACAGGCCATGTCGCTTGCCCTGTTCGACGGCACCACCTTGCTGGCGCATCATCATGAGCGCGTCGATCGCGGCCATGCCGAACGCCTGCTCCCCGCCATTGCCGCACTACCGCTGGGCGGCCGCGCCGACCGGATCGCCGTCGATATCGGCCCCGGCAGTTTCACTGGTGTCCGCATCGGCCTCGCCGCCGCGCGGGCGCTGGCCTTCGCATGGGAAGTCCCCCTTGACGGATACAGCACCCTGTCACTGATCGCCGCCTCCGTCCGCCGCGACCACGCGCCCGCCGCCACCTTCGCGGTGGCCATTACCGGCGGCCACGGGGAACTCTTCTGGCAGATGTTCGACACGGCCTCCGGAGAGGCCAGCACGCCCCTCGCCTCGACACCGATCGCCACCCTCGCCACGACACTATCCGATGCGACGATTTACGGCACCGGCGCGCAAGCCCTTGTCACCGCGCGCGGGCATGGTCAGGCCCTTGACCTCGAACCCGATAGCGCCCTGTTCCCGCTTCTTTCCGCAACGGAGGGCGCGCTTCCGCCAACGCCGCTATACGGGCGCGGCGCGGATGCGAAGCCGATGGCGGGCATCACCGCCGGATGATGCAGGGCCTCGTCCTCGAACGATACGAACATTCCGGCCGTCACGCGCAGGCTCTCGCAATGCAGGTGATGACCCGCGCGTTCGATCCGGCATTCGGCGAAGCGTGGACCGCCTCGCAATTGGCCGGGATGGTTTCCATGCAGGGCACGTCTCTGACCCTCGCCCGGCTGGACGCCGCGACGCTCGGTTTTGCGCTGGTCCGCTCGATATTCGACGAGGACGAACTGTTGCTGCTCGCCGTTGATCCAGGTTGGCGGGGGCGCGGCATAGGCGAGGCGCTAATGACGGACTGCCTGACTGCGGCACGATTGCGCGGTATAAAGTCCATGCATCTGGAGGTGCGTTCGACCAACAATGCTATTCAATTATATAAGAATTCGGGATTCTACCATGTGAATACGCGACTTGGTTACTATCACGGTAAAGATGGTCAAACTCACGATGCGTTGAGTTTTCGCCTCGATCTTTAATCTGCTTTATATTAACTTGAATTTCCCCTGCCTTCGTAATAGTTGATCACGAACCTGCCGAATTAAAATAAATCGGATGGGGTCGCACAAATATTCAGGCCAGGAGTCACGCCATGGAAGAACAAAATGCCCAGGCAGAAATGCTGATCACGCTCACGTCGGACATCGTCGCTGCACATGTTTCGAACAATAGTGTGTCGGTTTCGGATCTACCGCTTCTTATACAGAACGTGCATGGCGCACTTGCTGGCCTCTCGGTCACGGCGCCGCCGCCCGAAGTGAAACTGGAACCTGCCGTATCGGTACGTTCTTCCATCAAGCCCGACTATATTGTTTGTCTGGAAGATGGTAAGAAGTTGAAAATGCTGAAGCGTCACTTGATGACGCATTATCAGATGACGCCGGACGACTATCGCGCCAAGTGGAACTTGCCTGCCGATTATCCAATGGTCGCGCCCAACTATGCCGAACAGCGTCGCACACTTGCGAAGAAGATCGGCCTTGGCACCAAGCGTCGCCGTCGCGTGCCCGCCAAGTAAGCGAACGTCCTGCCGAAAAGGGAGCGCAGCTTGAAAGGCGGCGCTCCCTTTCGCATATGCGAGAAAGTGATTAGAGGTCGTCTGACGCTACACATAGATTCGCAGACATAGTCTCGAAGACAGGCCATTCATGAACCGCAAGATCGATGTCGAAGCCCTCTGCGCCGAAAAAGGCCTGCGTATCACCGAGCAGCGCCGCGTCATCGCGCAAGTACTCTCCGATGCCGAAGATCATCCCGATGTCGAAAAGCTGCATGCCCGTGCGTCCGCAATCGATCCGGGCATTTCCATCGCGACCGTCTACCGCACCGTCCGCCTGTTCGAAGAAGCGGGCATTTTGGAACGCCATGACTTTGGCGATGGGCGCGCCCGCTATGAAGCCGCACCCGAAGCGCATCACGATCACCTGATCGACGTGGAAACCGGCAACGTCATCGAATTTGTCGATCCTGAACTGGAGCAGTTGCAGCGCATGATCGCCGCCAAGCTCGGCTTCCGCCTCGTTGATCACCGCATGGAATTGTACGGCGTCGCCCTCGATCGAAAAAACTGAGGCGCAGACGCTCTCGCTGGCCGCGCAATTTCGCCAGGGTCGGCGGCTCGCTGCGCTGGTGGGCGCGCTGTTGCTCTGCCTCTTGCCCCATCTGCTCTGGCGGCTCTTTCGCCAGCCTTCCCCATGGTCGCGGATCTTCCTGCAACTCGCAGCCCGCGCCGCCGGCGCCCGCGTCACGATCAGCGGCTCGCCCCTTAAGCGCGACGTATTCTTCCTCGCAAACCATCTGAGCTGGATCGACATTCTCGCCATGGGCGGCGCGACCGGCACCGCCTTCGTCTCCAAAGATGATGTGCAGGCGCTCCCGCTCGTCGGCTGGCTCGCCGCCCAGCACAATACGCTCTTCATCGCCCGCAATCGCCGCCATGACGTCAACCAGCAAGTCGAGGCGTTGCGCACTGCGCTCAAGGATCACCAGCCGATGACGCTGTTCCCCGAAGGCACGACGGGCCACGGCCACGAACTCCTGCCCTTCAAACCCGCGCTGCTCTCGGTGATGCTCCCGCCCCCGCGCGATCTCCAGGTGCAGCCCGTCTATATAGACTATGGCTCCGCCGCGCCGGAGATCGCCTGGCACGAACCCAGCCTCGCCACCAATGCGCTGCGCATCCTCGCGCGCCCGGGAACGCTCCCCGTGACGCTGCACTTCCTCCCGCCCTTCGATCCGCAGGACTATCCGGACCGGAAGTTGCTGGCGGCGGAAAGCAGAAAAAGGATCGCGGCCTGCCTCCCGCCTATCGCCGCCGCGAAGGGCGCTATATAGCCATCGTAATGAATCGTCCACTCACGCCCAAGAATGTGCCTGCGACTCGCCGCCCCGGCGCGCCCGCCACCTTCCACGTCAAATCCTTCGGCTGCCAGATGAACGTCTATGACGGCGAGCGCATGTCAGAAATGTTGAGCGCGCAGGGCATGACCGCCGCTGACGAAGGCGTGGACGCCGATCTCGTCGTCCTCAACACCTGCCACATTCGCGAGCGCGCTGCCGAGAAAGTCTATTCCGACATCGGCCGCCTCCGTCGCGAGGATGGCACCCGTCCGATGATCGCCGTCGCCGGTTGCGTCGCGCAGGCCGAGGGCAGCGAAATCTCCCGCCGCGCGCCCACGGTGGATATCGTCGTCGGCCCGCAAGCCTATCACAACCTGCCCCACCTGGTCGGCAAGGCGATGCGCGGCGAAAATGCGCTGGACACCGACATGCCCGCCGCCTCCAAATTCGGCGCACTCCCCGGTCGCCCGAGACAGGCGCGCCCCACGGCCTTCCTCACCATTCAGGAAGGATGCGACAAATTCTGCACTTACTGCGTCGTCCCCTACACGCGCGGCGCGGAAATCAGCCGCCCGCTCTCCGCCATCCTCGACGAAGCGAAGGCGCTGCTCGACGGCGGCATTCGCGAAATTACCCTTCTAGGTCAGAATGTTAATGCCTGGACCGGAGAAGACTTAGCAGGTCGTGCAATCGCGTTCGATGGTCTCATCCGCGCCCTCGCCGCCCTGCCCGACCTCGCCCGCATCCGCTACATGACCAGCCACCCGAACGACATGAACGACGGCCTGTACGCCGCCCATGCCGAAGTCGACAAGCTGATGCCCTTCCTGCACTTGCCGGTGCAATCGGGCAGCAACCCGATCCTCAAGGCCATGAACCGCAATCACACGGCGGAAAGCTATCTCGCGAT
>JBPPMC010000221.1:0-7611 GCA_051305835.1 Sphingobium sp.
CGCCGCCACCCCAACCCCCGCCGAACGGACGCGAAAATATAGGCCGCGCAGTCGCCTGCGCGGCCTTGAAGCCGAACCATTTCATCTGATGCTCCTAATTATGTCTCCGGCGAAGGGAGGGGTTCAGCCACGCACCGGCAGCCTGCCCCTCCCCAACCGATCACCTGTTCCGCCGCAGCACCCGGTCGCAGGTCGAGTTCGTTCCCTCGCTCTTGCCGATCACGCGGCCAGCGACGGCGCCGGCGGCGCCGGCCAGCAGACTCTCGCCCAGATTGCCACCCGCCAGAGCGCCGACGCCCGCACCACCGGCAGCGCCGATCACCGTGCCCTTGTCGCGGCCTTTCTTCGCCTGGAGCAAGCAATAGCGCACATCGTCGCGATCACGCGGAGCCGCCCGCGCAACCCGCGCGCGCTCCTTGCTGTTCAGCGAAGCGGCCAGCACCGGGGATGAGACAAGCGTCACGCCCAGCGCCAACGCGATAATCTTGGTCGTCTTCATCATATCTACTCCGTAACGAAACGTGCATTGCCCTCAGAACGACGACATCCCCCTAAGGGTTCCCCCGTTCACATCCCCCGCACCCGCGCCACGCCCGTGCGCCGCCCCAGCATCAGCTCCGTCAGCGCCCAGACGCAGGCGTCCGCCCGGTCCGGCGACCGTCCCGGCCCCGCATAGCCGCCGCCGATCAGCATCCCGCACAACTGATCCTCCAGCGCCGGAAACGCCCCGCGATGCGCCACGCGCCCCGCTTCGTACAAAGCCGCCACCGGTTCCGCCCGCGCAGACTTGCCCCGCGAGGCATGGACCAGCTTCACCGGCAGCCCCGCATCCGCCGCGCGCAGCACGCTCTCGATCATCGCGCCGCCATTATTCGCCTCGGCCACCACCTTGTCCGCGCCGTGCGCAAAGGCCGCGCCGGCCACGGCCCGCGCCCAGCCTTCCGGCCCGACACCTTCGACGCTGGCGTCCGCCACCACATAGGCGCGCCCGTCGCCGCCGATGCCTGCGACCACGATCCCGCAGGCATCGCCCTGCCCCGCACCGGCAGGCGGATCGACCGCCACGACCACGCGCCGCAACACCGCGCCGGGCGCATCATCGGAGGGCACATGCCGCACCCGGCACCGCTCGATCAGGTCGCGCGTCCACAGCGCGCCTTCCACATCCTCCATCATCTCCCCGTCCAGTTCCTGCCGCCCCAGCCGCGTGCCCCCGAACTGCGCCTCCACCGCGGCCAGGAAACCCTCCGCCAGATGCGCGCCGTTATCGGCCGTCCGCCCCCGCGTCAGTACCGCATCGGCCCCGACCCGCGCCAGCAACGCCCGCACCAGAGCCACCGGCCTAGGCGTCGTCGTCGCCACGATCTGCGGATGCTCCCCCAGCCGCAAAGCCAGCTCCAGATTGTCCCACGCCGCCTGCCCCATCGGCAATTTCGCGATCTCGTCCGCCCAGCCATGGCTGAACTGCGGCCCGCGCAGGCTTTCAGGATCGGACGCACCGAACAGCGACGCCTGCGCCCCCGACCGCCACACCAGCTTGCGCAGCGCCGGATGCCATTCCGGCCGGTCCCAGCCTGGCGCGATGGAGAGCAGCCCGCTCTCCCCCTCCACCATCACCGCCCGCGCTTCGGCAGGGCTAGCGCCCACCAGCGCGATCCGCGCCGCGCCATCGCGCTCGGCAATGGCGCGCACCCACTCCGCCCCGGCCCGCGTCTTGCCAAAGCCACGCCCGGCCAGCACCAGCCACAGCCGCCACATGCCCGGCGGCGGCAATTGCTCGGGCCGCGCCTTCCATCCCGCCCATGCATATTCCAGCGCAGCAAGGTCCGCCGCCGACAACCGCGCCAGCAATGCCTCCTGCGCCCTGGGTCCGCTGCGCGCCACTCGCTCGAAGACGGAGGGCGTCATGCACTTGCAACTCCGCTCTTAGCCTGCTGCTTCGCCGCGCGCCGTTGCAAAGCAGCCTCGGCGCGGCGCTGTTGCCGCCCCTCCACCCGGATCAGCTTCGCCTCCGCCGCCGCCAGTTCACTGAGCAGCCGCACCCGCGTCGCTTCCTCCTCACCGGTCACCGCCGCACGCTGCGCCCGGTGGCGCTCCACGCTGTTGCGATGCGCCACCAGCGTCTTCCACGCCATCGCCGCCGAATAGCTCGTGATGGTCTTGGTTCCCTTGACGGTCGCCTCTTGGCCATCGCCGGTCCGCACCGTTTCGATACGCTCGTCGCCAAAACTCGTGCGCATCAGCAACAGCCACTCCAGCCGGTCATAGGCATGGTCCAGCGCATCCTGCCACGCCGTAGCAAAGGCCGGGTCGCGCTTGCGCAGATTGTACAGGCTGGAATCGCTCATGCCGACGACGCGCAGCGCCTCGCTCACATTGCAGGTGCTTCGCAACACATCGAGGAACAGCGCGCGCCGCTCCCCCGTCCACCCGTCGCTCCGCGCCCGCCGCATCTGTGCCTGTGGCGCATTCTCCCCGCGCGGCCCACGCTGCACCACCAGCTCAATTGTCTCCTCGCGCTCCTGCTCCACCATCACGCTCCCCCTGTTCCCCGAATATCTGCGGCACGCACAGCGATGCAGGCGATCCAAAGGGTCGCCCGCTCACGCCTGCCAAATCGCTAAAAATGTCGCTAAATGCCGCTGCCCCGCCCCGCATCACCGGTGGACGATTGCCGACTATATCTGATTCTCTAAACTGATCGTAACGCTGTAGGACAGCATTTTCTCGCGGACGGCGTCAGCAATCCTGAAATTCCACAGGGGGAGATGCCTTCAACCTCGGCCCAATTGTGGCATCAGCAACGAAACAAGCCAGAAGGCGTTCATCTTCAGGATGTTAGTAACCTGCAGCACGCCCTGCCGCGACACCAAGCGACGGGGCGGTGGCGAGCGGCTCTGGTGTCGAGGAGGCAAGCTGATGAACGATGAAGATCCAAATTATGCACCGGCCCCGGGTGCGGATCAGCATGTCCTGAAAAGCAGGCCGACCCGGACGAACCTGCTGCTCTCCGGCACTATAGAGGCGGCGGACATCAAAGGGCCTGTCCGGATCAGAAACCTCTCAGAGACCGGAGCGCTGCTGGAGGGCGCAGCACTGCCGGCAGTCGGTCATCATCTGGTGCTTCGGCGCCTGCAAATGGATATGGGTGCTACGGTCGTCTGGGCGGAGAACGGGCGCTGCGGCATCAGGTTCGATGGCGCGATTGCCGTGGCCGGCTGGCGGGAGGGCAACTGGATCGCCCCCGTGGTTTCAAGCGATCAGGCGCGCGCGGACAGTATCCAGGCGGCCGCTCGCGCCGGGTTGCTGGCGGCTTCGCAGGAGGACGCCGCCGGTCCGGTGGCACTGACCCGGCGGGACATTGACAGGGGAATCGCGTCGGAGCTGACTGCCCTCAAGGACATGCTGGAGAAGGCAAGTGAGCAGTTGAGTGAAGTTCCAGCCGTGATGGACCTGCATGGCGAAACGTTGCAGAATTTCGACCTGGCGTGCCAGACGCTCGGGCACCTCGCCGCACTATTGCGCGCCGAGGGGTCGCAGCTCGCCGTGGCCGCGATCGGCATGGAGGCATTGAGAGAGCGGCTTGAACGCCGGTCCGTGTCGAGGGACATGCACAATGCGCCTGGCCGCTAGCATGCCGATGGCTGGCTCTTACACCAGCCAGCTTGCCAATGTTTCACATCGCAGCTTAGGCGTCCTTCAGATGACATGCTTCCTTTTCGCAAAGCCGAACAATCGAGTGCCAGACCGCATATGCTCAGCATGAACGTTTTTGATGCAGACCTGGCCGTTCCGATTGTGGGAGCCATTGCCGCTGGCGCCATCATTGGGGCGGAGCGAGAATATAGGGCAAGTCCAGCCGGATTTCGCACCCACATACTCGTCAGCCTGTCCTGCGCGCTGCTGATGCTGGCTGCTGTTCACCAGGTGCGGTGGCTGAGCGACACGCCCAACGACATCATCAGGATCGATCCTGTCCGCATGGCGCACGGCGTGTTGACGGGGATCGGGTTCCTCTGCGGCGGCGTAATCTTCCGCGAGGGCTTTGGTGTGCGCGGCCTCACGACCGCTGCGTCGCTATGGATGACCAGCGCATTGGGGATCTTATGCGGTATCGGCTTCTATGCGCTGGCCGTCGCCGGCACGCTGGCCACAGTGTGCGTGCTGGCAGCGGCACGGGCATCTGAGGCGATCTTGCCTCAGCGCCGATACGCGAACGTGAAGATCCGCTTCCTGCGAACCACGTCCATGTCCCGACAAAGTTTTCGGGATCGCCTGTCGCGCGCCGGTCTGCGTGCCACCTCCATTCAACAGCGCATGGAGAATGACAGCCTGGAATTCAGCGCGACCGTCAGCGGCAATAGCGAAGACGGGATGGAGAATCTCACGTCCGACTTGCAACAGGACAGGGACGTCGTCGGGTTCGATTATATTCCACATGACCGGTAAGGCGAGTCAGTAACTCAGCGGCCAATCATCCCGGCCGCTGTCGATCCACCCACGAACCCGTTCCGCGGGACGGGCGCGCACCGCCCACACTGGCAATCTGTGCTTTTGGGGCATCACGTCAGGGGAAAATGGTGGGCGCGCTTGTCATGCCAAAGCCTGACTTCTATTTCCCGCCAGCGATACGGCTGCCAAAAAGAAGGCCGATCCCACAGGAGGTCTCATGCAACATCATAAAATCACGGCACGCCGGCTACTGCAAGGCGCTGCCCCTTTCGCCATCCTCATCGCTGGTCCCACAGCGTTCGCCCAGTCGACGCCAGCGCCAGCGCCACAGGGGCAGGATCTTCCGGCGGACACCGCCGAACCCAATAGCGGGGATGACATCGTCGTCGTGGGGACCGCCGGTGGCGGTACGCGCCGTCAGGAAGCGTCTTTCGCCGTAACGACGCTGAGCACCGAAGCCATTCGCCAGGCCGCACCCAACAGCACGGCGGATTTGCTGCGCACCGTTCCCGGCGTCAGCGCGGAAAGCTCCGGCGGCCAGAACGGCGCCAATATCTTCGTGCGCGGCTACCCCTCGGGCGGCGACGCGCAGTTCGTGACATTCCAGCTCGGCGGCGTCCCCATCTTCCCGCCACCTACCCTCTCCTTCCTTGAGAACTCGCAGCTTATCCGTCTCGACGAGACCGTACAGCGAGTCGAAGCGGTACGCGGCGGCACCGGATCGCTCTTTTCCAATGGTCAGCCGGGTCTGACGGTCAATGTGGTACAGCGAGAGGGTGGGCAGGACTTCCACGGTCTCGCAAAGGTCTCCTACACCGATTATGACGAAATCCGCGGCGACGCCTGGATCTCCGGCCCGATCGACGAAGATACCAGCTTCATGGTCGGCGGCTATTACGCGCGGGGCAATGGCATCCGCGATCCTCAGTTCCGCGCTGAAAAGGGTGGTCAGATCACGGCCAACCTCAAGCATAACTTCGGCGATCGCGGATCGGTTCTGATCTATGGCCGCTACCTGAACGATCGCGGCCAGTGGCTCCTGCCTATTCCCGTGACCGTGAACGGCGACAAAGTCCGCCAGTTTCCCGGCTTCGATGCCGGTACAGGCGCATTGGCCAGCCGCGACACCCGCATCACGACCAACAATGCCGGACAAAGAGTTGATCTTGCCGATGGACGTGGCGCGAACATTGGCAATATCGGCCTCAACTTCGATTATGAGGTGGTCGACAATGTGCGCGTTCGCGAGCGCATGAGTTATATGTGGGGCAGCGCCAACACGACCGGCCTCGTCCCCACCGACGCGCCAACATCGGCGGCGAACATGGCCGTCACCCTGGGCGGCGCCGGTTCGACGGTGGGCAGCCTCACCTTCGCTAATGGCGGCGGCGCGGCGCCGGCGGGCCAGCAGGTCATGCGGGCGGGTATCTGGCAGGTCGACAAGCAATTATCTTCCCTCGCCAATGATCTCGCGCTGGAATTCTCCGCTGGCAAGAACAAGCTGACTGGCGGCTTCTATTATGCCGAATATACCACCCGGGATAATTGGGCACTTGGCAACCAGGTGCTGCTGACCGGCCAGCAGAATGCACAGCGCCTCAACCTCGTCCTGGGCGATGGCCGCCTGGCGACGCGGGACGGCTTTACGTCCGGGGCGACCTTCCTGCTGAACGCCTATTACAAGGGGCAGGATTATGCCTTCTACGCCGTCGACGAACTACAACTGACCGACCAGCTAAAGCTCGACGGTGGTCTGCGTTGGCAGCGGCACAAGATTGACGCCCTGGTCGCCACGTCGGGAGCAGGTGTCGATCAGGACGGCAATCCAGCGACTCTGTACAACAACTCGACCCCTACGCTGGGAACGGGCCAGAACCTGAACTACCGGGATTCCAAATGGTCCTGGACGGCGGGCGCCAACTACGAGTTTACGCGCCAGATCGGTGTGTTCGCACGCTACAGCCGTGGCGCCAGCTTCCCGCAGTTCGACAATCTGCGCGAAGGTCTGACGACGATCGCCACCGTCGATACCTATGAAGGTGGCGTGAAGCTCACGACGCCTATGGCCAACCTGTATGCCACGGTGTTCCACAACAAGTTCAAGGGGCTGGAAACGACGCAGATCATCAACGATCAGCCCAGCAATCAGGTCGGTGGCGCAAAGGCGACCGGTGTCGAGCTTGAGGGGCAGGTGCGGCCGTTCGCCGGGTTCAGCATCAGCGCGGCGGGCACATATCTCGACGCCAGCTATGTCGATTTCTTCAGTGGCAGCGGCACGATCGACAACAGCGGAAATCGCGTCCAGCGGCAGCCCAAGTGGATGTGGCGCGTCACGCCGGCTTATGAACTGGAAATCGGCAGCCTCCGCCCATCGGTCTTCGCGACCCTGCAATATACCGGCGATCGTTTCTCCGATCCGGAGAACCAGCAGGTACTACCGCATTACTATCAACTCGATGCAGGGGTGTCCGTCGACATCAACAATCGCATCAACCTGCGTGTGAGCGGCAATAACCTGACCAACGAGATCGGTCTGACGGAGGGTAACCCCCGCATCATCGGCTCGCAGGGCACGGGGCCGATCCTGGCACGGCCGATCCTCGGTCGTTCCTTCCGGTTCAGCGCAGCCTACAGCTTCTGATCCATCGGGCGCTGGCCGCAATGCCAGCGCCCCCTTTTTTTTCAGGAAGAGCATGGAATGGACCGTCGGTCTCTGCTCAAAGGTGCCGCTTCGCTTGCTGCCGGCTCTGCACTCCCGTCCATTGGCCGCGCCGCCGCCACAGCGCGGCATCGCAATGTGCTCCTCCTGATATCCGACGATCAGGGGCTGGACCTTGGTTGTTATGGCACGGCCATAAACACGCCCCGCATCGACCAATTCGCCCGCGGTGCCACCCGTTTCACCAATGGCTTTGCAGCCGTCTCGTCCTGCAGCCCCAGCCGAGCGGTCATCAATACCGGCCTCTTCACGCATCAGAATGGCATGTACGGGCTACAGCATGATGTGCATCACCAATCCCTTCTGGACGGCATAGACACATTGCCGGCGATGCTGCGGCGGGCCGGCTATGCGACGGCGCTGGTGGGCAAAAAGCATATCGGTCCCGACTCCGCCTTTCCCTATGAGGTCGAGCTGGTGCCGGAACGTTCGGGTATCCG
>JBPPMC010000227.1:0-5436 GCA_051305835.1 Sphingobium sp.
TCCTTCATGATGATGAGGTCTTCGCCCTCAACCTTCACTTCGGTGCCGGACCATTTGCCGAACAGGATCTTGTCGCCAGCCTTGACGTCCAGCGGCGTTACCTTGCCATCTTCGGCCTTGGTGCCGGTGCCCACGGAGACGACTTCGCCTTCCTGTGGCTTTTCCTTGGCAGTGTCGGGGATGATGATGCCGCCAGCAGTCTTTGCCTCAGCTTCGATGCGACGGACCAGAACGCGGTCATGCAACGGACGGAATGCCATATATTTGCCTTTCCCTTTATCGGGGAACGCGCGACAGCGGCCCGGATGCGAGCGGACATGGACACCATGCCTTTACCCCCATCTCAAAGTGCCGACTCTCTCCCGCTCCCGGTGAACTTGTGTTTGTTAGCACTCTCCGATGAAGAGTGCCAGCGCCGCAGATATGGCGTGTAGTGGGGTGTGGTCAAGGGGCGGTAGCGGAAAATTGTTACAGGATGGTGCCAAGTGAAGACGAGTGAAGCCTGTCATGTCCATTGAACGTCGTCCCTGCAGGCATTAGCTGTGAGGCGTATCCGAACGGAAGGCACACCCTTGGCATTTGTACGCGGCGCTTGGCGCATATTGGTCGGCATCAAGGATGCACTGGTCCTCCTGTTCCTGCTCCTGTTCTTCGGCCTGCTCTACGCCGCGCTTTCCTATTCCCCAACTCCTGTGGCCCGAGTGTCGAGTGGCGCGCTGCTCCTCGATCTGGAGGGCGTCGTCGTCGAGCAGCCCCAGGCGATCAATCCGCTGGCGGTGCTTCCGGGCCGTGCGCCGGACATGAAGGAGTATCGCCTCCGTGACATCGTGACTGCTCTGGATGCGGCGAAGGGCGACGCGAACGTGAAGGCTGTCGTCCTCAATCTGGACGGGTTCATGGGCGGAGGCCAAGTCGCGCTCTCACGGATTGGCAAGGCGCTGGACGGCGTGCGCGTCGCGAAAAAGCCGGTGCTGGTCTATGCCACGACCTACACGTCAGACAGCTACCAAGTGGCGGCCCATGCCAGCGAAGTGTGGCTCAACAGCTTTGGCCAGGTGGCGCTGGCCGGGCCGGGCGGTTCGCGGCTCTATTACAAGGGGCTGATCGACCGGCTGGGGGTAACGACGCATGTGTATCGCGTGGGTACGTACAAGAGCTTCGTCGAACCTTATATCCGCGCCGATCAGTCGCCCGAAGCCAAGCAGGCGGATCAGGCATTGGCCGGCGCATTGTGGCAGAACTGGCTCGATGAAGTCGGCAAGGCGCGGCCCAAAGCGAAGCTGGCGGCGTACATCGCCGATCCGCTTGGCGCAGTGAAGGCGGCGGGCAGCGATCTGGAGCAGGCGGCACTCAAGGCGGGTCTGGTCGATAAGCTGGGCGGCGAAGAGGCGTTCGGCGCGCGCGTAGCGGAACTTGTCGGTCCGTCCAGCGACGGCAAGGCCGGGCAATTCGCGGCCATCGATTTCGCGCGATATGCAAAGGCGAATACGCCTAAGAACAACGGCCAGATCGGCGTGCTGACGATCGCGGGCAATATTGTGGATGGCGAGGCCGGTCCGGGGACCGCCGCCAGCGATACGATATCCGATCTGCTTTATACCGCGCTTGCCGAGAAGTCGTTGAAGGCGCTGGTCGTGCGGGTGGATTCGCCGGGCGGATCAGTGCTGGCGGGGGAAAAGATCCGTCAGGCGATTTTGGCGGCCAGGCAGCGTGGTCTTCCGATCGTGGTATCGATGGGCAACGTGGCGGCAAGCGGTGGCTATTGGGTGTCGACACCCGCGTCGCGTATCTTCGCAGAGCCGGGGACGATCACTGGCTCCATCGGCGTGTTCGGTATCTTGCCAAGTTTCGAAGGGACGCTGGCCAAGATTGGCGTGACGACGGACGGCATCAAGACGACGCCACTTTCGGGCGAACCCGATGTGTTTGCGGGCGTCAGTCCGCAGTTCGACGCCATTGCGCAGGCGGGCGTGGATTCCGTCTACACGCGGTTCGTAGGCCTGATTGCGAAGGCGCGGGGCAAGACGCCGGCGCAGGTCGATGCGATTGCGCAGGGACGCGTATGGGATGGCGGTACGGCGCGTCAGATCGGCCTAGTCGACCGCTTCGGCGGGCTGGAAGACGCCATTGCCGAAGCGGCCAAGCTGGCGAAGATCGACCCTGCCGACGCGAAGCCCTATTATATCGAAAAAGCGCCGGACAAGTTCGAGCAGTTCGTCGAAGACTGGATGAGCAGCGATACGCAGGAAGCGACCTTGCCGCGCGACTGGCTGGGGCGGCAGGCCTGGATCCAGCGTCAATGGGCCTTGGCGGCGGTCGCGGATGCGCGGGGACTAATCACCGGCGGCGCCATGCGCGCAACCTGCCTCGAATGCAGCGGCTACGGCGCGCCACGCGTTGCTGCGGCGCAGGAGGAGAAATCGTTCTGGATCATGGTGGCGGGGGTGATTTGGTAGGAGGCGGTGGTTCGTGTTCCGATAGAGTCGTTGGATCTGGCAGATATGCTTGCCCGCATAATCGAATCAGACACTCATCGTTGGGCAGCGCTTAACTATGTGGATGGCCTTCAATTGCCCGACTGCTGGATTGCAGCAGGCTTCGTTCGAGACGCGGTATGGGATCATTTACATGGTCGGCCGCTTTCACCGGTGGCCAATGACATTGACGTTATTTGGTTCGACGTCACGAAGGCATCTCCAGCGGATGATGCAGAGATTGAAGCAAAGTTGGCGGCGCTTGCCCCCGATCTAAAATGGTCGGTTAAAAATCAGGCGAGGATGCACGTACGGAATGGCGATGCTCCTTATGATTCCGTGTCAGATGCCATGCGATCATGGCCGGAGACGGCGACCGCAGTGGGCGTGCGGAAATCGACCAATAGTGCTTTGGAAGTCAACATGCCCTTTGGATTGGAAGACCTGTTTGGGCTTCGTCTTGTCCCTACGGAATCATTCGTCACACGCAAGCGCGCCATTTTCGAGCAGCGTATCGTGGAAAAACAGTGGTTGCGGCGCTACCCGTTGTTACGGGTGTGTGAAGCCTGACCCCTGCCGCGATAACTCGGCAGCGCCAGACCGCGTCTGATGGCGATCGCTCTTAGCGCAAAACCCGCGACCGCCGCGATCACGCTGGCGATGGGCACCGGCACGCCCAGCGCCGGCAGCGTCACGAACAACCCGGACGCCAGCGCGGCGGCGGTCACATAAATCTCCGGTCGCAACAGGATCGAGGGTTCGCCCGCCAGCAGGTCGCGGATGATGCCGCCTACGCACCCCGTCACCACGCCCATGATCGCCGCAACGAACGGGTGGATGCCGAAGGACAGCGCCTTGGCCGCGCCGAACACGGCGAAGGCGGCAAGGCCCACTGCGTCGAGCCAGTCGAGCGCGCGGCCCCTACCGTCATTGCCGCTCCACCATTGGTTCGGCGTGAGCCACACGAGCAATGCCGCAGTGCCGCAGGCAATGGCGGGGAGGGGATCGTGGACCCAGAACACTGGCGCGCCGATTAAGAGGTCGCGTACCGTCCCGCCGCCTACGCCCGTTACCAGCGCAAAGAATGCAAAGGTCACCAGCGTCTGTTGCAGCCGCGCCGCCGCCAACGCGCCGGACGCGGCGAACAGCGCTGTGCCGATGATCCCGAGTGCTTCGAGTACCGGGCCGATTTGTGGCACTATTGCAGGGAGGAGCGGGCCGGGGAGTAACGGGCTTGTCATGGCCGGGCGATAGCATTGCCGCGTCGCTAAGTCTGCACCTGCGCCAGACACAAAAAAGGCTCCGTTCTCGCGAGGAAAACGGAGCCTTTTCGGTCTACTCGTCACCCCGGGTCAAGCCCGGGGTGACGAGGATGATGCTAGATCAGGCCGCAGCGACTTCCGATACGTCGACTTTCACGCCTGGCCCCATTGAGGACGAAAGCGCGATCTTGCGAACATACTTGCCCTTGGAGCCGGTCGGCTTGGCTTTCACAATCGCATCGACGAAAGCGTCGAAGTTCTTGCGCAGGTCGTCCTGGCTGAAGCTGGTCTTGCCGAGGCCGGCGTGAATGATGCCTGCCTTTTCGACGCGGAATTCGATCTGGCCGCCCTTGGCTGCCTTCACGGCTTCCGCCACGTTCGGGGTCACGGTGCCAAGCTTCGGGTTCGGCATCAGACCCTTGGGGCCGAGAACCTTACCGAGACGGCCGACGAGGCCCATCATGTCCGGCGTCGCGATCACGCGCTGGAAGTCGATGTTGCCAGCCTGAATACTGTCGAGCAGATCCTCAGCGCCCACGATGTCGGCGCCAGCGGCAGTCGCCGCCTCAGCCTTGTCGCCACGGGCGAACACGGCAACGCGAACGGTCTTGCCAGTGCCTGCTGGCAGAGTGACGACGCCGCGGACCATCTGGTCGGCGTGGCGGGGATCAACACCCAGGTTGATCGCAATTTCGACGGATTCGTCGAACTTTGCAGTCGCGTGGGTCTTGATCAGCGCCAGAGCGTCATCGACGCCGTGCAGCTTCTCGCGGTCGAGTGCGGTGGCAAGGGTCTTAGCCTTCTTGGTCAGTTTTGCCATGTCTTAGCCCTCCACAACTTCGAGGCCCATTGCGCGGGCGCTGCCTTCGATGATCTTCGTCGCGGCTTCGATGTCGTTCGCGTTGAGATCGGCCATTTTCGCCTGCGCGATTTCGCTGAGCTGCGAACGCTTGATCGTTCCGGCGACGACCTTGCCTGGCTCCTTGGAACCGGACTTGAGGCCGGCGGCCTTCTTGATCAGGAACGTCGCGGGCGGCGTCTTGGTCTTGAAGGTGAAGCTGCGGTCGGCATAGACGGTGATGACGGTCGGCAGGGGTGTGCCCTTTTCGACGTCGCCGGTCTGCGCGTTGAACGCCTTGCAGAATTCCATGATGTTCACGCCGCGCTGACCCAGTGCAGGGCCGATCGGCGGGGATGGGTTGGCGGCTCCAGCGGGCACCTGGAGCTTGATATAGCCCGTAATCTTCTTGGCCATTGTTACTCACTCTGTTTCAAGTTTAGCGGTCAAGCAGCCTGCTAAAAGCAAGCCTCCCGCGATTATTCCCGGTTGCCCGGAAATCTCTCTATCCGTCACCCCAGCGAAGGCTGGGGTCTCAGGCGGCCAGGTTCAGCCTGGCCTCACGAGATCCCAGCTTTCGCTGGGATGACGATATTATTTCGACAGTTCGACCTGTTCGAAATCCAGTTCGACCGGGGTGGCGCGGCCGAAAATCGACACGGACACCTTGACGCGGTTTTTCTCGAAATCCAGTTCCTCGACCACGCCGTTGAAGATGGCGAAGGGACCATCCAGAACCTTGACGCTGTCGCCGATCTCGAAATTGACCGTGATCTTCGTCTTGGGGTTGGCGGCGGCCTCTTCCTTGGTATTCAGGATGCGTGCGGCTTCGGCTTCGCTGATCGCCTGCGGCTTGCCCATG
>JBPPMC010000244.1:0-2673 GCA_051305835.1 Sphingobium sp.
GCACAGGACCCAATGAGATGAAGACACTGACAATCGCCGCTGGCATCGGCATGGCCGCACTTCTGGCCGGCGGCGTGGCGCTTTGGAGCGGTGATGCCGACCCGGCGCAAGCTCGTCAGGCGTCGAGCGACACCTCCAGCGCAGACGCGCTGCGCATCCGCTCGCAAATCCAGAATGATCCTGTTGCTCCGGCCATCGCGCCGCAGGGGCACGATGTCACTGTCGTGGTTTTCTCCGACTATCAATGTCCCTTTTGCCGCAAGCTCCACCCGTCGCTCGAAGCACTGGTGAACGAAGACCCCAAGGTGAAACTGGTCTTTCGTGACTGGCCGGTCTTCGGCGCTGCGTCCACCGAAGCCGCGAGGGCAGCCATCGCCTCCAAATGGCAAGGCAAGCATGCCGCGTTCAACGATGCGCTGATGACCACGACAGGCAAGCTGACATCGGACAGTATTCGCGCGGCAGCAGGCAAGGCAGGGGTGGATTGGGCGAAACTGCACGCTGACCTCACCGCGCACAAGGCTGAGATCGATGCTGTGCTGGATCGCAATAGCCGATACGCAGCAATGCTGGGCCTTCAAGGCACGCCCGGTATGCTGATCGGCCCCTATCTCATCCCCGGCGGCATTGATCTGCGCGGGTTGCGTGAGGCGGTGGCGCTTGCACGACGCGATCCGAATGGAACTGCATCACAATGAAAACGCCGGCCAGGACGATGATGGATCGAATACCGCGTCTTGCGATAAGGTTTTTCGCACTGTTCGCAGCCGCTTTGCTTGGTTTCATCGCCGGACCGGTCGCCGCTCAGGCCACGGCAAATATCAATGCGTCGGTGCTGGCCGAAACCAGTTCCCCAAAGGCCGGCACGACAACGCGCATCGCTATCCGTATGGTGCCACGCACTGGCTGGCATGGCTATTGGGTCAATCCAGGCGACAGCGGGCTCTCGGTAGAGGCGAACTGGACCGTGCCGGACGGCGTGACCATCGGTGACCTGCGCCATCCCGCACCAACCCTGCTCAAGCTCGCGGGGCTAGCAAGCTATGTTCATAAAGGTGCTTTCACGCTCCTTACGGATTTGAACCTGAACGACGATGTTGCTCCGGGCACTGCCATCCCGCTGCGCGTCAACCTCTCATGGCTTGCCTGTTCGGACACGCTGTGTGTCCCTGAACGCGCCACGCTCGATCTGCTGCTGACGGCGGGTGATGGAACAACCAATGCAGCTGCGGCGCCGGTTTTCCGGGCCGCCAAGGCGGCACTGCCTGTGGAAGGCAGGCTTAAACTGGTGGTCGGGCGTCAGGGTGGAGACTGGCGCTTCGACATTGATGGCGAAGCCAGACTGGATGCATCGTCGGTGCGCCTGTTTCCCGCTCAAGATGGCTGGTTCGCGGCATCGGCGCCGCAGACCGTCGTGCGCCGGGAAGGTGGATGGCGCGAGACTGTCGCCGCATCGGACAATGCTGCGCCCACGCCTTCAGATTTTCGCGGCGTGTTTGCGGATAGTAAGCGTAGTTTCGCGTTGATGGCTTCGGGTGCCCGTGAAACTCCGAGGGCCGAAGCCCCTGTAGCACAGTCGGCGCCAGCCTCCACAGCCGCCGTTCTCTCCAACGCTGTCGACAAGCCCACTCCGGCGCAGGGCCCTAAGCGTGCCGCGCCAGCCGACACGCGCGCGTTCAGAATTGCACTTACCGGTGCGATCCTTGGCGGGCTGCTGCTCAACCTGATGCCTTGCGTGTTCCCGATCCTGTCGCTCAAGGCGCTGAGCCTCGCTCGATCGGGCGCTGACCGGTACACCGCGAAAGTGGAAGGGCTTGCCTATTTTGCCGGGAGCGTAGCGACGACCACGGCGCTGGGCGCAATATTGGTCGGCGCCCGCGCGATGGGCCATGACATTGGCTGGTCTTTCCAGCTTCAGGATCCCCGGATGGTCCTGCTGCTGATGCTATTGTCGCTGGCAATCGCGCTCAATTTGGCTGGTCTGTTCGAAGTGAGTGGCCCCTCTTTGTCCGGCAATTGGATGACGAAGAAAGGCGGCCTCGGCGCGTTTGGCACCGGTGCGCTTGCTGCGCTGATCGCGACTCCTTGTAGTGGCCCCTTCATGGGCGTCGCGCTGGGCGCGGCACTGGTTCTGCCGGTGCCAGCTGCGCTGGCGGTTTTTGCAGGCCTGGGCCTTGGTATGGCGCTCCCATTCCTTCTGATCGCCTTCGTGCCCCGGCTTCAACGCTGGCTGCCGAAACCTGGCGCGTGGATGGGAACCTTCCGCCGCATTCTTTCGATTCCGATGCTGCTGACCGCGATCGGGCTGGCCTGGGTCCTGGGGCGGCAAAGCGGCGTCGACGGGCTTGCGATGGGCCTGCTGATCGCCGCACTGGCCGCGGTGGGATTATGGTGGGTGGGCTTGCGACAAAGCGGGGGGCGCTCCGCCATGGTCGGGCTGGCCCCGGTGATGGCTGCGCTCATGGTCGCGATCGCGGTAGAGCTGCCGCGCCCGGCCGCCGCGACCGCTCCCGCAGATACTGGAGCACAAATGTTCAGTGAAGCGCGCTTTTCTGAGTTGCGCGCGCAGGGCGTACCGGTCTTCGTCGATTTCACAGCAGACTGGTGCCTCGTCTGCCAAGTCAACAAGCGAGTGGCGATCGACCGGGCGGACACGCAAGCGGCATTCGCGAA
>JBPPMC010000324.1:0-10561 GCA_051305835.1 Sphingobium sp.
CCAGCACGATCTCAACTTCACGCAGCTTGCCGATAATCTCTTCCGGCTTGTGCTTCTTGCTCGGCATTTCAATGTCCCTTCCGTGGTCCAGACTATCATAGTCTCTGGGCCACTCAGCGGGGGGCAGATCAGGACAGAACAGGAACTTCGCCGGTAAACCCGTTGCTGGCGCCGTATTGTTGCACGATTCATCTTGGGTGTCGGATTGCTTCTTGAAAGGAAGGGTAGGCTCGCTAAGCAGACGCAAGCGAAACGGTTGAAGTAGGGGGGAATACGACACCGTGGAAATGATCGGCTATCCATCGACGAGTGAGCTGACCCAGGGCACCATCTTCACATGTGCGGCATCCGAGGACTATTCCGATGCAGCTCCCCATGGATTGGTTATCACCGCCCGTTGCGACGTCGCGCACGGCAAGGCTCCAGTAATCAGCTACATTCCGCTGGTCAGTTTTCGGGCATGGTTATTCCATGATGGGTTAAGACTTCTGGCCTCGCGCACCCTGGCAGCTAACCGGGGGGCGATGAGATCCGCGCTGCGCGAGGCGGGGCTTGCTGATTCGATGCTCGACACACTTTCCCCGCAGACAGTGCGCAATTACCTGGCGGGGATAACCGAAAAGGTGCAACTGAAGGCTGCCAAACGATACGGTGATGCCGAGGCGCAGAAGGAGGCGGCCGAGGCGGCGCTTGCAGCTAGACCGGGCGCCAAGGTTGCAACAGACCTGTTCGATACCCAATCGAAGGCATATCATCAGATGCTGCAGGAGCTGCTTTCCAACAGCATTGCAGACTACCATTTTGTTGAGCGCTGTCAGCCAGATGAGACCTGCGAAGGTTATGTGGCGCTGCTACGAGAGATACGTTACCTTCCCATTGCGTTAGCGGGTGAGCTCAAGGATGGCATTGATTTCCAGCGGTTCGCAAACCTTTGCCGTGAGCAACCCAGGTATGGTGACAAGCTGACCATAGCCGATGAAGAGCAGTACGCGATGCCGGTCGGCGCGCTACAATCACCTTTCATCGAACTGTTCATGCAACGCTTCACTAGCTTGTACGCTAGGATCGGTGTTACCGATTTCTCGCCTGAGCTGATGAAAGCATTACGTGGCATTGTGCCATTCAATATTGGAGACGCCGCATGACCTTCCTCGCCATCAGACGAGATGCTGCGGAGGACATTATCGCTGAGCGCGTCCTCCAATCGAACGACTTTCCAGAGGGTCGCCAGTTGGCGCTTCATCTGCGGTCGGGATCGATCGACGATGTAGGGCCAAGGGTTTCCACCTCGAAGACCAAGCATGGGGTAGTTGCTTATGGCAAGAATAGCGCGGAGCAGCGCTACGTAGTCTTCGACCTTGAGCAGAGTGGTATTTTCTCCGATGCCACGAATGAACAAGCCATCCTGTACCTTCAGCGCGTCCTGCGGTTTGCCATTAAATTTTGGGACAAGGGCATCCTGACGCCGGCAGAGAAGGTATTGAGCGCGACGACGGCAGCAGTGTTCCCTCACCCGTTTAGTCAGAAAACGGGCGTACGGATCGCTATCGACCTGAATCCGGATGTGGAACGGCTAGCGAAACGAAATAGGTCTGGGCGTTACCTGCTTGCCTATAAGATCGGAACCGACCAGGGCGACGGACGGCAGGAGACAGCAAGCGTCGCGACATTCCGCAAGTTTTTAGATGACCTTGACGAGCTTGGTACGAAACTCGAATCATCTCCTGACGAGATCGCGCCGGCATGGGAAACGAATTTTTCAAGTACCTCCTTGGGGCTGCTCTCCTCGAAGGTTGATATGCATCAGGGCTACGATACTTGGCTGCGCCTACTCACCGAAGATCAAAAGAAGTTCATACTCGCTCCCTTGCTGCATCCGGTCCGGATCGACGGACCGGCGGGCACCGGCAAGACAGCTTCATTGTCGCTTGCTGCGATCCACGCAATGCGACAGGCAGCGAGCGAGGACCGGGAGTGCCAAGCAGTTTTCATTACGCACAGCGAAGCTAGTCGACGCAGTATCTCGACCGTTCTTGCAGCTATGGGCGGCGAGGAGTTCATGGTAGAACAGGCATCGATCCGACGTCTGCGCGTCGAGACATTGCAGAGCTACTGCAGTGGTCTGCTGAGGCAGGAAATTTCTGAAACAGAATTTGTTGACACTGATGCGTATGACGCAAAGCAGCTACAATTAATGTACGTCGACGAAGCGTTGCGACAGGTCCGTGATGAATTCGCCTCCTATTCTAAATTTATGTCGCCGGATTTCAAAGCATACATGGAGAGCGAGGAGGACGAATTTAAAATACCTCTCATTCAACACGAGATTTCTGTCGTGATTAAGGGACGTGCCAAGGAAAACCTCGATACTTACAAAAGAATTCCTGCCATCCCGTCTGCGCTGCCAGTGAGTAGTGAGGGGGATAAGGCTTTCGTCTGGAGAATTTACGAGCGTTACCGGGAGCAACTCGTGGCTGGCGGGCAATTCGACACGGACGATGTCGTCCTCTCGGCGCTAAGCCAACTTTCTACCCCGATCTGGCGCCGTAGGCGCACGCGTGACGGCTTCGATGCCATCTTTGTTGACGAGACCCACCTCTTCAACATGAACGAGTTGTCGATTTTCCACCATCTAACCCGATCTGAGAAATCATTCCCGATCGCATTCGCTGTGGACCGCTCCCAAGCAATCGGTGACAGAGGATGGGCCGATGACATAGATGTGGCTTCGCTTATGCCGTCGTCAGAGGACCGTTCATCCAGCACTACTATCAATGTAAAAGGCATCTTCCGGTGTTCCCCTGACATCGTGAACCTCGCTTTCAGCATCACATCATCTGGGGCAAGCCTCTTCACGAATTTTCAGGATCCCATGGCACTCGCCCACAGCAACATGACGTTCGAGGAGGAGAAGAAGGCGCAACGTCCTTACTATGCTGACTACTCTACCGACACGGCGATGTTAGACGCAGCCTTATCGGTGGCCGAGGAAATGCGCCTTTCGATGGGCGCAACCAAGGGTGATGTCGCGATTGTCGTATTCGAAGAAAGCTTGTTCCATGAGCTTGAGAAAAGATCGACTGAAGAGAACCGGCCGGTTGAGATACTTAAGCATCGTGGCGATCCAGAAGTGGTGAGACGAGCAAAGAGTGCCGGTCGTTTTGTTGTATCATTGCCAGACTACGTCGGAGGACTCGAGTTCGACGGCGTGGTTCTTGTTGGCGTGGACGATGGGAGGGTGCCGCCTTCACCCCACAGTCAGCACTCCCAAAGCAAAGCCTATCTGACGTTCGCGGCTCACAACAAATTGTACGTTGCCGTCACGCGGGCGAGGTATCAGGTCGCCGTTCTCGGCGTGCAGGCGAGAGGGCCAAGCACGATCCTAAAGAGCGCTCTGGATGCGGGTGCGCTTGAGAGGCACGACGGAGAATAAAGCGCTTTTGACAGGGTGAACTATGTGGGAAGGCTGAAGATCGTAGTACGGTGAACACCTGACACTTACGTTCAGAAAGCCACCGGTCGATTATTAACGATGCGCGGACCCTCGGCACTTGGAAATCTACGGCCCGGGGGCGGGGTTGGGAGGTGAACGCCCGCGAACGGCAGCTATTCCAGCATTTCTGCTCAAAACCAGACAGTCGCTCGTCGACCAGCATAATCAGAAAGCCGCGAGTCTAACCCGCGGAGTCTTTTATTGCTTGGAAGCAGAATTCGCTTCATGGGTAGAGCAATCTTTTCATTGTGCCGACGGTGCCAAAATGATGTTGTCCCGGTGAAACAAACCAGCGACGATGCTCAAATGAGCGCGGTTGGCACTGATCAGAGAAATAGCGAGGGTCGGACAGATCTCGTCGATCTCGTCGATTTTCCGCGTGAGACGCTCGAAATCGAGTTGAAGCAGTGGATTGATCTTCGCGAGCGTGTTGTGCAGGCGAAGCTTGCCCGCCACATCGCCGCGCTCGCTAATCATGGTGGTGGCTGGATGGTCTTCGGCTTTTGCGACGACGGCAGTATTGATCCCGATCGTCCGGCCGAGCTCTCCCTCTATAGCCGCGACACCTTCGGCAGTATCGTCACCCGGCTGCTTACTCCAGCTTTCCAGTGCGATGTGCAGCTCGTCCAGTCGAGTGCTGGAATGCACTATCCGGTTGTCCGGATACCATCGCATGGTCCGACGCCGATCGGCGCACGGGCCGACGGCCCTCACGATGCAAAGGGCCAGCCGCAAGGAATCCGCGCCGGTACCTATTATGTTCGGAAGGCTGGCCCAAAGAGCGAGGCGGCGCTCGGCATGGAGGACTGGCAGCCGCTGATCCGCCGCTGTGTTACCTTCGATCGCGACAATCTGCTCGCTGACATCATTCGAGCCATCCAGCCGAGGATTGAACTGCCCGCTGTTGCGGTGACTGATCGATTGAACGCTTGGCACGAGGAAAGCGAGGCGCGTTGGCAGACAATCGTGGAGCGCGCGAATACGCTGCGCTGGCTGGTCGATATCGACACGCATCATTGCCAGCTTAGCTATATGATCGTGTCGGACACTGGGATTGCAATTCCAGCGGGCGAACTGCAGCGGGTGCTCGAAGCTGTGAACCGGGATGTTCGCGAGACGGTGTGGACGGGCTGGAGCATGTTCTATCCGTTCACCCGACCGGAAATCGCAGCGGCCCTGCACCCTGAGTTCGCCGATGGCAGCGGAGTCGATGTGTTGGAAAGCAACCTCATCGGCGACGGCGACTTCGATATCAGCCTGCCAGACTATTGGCGCTATTCGGTCGACGGGCGGGCCACGATCATCCGGCCATATCGCGAGGATCGCCAGCGCAGCGTTGACGGCAAGGGACGGCCGGCGGGCACTTGGCTAAGCCCCGAGAGCGTTATTCGCGAAACCACCGAGTTGGTAACTCATGCCCGTATCATGGCCGAACGTTATGAGGGCAGCAGCGTTGCCTTCCGCTGCACTTGGGGCGGGCTCGCCGGTCGGGAAATCGACGACTGGAACGCCTATTGGTCGCCAGGTCGAATCGCGCGGGCCGAACAGCGCACCACGACCGGTAGCTGGGATGTGCCGGTCCTCGCGGCTAATTGGCAAGAGGTCGTGGCCCAGCTCGCCTGTCCCGTCCTCAGCTTGTTCGGCCTAAACGATTGCAACGCAGAAATGGTCGCGGGAATGGCACCGCGATTCACTCGGTTATGAGATGCCGGAGCGGAGATGTCCTTCGGGAGTGGTTGAGGTATGCGCAGCGGTTGTCAGCACGAGGGCTCGGGCATGCCACTCTATAAGTATCTAGGCGAGGAGGAGTATGCCCGCGCGCTCATTGATAAGGGGCAGGTCTTCACGCAGTCGCTAAGCTATTTTCGCGCCTTTGAGGATGAGAGGGTGCGGGGCGATCCGGATGACGGGAAGCTGCGGTACGAACCCGAGGAGGGGCTGCTGCTGACCAAGGAAAACGGCGATGTGGTAGCGATGCCGGCCGGTTGGCGGTTCCGAGCTTCGGTCAGAGCGGAAGATATCTTCGTCTATTGCCTGAGCACCGAGCTGTCTGGCGAGATTGCCGAGAAGTTCAAATGTGGCTGGTGCGTCGAGATCATGGAGCCGCACCGGCTGCTTGGCCGCATCGCTCGACATGTCCGGCTGCGATCGCAATTCGATCATCAGGGCATCTACAGCCAGGAAGTCGACTATCGGAAGCTGGCCGTGGTGCCGGGCGTCGACTGGGCGCTCCCCGAACGCGTCGCGTTTATCAAGCCCGAGAGTTGGGCGTGGCAGAAGGAACACCGCATCGTTTTCGGGCGGAAGAGTGCCTTTGCGGTCGAAAATGTCGAACTGGCGCTTGAAACGGAGGGCTTCGAGATCGCGTTGGCGGACGCCGACCATGATCCGCTAATCTTGCATGTTGGCGACCTTTCGCGGTTCACCACACTATATCGATTTTGACTGACCAATAAGTGTCGGAGCGAAGGTTCCCCGATGCGGGGGTAGCGGGCGTCTTACAGCGAGATTGCCGACTTGCTTTACGGTGTGCTGGCGTTGCGCTCGTGACTGAAGTCTAGGTGGTTTCGTCCTCGGATCCAGCTTCTGAATCGAGCGGCGGGGTCGCTCCCTTGGCTTGTGGGATGATATTGGGTAGCAATGCGCGCCAGACTTGCGGCGGAACTGGTAGGCGATGCGCCCGGCATGCGGTCAGCACGACCGGCCAATGGCCGAACCTGACCGCTGACAACGCATCATAATGCTTGTTGGTCCTCGCTTCTCCGAGCACGAAATCCAGCGCGTCTTTCGTGCCTTCGGTTACCGGGATGCCGGCGAGCGCCGCGCCATGCGTCTCGCGGCTGAGATAGAGATTGTCTTCGCTATCTTCGTCAGGGAACCAAGTTTGGAACGTGCAATGATCAAGCGATGCCGCCTTGAACTTAGCGATCTCGTCAAACAGCTCCTGCTTGCCGCGCGCCGCCGCCCAAAGCGCGAGCATAGGGTAGAGTACGCTGCCCTCGGTCGACTCCTTGCGATAGTCGTCGCTGCGCTCCGAAGGATGGTCGACCAGATCCCAATAGGATCGGCTCGTGATCGGATAGCGACTGTGGGCGGTGAACGCGAACATTGAGTGTTTCGCCACCTCCTCAGCCCATTCATCGATCGCGCCATGCGCGCCGGGCCGACAGGCCAACAGGGTGAATGCAAGGCCGATATCGATTGCCTGCCAATCGCCGATCGGGGACAAGAGCGCGCGATTGTTGCTGACGATCGCCATCACCTTTTCGCACAGTTGGTCAATTCGTGCGACGGTCGCTTTGGCGGCTTCCCTCATAATGGCCGGCGCCTTGTTGAGATATGCATCTTCAAGTACCACCGGGCCGGTGGGCGGTGACAATTGCCAAACCAACCAGAGCCCTCGAAGCGCCAGCCGACCTATCAGCTCGAATAGCTTGAGATTCACATCGAGCGAGGCATGTGATCCCACCGCAGTCGAGAGCGCGTGGCGCGTCTCAGCATGGGGTAAGATCTTGTCTTCGAAAAGCGTTTCCCAGATCGTGAAATGGAGCTCAACCAGTTCATTGATGACGAGACCAGCGGCTTCGCTTGCCTTACTGGAGCGCGCGATGTCGGACTTCAGCAGTTGCCACACCTCAAGCAGAGCTAGTTCGCTCGCGCGATAGGGCGCTTCAACATTGTCAGCCTCGCGAGCCCAGACGAACATGATCCAGAGGCAAATGTTGATGAGCCGCGCCTGGCTCAGCCGTGCCGCCGGCGTTGTGCCCGGAGTGTCGGCGAGCGCGCGCAGTAGTCTCTGGAAATGGTCGAGCGCAATGTCGGGCTCCTCGACCATCGCCACGCTTTTGCGCAAATGGCTTCGCAAGGGGGAAGGGAGCAATCCTTCGCGCAGGATGCCGTCGAGGATCACTTGCGCCAGCCGGTCCCCGTTCCACTCCTCGAAGCTGATCTTCGCCGTCGTATTCTTAGTCATGTACCCCATCACTTCGGCGCGGACCTGTTCGTCGATCGCGCCGCCGAAGGTCAGGCAGATGGCGATGGGCAGCGCGGTATACTCCGGGGGAATGCGGCTCGTGATATAGTGATCGAGGATCTCGTCGAGCGAAGGGCGCAGACTCTGGGGGCTCGCTGTGTTCCATTCGTTGCGGTTGAGGTCACCCGATTTGACCGAGAAAAGATGGATGCGCCGCACGCCGTCACGCCCATTGCCCACCGCAGCAACATCTACCCCATACTGCCGCGTGCCGCGTGCCGCGCGCTGGCCGCGAATAGACTGTGAAGCCTAGCTCGGTCAGTAGGTCGGGCAGCACAGCGTCGAGTTCATCACGCTCCTTTAACGACGCCAAATATTCGCGGATGACGAGCTTCATAGGACCGCCTTCCGCATCGTGCGGAACACGCGCAACGTAAGGTCGAGATCAAACGGTTCGAGAATGTCGAGGCGCGGCGATTCAATGCTGTGGCTGAAGCTGTGCATCTTCATCTCGTTGCGCTGTTTTTCGCCGCCCGGTCCCTCGAAATAGCTGATCGATCGGGTGCCGTAGAGCAGCACTTGTCGGCTTACGACCGACATGAAGATCGACTTCTTTTCGGCCTGTTTGTGCGCTTGGCGCATCGACTCATGTTGGCGATGGTTCTCGATCAGTCGCTCGCGCTCGGATGGTCTGAGCTCCCTGATCCGGCCGGGTCCACGCAGTCCGTGGATGTAGGCTTCTAGGCGCGCGACTAGCTTAGTAAGGATTGGCTGGGCTGGCTCGCTGTCGTCCTTTGCGCGCTCGGCGAGCCAGTCGCCAAGACTGCCGGAGAAGTTGATCAGCAGCGGGTCGAACAGCAGGTCCGCGATCGTATTGGCCGCGGCATGGCTTGCACCGTTGAGCAGGCCGACCACCAGCGAAGCAGCTGTGATCGGATGCATGAACAGCCAGCCGATCGCGCGATGCGCGAGCAGGATGCGGTCGCTATCGGGCAGGTCAAGTGTCGAACCGTCGAGCTGGAGCACTAGCGGTTTATCGCCATGATGGTCGCCGACAAGCGACATGGTTGCAGCCCCAAGATTGGCATCGAGCGACAGTAGCCAGCCCATCACTACCTGGGTGAGCTGGTCGGGTGGCAGTTGCAGCAGCGCGTAGGAAAAGCCGTCGAGCGCCTCAAGCGAGGTGAGCTCATCACGAGCCGAGATCAGTGGCGCGATGAGGGCCAGCGCCTCGTCGAGCCGCTTGTGCGTGATGAGCTTCCCGCCCGCCGCGTCGATATGTTCGATTGTGCCGCGATTGGCGATCGGCACCTTGTGCATGATCGTCGTGAGGCCAGCAACGATCTCGGGCGGCAGCTCCCCCGCATGGAACATCAACTCGAGTGACAGCTGGTAGATCGACTGCTCGCCGACGTGCGGAACGCTGGCCTCGATCAAAGCGGATGCTTCTGCCGCCATATCGGAATGCGCACGGGCGATCTCGCACATTGCCCTCAGGATATGACCAAGGCTGTTATCGTCGGCTGTGGGGGCGGCATCGGCGAGCGCATCGGCGGCTTGCCGACGAGCTTCGGGCGTGGCGAGTGTGAAGGTGCCGATAGCCTTGGCCGCGGCGGAGCCCGCGGATACGGCCTTGCCGCTAAGATAGGTGATCGCCTGGGCAAGTGCAGCGTCGGGTTCGGAATTAGCGAGCGCCTGCAAGCCTAGGAACACGTAGGCGCTGTCGTCGGGATCCTCCGGGGTGATCGCGGCAAGGGTGGCGCGCGCCCGGTCGCCCTGCTCGGCCCATGTCCTATAGGCACCATTGGGCATGCCCGCGGCCCCGTCATTGCCAGCGCGCCCGACCAGCGCCTTCACTGCCGCCAGCATCTCCGGCACTTCGGCCTGAAGGGTCGGGATAAGCTCAGTATAGACGTGCATCACGGTGAAGAACTGGTGCTGGTTGATCGGCGAGGATGCGATCTGTCGTGCGGGTTCGAGAACGTCTATGGTGCTGTCATTGTGGAGGCCAGTGAGCGTCGTGCGAAACGCCTTGCCGAGTTCGTCGGTGCGATGCCGGCGAAGCTTTTCAACAAACAGCTCGGGGAGGGTGCCCGCGGCATGGTGCGCGATTATATCGTCTCGGTCGCTCAATTGCCTCTCCCGCGTGGCGGCGCTGGTGCGTCGCATCCCAACTATAGGAGATGTACCGTTCGCGTACATCCGGTAGGCCCGCTTCGCTGCATCATTTTCCATGCGCTTACGCGAGGCTGCGCATTATCTTGCGGGGCGTGCTTGCTGAATTTCCTGCATGTGCATCTATGTCAGTCATTCCGCTGATCAGGGGATCAAGGCAACCCAGAAGAATTCGCTGCTTCGCTGCTATAGCTATGATGAACGTCACGAGCGTGTTTGACCATTGGCTCCTCGTTTGAGGCAAAGCGATGAAACTCGAAACGGCCCCTAAGTGCGAACGAAACCCTCCGAAAACAGAGATTTAGAAAGAGGGCGCTGCGGCATCGATTTGGCTGATATTCTGTCTCAGAGAAAATTGCGCGCGGCAGCCGACCGCTAGTGCTGGAACGTCCACGAACTTCCTAGAACAAGAGCATAACCGCTCCTTCTCGATTTTCAGATGGCACAAAACCGGCTGTTCAGCGGGTGATCACCGTTACTTGCGTGCAGATGCCTCAGGAGGACCCATGTCATCGAGGGAGGCACAGCCCTCAATCTCATCTCTCACTGTTCGCCAGTGTCGCATCATGGATATTCCGGAACCATTACGGAAAACCGCAATCCTACTGCAAGAAACGCCCAGAATGCTGGTGACCCCAACGGGAATCGAACCCGTGTTTCAGCCGTGGAACGGCAAAGCTGTTTAATATCAAAGTGCCGTCCCCGATTTAAGCGGTTTCGCAACTCGTTTGATTTCAACAGCTTGCAGGGCAGGGGGGACGGATTTTCACCGTCCAATTCCGGCCTGTTGCGCCTCATGGACCGCCTGAAAAAGAGCGCTAGATCCATCGGTTTCCCTCTGCACCCTCCTCTTCAAGCCAACTTTAAAGAAGCAACCTCCCTCACTCCCGTAAATGTTCGCGTATTGGGAGGTCGTGATC
>JBPPMC010000344.1:0-2237 GCA_051305835.1 Sphingobium sp.
GCACGCCCTATATCGCACCTTACCAGATCATCGGGGATACCGTGCGCGTCCTTCGCGTAATCCATGGCGCACGCATGTGGCCCCACGACATGCCGCAGTAAGCTGCCAGATACCCACCGACGGTGCACGATGGCCGATTGCGGAAAGTCTGCATCCGGCGGGCATGGGGCCGTAGCCGCCGATCCTCTTCAAGGCAGTCGATCGATCGTGGACGGCCATTACCGCGTGTAGTCCGTCGACCAAACATTGCCGTTCATGCTTTTCCTGTGAAGCTCAGAAAGGGCAATGCATATGATGTTCGCTTGCTGGCTAAGTTAGGTTGATCGATCAGGCACTAATCTCCAAAGAAATCATCCTCGATGTTCTGAAACCCAGCCGCATTAATGGAGACCGATGAGTAAAGATTACGCATCTCATGAATATCACTCTCATCACTGCTCACGGCGAATCCGGCCTCACGACCATTCGCAGTCATCGTCAATCTATATATTGAAACTTCTCGATCATCATCAAAAGATTATGACAAATGAACGGTATACTTTTTGTGGCTGCAAAAAAAGGCGTTTTCAGAACCTCCCATCCAACTGAGCATGCCAGCTTCTGTTTCCCGACGTAACCGCGCCACAAAGGATCGTTGCGATTCCGGAATCATTTTTCATTCACCTTTGTTGTTATCGTCCCACTTTTCGCCGCAATATCGCTTAGCATTTCAGCAAGAGTCTTTTCCAGTAAAGCATCTTTCTTGTCTCTTTGTTTTGCAGCGACATGAGATTGTACAATGCCAACACGAGCCCGTTCCAAGCTTCGATCGTCGTTATACTTCTCATCGAAGATTGCAGTGTAGAGCCGAATGATCCTGCTTAGCGGTTGAGATCGTGGGAAGCTGTCACGCTGTAACGCATAAAGCACCGCTTCGATCATTGTAGCGCATTCTGATACATCTCGCATGTCGTACGGGCTACGGGCAAGTTTTGCGGCACGGTCAGCCGCTTTGCCAACCTCCCTTGCTACCGACTGAGTACGAAGCACTTCAATGACTGAAAATAGAACGCCATAAGCAGTTAGGAATAGGCCAATCGTACCAAATGCCGTCGGCGCATCCCTAACTAGGGTCAGGACCTGTTAAATTGCTTGCGCATTGGGTGATGGGTTGATTCAATAGCAGCGTTAGGAGGCGCTGCCGATGGATGTTCCGTTTCTGCTGAGTGAGGCGCAGATGCGCCGGATCGAGCCGTATTTTCCCTTGTCTCATGGGGTGCCAAGAGTGGATGATCGGCGGATAGTGTCTGGGATCATTTACGTCATCAAGCACGGGCTGATGTGGCGCGACGCGCCCAAGGAGTATGGCCCACACAAGACGATCTACAATCGTTTCATCCGCTGGAGCAGGCTTGGCGTGTTCAACAAAATCTTCGCTGGCTTGGCAGCAAAGGGCGGCAAGCCCGACCAGTTGATGATCGATGCAACCCACCTGAAAGCACACCGGACGGCGGCAAGCCTGCTTAAAAAGGGGATGTTCCCCGACGTATCGGACGCACCAAAGGCGGCCTGAACTCCAAGCTACATGCCGTATGCGATGGCAAAGGCCGACCGCTCATCATGCTGCTCAGTGAAGGGCAGATGAGCGATTATAAGGGCGCTGCACTGATGATCGATGCCTTCCCGAAGGCAAAGGTCCTGCTGGGCGACAAGGGCTATGACGCCGACTGGTTCCGCGCGGCACTGGCCGACCGCAAGATCACGGCCTGCATCCCGTCAAAGGGGAACCGGAAAGTGCCCATTCCACACGACACGGCGCTCTATAGACAGCGGCACAAAGTCGAGAATATGTTCGGCAGGATCAAGGACTGGCGGCGCATCCACACGCGCTACGATCGTTGCGCCCATACCTTCATGTCCGCCATCTGCATCGCCGCGACCGTTATATTCTGGATCAATCAATGAGTCCTGACCCTAGTATAACAGCGGGTGGTCTTAAGATCGCTGCTCGTCAACGATGGATCGCATCCAGCCTGAAACAGAACAGGCCGAACTTTCGTCCGGCCTGTCGAGCGTCTACCTTGCAAGGCAACGAATATGCGTAATCTGGCGGACTAAGCCGTCAGTACCTTGTCCAGCGCGACCTTGAACTTCGACATTTCTTCCGCCGATCCCACCGTAACACGCGACACATTGGGCCAGATGTCCCACGAACGACCGATCTGGACGTTCTGCGCCAGCAATGCGTTCTGCATCTG
>JBPPMC010000260.1:0-4562 GCA_051305835.1 Sphingobium sp.
TCCCGGAATAGGCCGCCAGTCCATTTCAGGCTTTGGCGGAAAGGGCAATTGTGAATTTGCGGATTTGCAAAAACCTACTTTGCAAATTACTGCAAAGCAATGGCACGGGGCGCACGAATATTTGCAGGGCAGAAGCTGCGACAGCTTCGGCTGGATCAACGGCTGGATCAGGCGGCGATGGCGGCGATCCTGGGCATTTCGGTATCCTATCTGAGCCAGCTTGAGAATGATGATCGCCCGCTGACCGCTAAGGTAAAGGCCGCCCTTGCCGGGGCGTTTCCCTTGGATTGGGCCGCCTTCGACGCGCGGGAAGAAGAACAGCTTCTGGGCGCCTTCACCTTCGCGCTTGCCCATCCCGATGTGGCCAGTGGCCCTTTGGAAGCTGAACGGATCGAGAAGCTGCATCTCCAGTTCCCTGAATTCGCCGCGCGCTTCGTGGACCTGCACCGCGCCTATGCGCGCTCCAACGAACGCCTGAACATGATGGAAGAGGCCATCGCCAATGACATGGCCGCGCAAGGGCGGATGCCATGGGAAGCCGTGCGAGACTGGTTTCACGAGGCGGGCAATTATGTCCACGCCCTTGACTGCATGGCCGAAGATTTGTGGACAGCCCTGTCGGATGGCGAGCGCCTGACGGAAGCCGCGCTCATTGCCGCATTGCATGATCGCCATAGGATCGAAACGCGGGTGCAGGAAGCGCGCGATGCTGCGCTGCGTGTCTACGACGCCGAGTCCCGGCGGCTTTTCATCAATGCTTCCCTGCCGCTGGAAAGCCGCAAATTTCTGCTCGCACATCAATTGGTCGCTACGGAAGGCGCGACGCTGATTGCGGAAGTCACGGCCAAGGCGGGGTTAACCGCGCCCGGCTCCGACCGGCTGCTCGCGATCGGCCTTGGCAACTATGCCGCGGGCGCGCTGGTCATGCCCTATGCCCGCTTCCGAGATGCTGCGCGGGAAGTGCGCCACGACATCGATCAGCTCGCTCGCCGCTTTGGCGTCAGCTTCGAACAGGCATGCCATCGCCTTTCCACGCTGCAACGTCCGGGCTTGCGCGGCATCCCGTTCTTCTTTTGCCGGGTGGACATGGCGGGCAACATCACCAAGCGACACAGCGCCACGCGCCTGCAATTCGCACGTTTCGGCGGCGCATGTCCGCTCTGGATCGTTCACGAAGCCGTCGCCATTCCCGATCGTATCCTCGTCCAGCTTGGCGAAACCCCCGATGGCGTGCGGTACGTCTCGATGGCGAAGGGATTGGTGAAACCATCGGGCAGCTATGCCCGCGCGCCGCGCCGCTACGCGGTGGTTCTTGGGTGTGAAGTGGAGCATGCAGGGAACTTCGTCTATGCGGACGGACTCCAATTGCGAGACGAAGCCGCCGCGACGCCCATCGGCGTGACCTGCCGCCTGTGTTCCCGCCAAAGTTGCGACCAACGCGCTTTCCCGCCAGCCGATCGCCCCATCCGCGTCGATCCCAACAACCGGCAGGTCGTGCCCTACTGCATCGAATAAAGCCCCAACTTAATATCCCGGTTTACTTCAGCAGAACCAGTTCTTCGGCCATGCTGGGGTGCAGCGCGACGGTGTCGTCGAAGTCCTGCTTGGTCAGTCCCGCCTTCACGGCGACCGCTGCCGCCTGCAGAATTTCCGGCGCATCCGGCCCGATCATGTGCAAGCCAACCACGCGATCGGTCGCTGCATCCACCACCATCTTGTAGAGCGCGCGCTCGTTGCGGTTCGCCAGGACGTTTTTCATCGCGCGGAAGTCGGACGTATAGACCTTGACCGTCCCCAGCTTGTTGCGCGCCTCCGCCTCGGTCATGCCGACCGCGCCGATCGGGGGATGGCTGAATACGGCGGACGGAATGCAGCCATAGTCCACGGTCCGGGGATTGTTGCCGAACACCGTGTCCGCAAAGGCATGCCCCTCGCGGATGGCCACCGGCGTAAGTTGCACCCGATTGGTCACGTCGCCCACAGCATAGATGCTGTCGCACGATGACTTGCTATATTCGTCGACGGTGATCGCGCCCTGCTTGTCAAGTTCGACACCCGCCGTCTCCAATCCCAAGCCCTTGGTATTCGGCTGACGCCCCGTTGCGAACAGCACCATGTCGCATGCGATGGGATCACCATTCTTAATGCGGACGCACAAAGTGCCATCCTCATTCTTCTCAATCTTCTCGAACTTGGCATTGAAGCGGAAATTGATGCCCTTCACCATGCTGATGTGGAGAAGCCTGTCGCGGATCTGTGCATCGTAGCCGCGCAGGATCGTGTCGGAGCGGTTGACGATCGTCACATGCGCGCCGAATTCATGGAAGATTCCGGCAAATTCATTGGCGATGTAGCCGCCGCCACCGATGACGATGCGCTTGGGCACATCGTCGATGTGGAACACTTCGTTCGAGGTGATGCTATGCTCAACGCCCTCGAAGTCGGGCAGCATCGGCCAGGCTCCGGTCGCAACCAGAATATATTTCGCCGTAACCGTCCGCCCGCTGGCGAGTGTTACTTCGTGCGGACCGGAGATGGTGGCGCGTTCGTGGAAGGTTTCAACGTGGTTGTTTTCGAGCGTCTGCTGATAAATGCCGTTCAACCGATCGACATCGGCGAGCACATTGTCGCGCAACGTCTTCCAGTTGAAACCGCACTCGGGCACGTCCCACCCAAACCGCCGCGCGTCTTTCAGATCCTCGGCAAAGTGCGCGCCGTACACGAGCAACTTCTTGGGCACGCAACCCCGGATGACGCAAGTGCCACCGACGCGATATTCCTCCGCCACGGCCACCTTTGCGCCATGCGCAGCCGAGATACGCGCCGCCCGCACACCACCTGATCCCGCACCAATGACGAACAGGTCATACTCATAGTCGCTCATGTGATAGGCCTTCGTTGTTCGATCAAAGATGGTGCGGGATGAGTTCGTTTACCAGCAGGAACGATCGCTGACAGAGATCGGCTGGCTCTTAATTCAGCGCCAGGTCGATCAGCGCCATGGTGGACGGGTCGAACCCGGTTGGCCCGTCCTGCTCGATCGACTTGGCGATCTGCTTGCCCAACTCCACGCCGAACTGATCGAACGGATTAATGCCCATCAAAGCGGCATTGGCAAATGTGCGATGCTCGTAAAAGGCGATGAGCGCGCCCAGCGCCTGCGGTGTCACGTCCTCCAGCAATATCGTGGTTGAGGGACGGTTTCCGGGATAGGCCCGCGCCGGATCTTCTGCATTGTCCTTGCCCCGCATCAATGCGGCACCCTGCGCGAAACAATTGACCAGCAACGTACGGTGATGCGCCGGATCGAGCGTATGGCCCGGCTCGATGGAAGCGATGAACTCGACTGGCACGACATGCGTACCCTGATGCAGCAATTGGAACACGGCATGCTGTGCGTCCGTCCCCACGCCGCCCCAGGTGATCGCCGCAGTCGGCCCGTCGACTGGCTGACCATCGGAGGTCACGCTCTTGCCGTTGCTCTCCATCTCCAGCTGCTGAAGATAGGAGGGAAGCAACTTCAATCGCTCATCATAGGCAAAGATGGCGCGCGTCTGGCACTGCATGACGCGCGCATAGTAGAGATCGACAAATGCCGCGAGGAGCGGCGCATTTTCGGCAGGCTCGGCCAGGCGGAAATGCCGATCCATGGTCGCGGCGCCTTCCAGCAGGCTCTCGAACGAATCCCATCCCAGCGCCAGCGCCGCCGGGAAACCGATGGAGGACCAGAGCGAATAGCGTCCACCTACGCTTTCGTTGAACGGCAGGACGCGCGTTTCGTCAACGCCCCACTCCAGCGCCTTGTCGGGGTCTGCGGTGAGTGCGATCACGCGGCCATAGGGGTCATCGACACCTGCCTCGACCATCCAGTTTATCGTGCTGGCAGCGTTCAGCATCGTCTCGGTCGTCGTGAACGTCTTGGATGCGATCGCCAATATCGTTGCATGCGGATCAAAGCGATCCAGCGCCGCTTCCAGCGCAGTGCCGTCCACGTTCGAGACAATCGCCACGTCATAGCGATTATCGCTGCCACCCAGCGCATCGACGATCAGGTTCGGTCCAAGCGCCGATCCGCCGATCCCGACATGGATGATATGGCGAACCGGTCCCAGCGCATCGGCTTCGATCGCATCGACCAGCGCCCGCATCCGCACATGCAGCGCCTTCGCAGCGGCGACGCTTTCGAGACTTCCCTCTCCGCGCTCAGCCGGATGTTCCGCCGCCCGGTCTTCGGTATTGTTGACCTTTGCGCCTGCGAACAGGGCGTCGCGCTTGCCGATGAAATCGCTTTCCACGGCCAAATCCTGAAATGCACCAAGCAACGCGTCGGTCAGATGCGTCTTGCTCCAATCGAAGCGGATCGGCCCGATCGAAAGGCTATGTTTGGACAAGCGATCCGGATCAATATCGAAGATCGTCTTGAGTTCTGGAACGGGCTGCGCATGAATGGCGGTCCAGGATGGGCTGGGCATAACATGTCCTTCTGAATGAGAGGCGTGCGCCCCCGCTGCACACGGAGATTCATCGCCTCCATAGCGAAAGGAACTCCCGCTTGCATAGAC
>JBPPMC010000008.1:0-3720 GCA_051305835.1 Sphingobium sp.
CTCGCCTGCTGGGCGCGACGGTGCAGGCTGGCGAAACATTGACTTATGATCTGGCGGACGGGCGCTACGCCTATATGGTTCCCGCCACCGGCCGCGTCGATGTCAACGGAGTGCCGTTCGAAGCGCGCGATGGCGCGGCCATTCGGGGTGGCGGCACAGTCGTAATCAAAGCCTTGGAGGATAGCGATATCGTGCGGGTCGATAGCCAGTAACCGCGTCTCCCCGCCCGCGCCGCGCCCCCTCCCTGGCGGCGCGGGCGGCCCTTTTCCCATAACCATTATCAAGGAATATCAATGGCTAAGGTGCTCGTCCTCTATTATTCGTCCTATGGCCACATCGAGACGATGGCGAATGCCGTCGCAGAAGGCGCACGCTCCGCCGGCGCAACTGTAGACATCAAGCGCGTTCCTGAGACTGTCCCGGAAGCCGTTGCGACGGCCAACCACTTCAAGACCGATCAGGCCGCGCCCATTGCGACCATCAACGAGCTGGCTGACTACGACGCGATCATCATCGGCACGGGCACGCGCTTTGGCCGCATGTCCAGCCAAATGGCGGCGTTCCTGGATCAAGGCGGCGGCCTGTGGGCGCGTGGCGCCCTGAACGGCAAGGTCGGCGGCGCATTTACGTCATCCGCCTCGCAACATGGCGGGCAGGAAACGACTTTGTTCTCGATCATCACCAACCTGCTGCACTTCGGCATGACCGTTGTGGGTCTGGATTACGGCCACGCCGGACAGACGAGCAACGAGGAGATCGTCGGCGGCGCGCCCTATGGCGCGACCACGATAGCGGGTGGCGACGGCAGCCGTCAGCCAACCGCTATCGACCTCGATGGCGCACGCTATCAGGGTCGCCGCGTCGCCGAAGTCGCGGCCAAACTCCACGGTTGAGCCTTCTCCGCGCGGCTGCTCTGGATGCCAAGAAACAGCCGCGCGGTCACTCTGTTCGCCTTCAACAGATAGTGCAGCGTCAGAGGCAGGAGCAAGGCCACGCCCAGCAAGGCAGGCTTGCCCAGATATGGCGTCAGATAATGCACCACAGGCACGTGCAGGTACATGATCGTCAGTGATGCCGCCCCGATGATCCGCATCAGGGCAGAGTCTAGCAAGGGCCATTGCGAACACCGGAAGATGACGATCGAGATTGCGACGGCGCCCGCTATCGACAACAGCGGCCAGCCATAGTCGCCAGCCTTCATGTTCAGCGGCGGACCGAATGCCAGAATGACGGCGGAGATCGGGAGCAATATCCCCCACATCCACGCCTTCCATTCCACGCCGCGCCACACCCATCCTGCCCACAGCAGCACCATGGCCATCGGAACGGTCAGCAGCCCAAGCGGCGATATGTCCGTGGCTGCGCCCGCGGTGTAAGCAATGGCGAGGCTGATCGTCATAAGCCCGATCCATGCCCAACTTCGTCCTCCGGAAAAGCGCATACCGATCGCGTTGCACAGGATACGCGCGAAGAGCAGGCACGGCACGAACCAGAACACCGTGAAAGGGCCGCGCAATTCCGATCCTCCGAAAGCGATCTTGCCCAAGTCACCCGGCCAAGTGTGGAAGATAGGTCGTAGCCCTCGCGATCCTTCTATCCAGATGTCGAGCGCAATCACCAGCGCGAGCCACAGCAGGTAAGCAAGCCCCTGTGTTGCCAACAGTTTACGGGCCTGGGGAAGTGAAGGCTGCGGCTTGCACAAATAGCCGGAGATCAGGAAGAACAACGGCATGTGAAAGGCATAGACGGCATCGCGCAATGGTCCCCGCGTCCATATATGCCCGGCGATCACGGCGATGATCCCGATCCCTTTTGCCGCGTCGATCCATTCGAGCCGTTCGCGCGGCTTTTCGCTCCCCGCCATTGGTCTTTCCCCCGTGATGGCAAATGCCTATAGGAACCGGCAACGGCGTCAATCGCCCTTTACCCCTGCCCATCGGAACCCGTCTTGACCCTGCTTGCCGACCGCGTCCTCTTCATCGATGGCGAAGCGATTATCCTCGACAAGCCTGCTGGCCTGCCGGTCGATCCCCCGCGCGATGGATCGCTCAGTCTCGAAAACCATCTCGACTCCCTGAAGTTCGGTTTTCAACGTTGGCCGCTGGCGGTGCATCGGCTGGATCGCGATACGTCGGGATGCCTGCTCCTCGCCCGCAATCCCAAGGCCCATAAGCGCTTTGGGCAGGCGTTCGAAAATGGGCAGGTCGCCAAGACTTATCTCGCCGTGCTGGAGGGTATCCCCTCCGAGGAAAGCGGCGAGATCGATCTGCCGTTGAAAAAGATCAGCAGCGCCGAAGAAGGCTGGCGCATGGTTCCCGACGCAAAGGGCAAGCCAGCGCTCACCCGCTGGACAATGCTCGCGCAAAAGGACGGACGATCGCTCATCAGCTTCGCGCCCACGACGGGCCGCACGCATCAGATCCGGGTCCATGCGCTACACGGCATCGGCTTTGGCATCGTCGGAGATCCGATCTACGGCACGCCGGACGATGGCGCGATGCTCCTGCACAGCCGCTTCCTCTCGATCGCGCGCGCCAACAAGCCACCGGTCGAGGCCACCTCGCCGCTCCCGCCGCACTTCATCGAAGCGGGCTTCACGCCCGACATGCTTCCCGACTGATCATGGAAATGCCCTTCCCCTTGCCCGATGATGCGCTGGAGGAGCGCTTCATCACTGCCGGTGGACCGGGCGGCCAGAACGTCAACAAGGTCATCTAACCTCCCCTTATTCCAATAATGCGCGGCGCTAACCGCGTGGAGTATAGGTGATGTATGACGACCGCTTACTCTTACATCCGCATGAGCACGCCTGCCCAGATTAAGGGCGATAGCTTAAGGCGGCAGCTTGCAAAGGCCGAACGGTTCACGACCTTTCATGGCCTTACGCTCGACTCAACAGTTAGAGACATAGGTGTCTCCGGATTTAAAGGTGCGCACCGGAAAAAAGGGTCGCTGGGGCTGGCTTTCTTGCGAAAGTGGAAAGCGGAGAGATAACCAACGACTCATGGCTGATCGTCGAAAACATTGACCGCCTTTCCCGCGAAAATCCGTGGGATGCCTTGGGAATGTTTCGCGCCATCATCGAGTCGGGTATTACGGTGGCCACGCTTTCGGACGACATGATCTACGATCTTCCGTCATTGCGGAAGCGCCCTAAAATATTGACCACGCTGAATGCCGGACTGACGAAGGCACATCGCGAGTCAGCCGACAAGGCAGAGCGGCTGCAAGAAGTATGGGCGGAAAAGCGCGCGGAGATTGAAGCCGGTGAACGGCGCAAGCTGACACGCCAAGGGCCGGATGGCTCGATCTTGTTCCGGACGATGTTAGCGAACCGCTGATCGGCGAATGGCAATTCAATAACTGTGCGCAAATCGTCCGTCAGATATTGGACTGGTGCATCAACGGTCTCGGTAAAGAGTCTATTGTCAGACGCTTGAACAAGCAGGAAATCGATTCCTTCAAGCATGGCGACGGATGGAATGCGTCCGTGGTCGGAACGCTATTGGTAGTGATCTGCCCTCACCGAGTGGACCGTGTGGTTTGCTAGTGGATTATGCTCACCGCCGCCATATCCGGTCGTAGGTGTAGCGAAGCGGAACCGGAGGCCGGATATGGCGGTTAAGCCGTTTCCGGCGCCGGTGGTCGGTAGCCCAGGCTGCTGTGTGGCCGGACGGTGTTGTAATGTCGCCGCCAGGCTTCGATCAGCACCTTGGCCTC
>JBPPMC010000021.1:0-14543 GCA_051305835.1 Sphingobium sp.
TCATCTTCGAGCACACCGGCGACCAGTTCGCGAATGTCCTCCTCGTCATCGACGATAAGAATATCAAGCGCCATGAGCTGTCATTATTCCCTTCGTTGCGGCATTTTCCGGTGCCGCCTCCAGTCGTTCCAATGCTTCGCTATCCAGCAGGATGGACACGCATGCCCCCCCGCCGTCAGCATCGCAAAAGGCTATCTCGCCGCAATGTTCCTCGACGATTTTTTTCACGATCGCGAGGCCGAGGCCCGTGCCCTTCGCGCGCGTCGTCATATAGGGTTCGAGTATACGCTCGCGCTCCGGCGGCAGCCCTATGCCGTCATCGGTCACCTTGATGCAGAGCCGTCCTTTGTCGTCTCTATTAAGCAGCATCTGGACATGCCCTCTGACGTTGCCATCGGATAGAGCAGGCTTAGGCTCGATCGCTTCTACGGCATTCTTGACGATGTTAGTCAACGCCTGCCCGATCTGCCGCCGGTCGCAGATGATCTCCAATGCGCCGACATGCGACTCGAACGCAAAATCTATATCCGGATGCGCCACTTCATGCAGGAAGAGCGAGTGGCGCGCGATGTCGGCGATCGCCTCGCGCCGGAACACCGGTTTGGGCATACGCGCAAAGGAGGAGAATTCGTCCACGATCCGGCGGAGATCGCCGACCTGGCGCACGATCGTTCCGGTCAGGCGGGTAAATGTCGCCGGATCGTTCGTGATCTCCTTGCCATAACGCCGCTGAAGCCGCTCGGCGGCAAGCTGGATCGGCGTAAGTGGGTTCTTGATCTCATGGGCGATACGGCGGGCTACATCGGACCACGCCGCCCGACGCTGATCCGACAATTGCTGCGTGATATCGTCAAACGTCAGAACGTGGCCGGACGCATCGCGTGAAATCTTGACAGCGAGGGTGCGAAGATCGCCATGGGCGCGAACTTGCACGATCCCTGCACTTTGCTCGTCATCGAGGAGTTCGGACAGTTCATGCGAGATGGCGGAAAGTGGCTGTCCAACGGGATCGTCCCCCTCCTCCACCAAAATTTTTTCCGCTGAGCTGTTTAGCAAACTGATGACACGATTTTGATCAACGGACAGTACACCCGCCGTCACGCCGGATAAAATAGCCTCGATGAAGGCGCGGCGGTTATCGAGTTGGCCGTTGGCTGCCACCAAAGCGCCTGTTTGCGCCTCCAAACGCTGCGTCATGCGATTAAATGCACTCGCCAGCGTGCCGATCTCATCGCGTGCATGTGGCCCGGACACGCGTGTGGACAAGTCGCCAGCGGTGATGCGACGGGCCGCATCGACCAATTCGTTAACTGGCCGCACCAGCCGGTCGGCGACAGTAAGCGCGATCCAAACGGCAATGCCGACCAGCAGGAGCGACCCCACAAAGAGCGCAATGTTGAAGCGCAATTGCAAGCTACGCGATCGGGCGGCAAAATCGTCATAATCCGATAGTACGGCTTGTGCGCGCTTCACCTGGCTGAACGCGGGCGCATCGGAATCGCGCGTGGCGTACAGGTAAATCTGCTCGCGCGGATATAGCAACGTCACGGCTTCGATTTGATTGGGGCTTGCTTTGACAACAACATCCTCGCCCCCCGCCAGCCGTGCCAAAACGGCCTTGCTGAGAATATTCTTGGCAACTTTATCATCCGAAGCGACGTTGGCGGCGGTGCGTTCGACGCCATCCTTGCCGATCTGAATTATTGCCGATCGGTTCAGCTTTCGCGTCACGACTTGATAGACATAGCCCTCGCGAAATTCGGGACTCGAGATGGGCGATTGGTTCAGATAATCGCGCAGATCGTTCGACATGGTAAGCGTCTCGTCGCGCACCTCGCGAAGATTCTGCTCGTAATAGCCTCGTGCGAATTCGTTCGCATGCTCCAGCATGCCCCGCGCACTATCGGAGAACCAGAATTGCACGCCGTACTGGAACAGCAGCGAAGCGAAGATGACGACCAAAAGCATCGGCACGCTGGACAATATGGAAAATATCGCGACCAGACGAACATGCAACTGCCCTTCGCTGCCAGCGGCGGTCCGCGATGCGCGTCGAATAGCCAAACGACGGCCCAGCAAGACAAGCAACGCAATCGCAGGCACCAGATTGGCGACCAGCAATAAGGCTACGATCGGCGGGGTCAGCAATGTGTAGGAATCGCCCTGCGCGGAGACTAGCAGATAGGTAAGTAGCCCGGTGCCCAGCAGGAGCAGCAATGTCGCGCCCTCGACGAACGGCGCGAGGCTTCGCTCCCGGATCGCGCGCGGGAGAAAACGACGCCATGGCGACTTGTATCGTTGCAGCGTTTCCGCTTCGTCCATCATCGTTGCATAGTTACAACAATATTGTGCCAAATAACACACAGTATTTGACGCAGTTGTTGCAGTTGATCGAACGCCGGGGTGCGTTCGTCGGTTTAGCTCTCGGAATGCCTCAAGGCGCTGGGATCTATACCATATTCATTCAGTTTCGAACGGAGCGTATTGCGGTTGATCCCCAGCATGTTCGCAGTGCGTATTTGATTGCAGTCTGAATTGAGTAGTGTCTCGCGCAATAGGATCGGCTCCACGATCTGAAGCATTTCAGAATGAAGGCTTTCTTTTGGGGCACCACCACCGATGGAAAGTTGCGCACGCACCCAATCGCGCAGTGCCTCAGTCAAGCGCGACGACCCGGTCACACTGCTGTCACTTGCGGCACCATGAAGCGGCAGGTTCTGGCGGAGGATGTCGGCAGTAATGACATTCTCCCGGGCAAGAACCGCCAGTCGCTGCATAAGATTTTGCAGTTCGCGGACATTGCCGGGCCATGGCCAATTGCCCAGCAAGAGCGCGGCATCGTCCGACAGAGTCTTCCGCGGCAAGCCTTCATTCGCTGCGATTTCGAGAAAGTGACGGGCAAGTAGCGGTATGTCGCCACGTCTTTCGCGAAGCGCGGGAAGCGGGATGGGGACAACATTCAGTCGATAATATAAGTCTTCCCGGAAGCGATTTTCTGAAATCAACGTCGGTAAGTCCTTGTTCGTCGCAGCGATAATCCGCACGTTCACCTGGACCTGCGTCGAGCCTCCGACGGTGGTCACCTCTCCCGACTGGAGCACCCGCAACAGCCGCGTTTGTGCCTCCAGCGGCATATCGCCTATTTCGTCGAGAAAGAGAGTTCCACCGTTGGCTTGTTCGAACTTCCCGGCGGTTCGCGCATGGGCACCGGTAAAAGCGCCTTTTTCATATCCAAATAGCTCGGCCTCGATCAATTCACGCGGGATCGCCGCCATATTGATTGCGACAAAAGGCTTCGCCCGCCGCTGACCCAGTTTGTGGATAGCCTCCGCCACCAATTCTTTGCCTGTCCCGGACTCGCCAAGAACGAGGATGGTGAGATCATTCGAGACCACCCTGGCAATCGTCCGGTAAACCTCCTGCATCGCAGGCGATCGACCGACCAGCGGCAAACCATCCTGCTCTGGCATATCGGCATCCGAATCGTCCGTCGAAGGGCTTCGGCGAGTCAGGAGTGCATCGGACACTGCACGGGTCAACTCATTCAGATCGAATGGTTTGGGCAGATATTCAAATGCGCCCTTTTCGGTCGCGCGAACGGCAGTATTCAGCGTGTTCTGTGCCGACAAGATGATCACGCTGATGCTGGGATCATCGGCTATGATAGCTGCCACACCGTCAAGCCCGTTGCCATCGGGCAGCATGACGTCGGTGATCAAAACATCCGGAGCAAAGCTGTCCAGCAAACTGGTGCGGTCCCGGATCGAAGCGGCAGTTTTGACCTTGTGCCCCTGCCTCCTCAGCGCCTCGCTCACGACGATGCAGATAGCTGGATCATCGTCGACGACCAGTATCTTGCCGGTCAACCCACCTGTCATCGCGACCATCAGTTTAGCCCCATAGGAAGCAAGATACGGAAAATGGTTTCCTGCGTCTGTTCTTCGCGTTGGAACTGCACAAATCCGTTCATGTCGCGAACCAGCTTATCCACCAACGCCAGTCCCAATCCCTGCCCAGTCCGTTTGCCCGTGATGAACGGGTTGAAGAGATGGTCGCGAATATGTTCGGGTACGCCAGGGCCGTTGTCGATCACGAGGATTTCGATCGGCAAAGATGCGTGGCCCTTGCTCCCCGGCAACATAACCGACATCCCATGGCGGAAGGCGGTGACTATGCGAATACGTGGCTTTGGCAGTTGCCGCTCTCGCGGGATCAATGCTTCTGCCGCGTTCTTCAGCAGATTGATCATGATCTGAACCAGAGCATCGCCATTCACCAGAGCGAACGGTAATGATGGATCATAGCTCTTGGTGATATGCACGTCCTTCGCAAAGCCTGCCGTGGCGACTTCGGCAGCACGGTCAATCAGAGGATAAATGTTCTCGGGACGGCACTGCAAAGGGCGTTCGGTGGTAAAATCCTGCATCCGGTCGATCAAGGCCGCGATGCGATCCACTTCATTGCAGATCAAATCGGTGAGCGCTTTGTTCCCCTCGTCATCCCCCGATTCCAGCAACTGAGCGGCACCCCGTATCCCGGACAGCGGGTTTTTGATTTCGTGCGCCAAAATTGCCGCGGCGCCCATGGCCGAACGTGTGCCCCCCGCGGTTCTGCGATGTGCTATTTTCTGCGCTTCGCTTTTCGGATGTATGGAGATAACGCGCCACCCCTCATAATCCGGGATGGGCGCGATCATCAGGTCGACTTCCATGGCCGCCGTGCGCCCTGCATGCACCTGCACATCATAGGCCGCTAACGGCTTGTCCGAACTCCAGATGTCGTAGCGGCCGTCCACGTCGGCCATGCGCAACGTGCGCCCGATTTCGCTACCGACGATAGCGGAGCGCGCCATGTTAAGCAGGGTCTCCGCCCTGACATTGGCATTGGCGATCCGGTTATCAGGCGCAACGACAAGCGTAGCCACCGGGAATGCCGTCACGATTTCCGAAAGAGAAGGCTCGCCTACATGTTGACGTGCAGGAGGCGCTGGCATGCGCGACACGATCAGGCGGCTTGAACGAAGGGCGGATCTTGCCGAAATTCGATGTCTCGTCCCATGAGCGGCTCGTAAAATCCGGCGAGCATATCCAGAACGTGGCGTGCATCGGGTTCCCGGTTCACGGCGTTACGGAACTCGGCCGAACCCGGCAGACCCTTGGTATACCAGCCGATATGCTTACGCGCCATGTTGACGCCGGTCTCGACGCCATAATGATCGAGCATCGCGTGGTAATGCTCTACGATAACTGCATATTGTTCCGCCAGGGTGGGATCACTCAACCGCTCGCCAGTAGCAAACCAGTGCATGACCTGCCCGATCAGCCATGGCTTGCCATAAGCGCCGCGCCCGACCATCAACCCGTCAGCGCCGCTCTGAGCAAGCGCCATGTCGGCATCCTCAAGCGAGCAGATATCGCCGTTGACGATCACGGGCAGCGCCACAGCATCTTTCACGTTCCGGACAAAAGCCCAGTCGGCAGATCCCTTGTACATCTGATTCCGGGTCCGTCCGTGAACGGTGATTAGCTTCGCACCCAGATCTTCAGCAATATGCGCAAGTTCGGGAGCATTGAGACTGCTATGGTCCCAACCCATGCGCATCTTCACGGTCACCGGCACATCGACGGCATCGATAGTGGCTTTGATCAGCGACGCCGCGAGCGGCAGATCGCGCATCAGGGCGCTGCCAGCGTCGCCGTTCACCACCTTTTTCACGGGGCAGCCCATGTTGATATCGATGATCGCAGCTCCACGATCCGCATTTAGTTTGGCTGCCTCCGCCATCTCCTGCGGCGAGCATCCTGCAAGCTGCATCGAAACCGGCTCTTCAATGGGGTGCCACGCCGCCTTCTGGATCGACTGGCGCGTCTCGCGGATCATCGCTGCCGATGCGATCATCTCCGTCACGTTCAGTCCGCAGCCATAGCGCCGCACCAGTGTTCGGAACGGCATATCGGTCACGCCGGTCATAGGCGCCAGGATCACCGGCTGTTCTATCGCCAGATCGCCAATCGAAATAGGATTGAGAGAGGATTTCGGGGCGCTGGTTTGAGTCACTGGTTGTGCCTAAAAATGAGGCAGCCCTTTAGCGGTTATTCGCAGACTCGGCAAGCGACTGGCGCAGGAGCGACCGCTCGGCTATGCGCAGCGCCATGACGCCGCTAAGAACCGTTGCCATCCTCGTCGCTGCTGGCCGCGGCGCGCGTGCTGGCGGCGACGTACCCAAACAGTTTAAGCTGATCGCGGGAAAACATGTTCTTGCGCATGCCCTCGAAGCGCTGGCCGGCCATGAAGCGGTTTCGGAAATCGTCGTAGTAGTCGGCGAGGGTGAGGAAACACCGGCGCGGGAAGCGATTGGCGAGCCAAACATTACCGTTACCTACGTGCTTGGGGGAGCAAGCCGCAGAGAATCGGTTCGCGCGGGTCTTGATGCCATATCTTCTGCGGACCGCGTGCTGATCCACGATGCCGCGCGGCCTTTTTTGGCCAAGGCGGTGATTGATCGCCTGATCCTCTCGGTAGACCAAATTGGTGCCGCAATCCCGGTACTTCCGGTGGTGGATACGCTCGCGCGGGGACGTGATTGCCTCGGTGAGATCGTGGACAGGGAAGCACTTTTTCGTGTTCAAACGCCACAAGCATTCCGCTTCGACCTTATCATGGCTGCGCATAAGGGATGGACCGGCGTCGATGAGCCGACAGATGATGCACAAATGGTAAGACATTTAGGGCACGATGTGGGGATGGTCGAAGGAGATATCATGCTCGATAAATTGACCTACCCTGCCGACTTCCGGCAAGCTGAACAGCGTTTGGCGGGTAATCTCAGGACGCGAGTAGGTATGGGTTATGATGTTCACCGGATGGTAGCTGGTGAGGATTTGTGGCTGTGTGGTATAAAGGTGCCCCATGACAAAGGTTTGTCGGGGCATAGCGATGCCGATGTCGCGCTTCATGCACTTGTCGATGCGATCCTCGGAGCGCTGGCGGATGGCGATATCGGCAATCACTTCCCGCCGTCCGATCCGCAATGGAGGGGCGTTGCATCCTCCTGCTTCGTCGAATATGCTCGCAGCCTAGTCGAGGCGCGCGGCGGGCGTATCGATCACGTCGATGTGACGATAATATGCGAAGCGCCGAAGATCGGGCCTCACAGAGATGCGATGCGGTTGCGCATTGCTGAATTGCTTGCGGTCGAGGTTCGGCGTGTGAGCGTCAAAGCGACGACCACCGAACGATTGGGCTTTGCCGGACGCGGCGAAGGCATTGCCGCGCAGACCGTTGCAACCTTGTCTCTACCCGAAGGGTTCTGAAGCCATGCCGGACACAATTCTTCCTTCAGAACTGATCACTCTCGCGCGGCAAGTCGTGGATGCGAATCGAAAGGCGGGGCGCACAATCGCTGTAGCTGAAAGCTGCACAGGTGGTCTGGTATCAGCGGCACTAACAGAAATTCCAGGCTCATCAGATGTTTTCGGGGCCGGATTTGTTACATATTCCAATGACATGAAGCGCCAATTGCTCAAGGTGTCCGAGGATGTTCTCGATACCTTCGGGGCGGTCTCGATCGCAGTCGCCTGGGCCATGGCGCAGGGTGCTCTGGAGAGATCGGACGCGGATGTTGCGGTGGCAATTACTGGCATCGCCGGACCAGGCGGAGGATCAGAGCAAAAGCCTGTGGGCACTGTCGTGTTCGCGCGCGCAGAAAAAGGTGCGCCCGAAGACGATGCACTCGCTGATACCCGGCATTTTGAAGATAATGGCCGCGGAGGCGTCCGCCTTCAGGCGGCGTTGTGCGCGCTTGAACTGCTATTGCCTACTCCGGAGGCATAAAGCGCAGCGGCGCGAGTTTCGAATGCGCCGATCATCTTGCGCAACGCAGCGTCGAACACCTGCCCGGCCAGCGCTTCGAACAGTCGGCTTTTGAAAGCAAAGTCCACGACAAAATCCACGAAAACGCCGCCCTGCCCGTCACTCCGGAAATGCCACAGGTTGTAGAGATATTTAAGCGGGCCATCGAGATAATCCACGCGGACTTCTTCCGGCCGTTTCTTGACCACCTTGGACGTGAACGTCTCACGCAGCCCCTTGAAGCCGACAACCATGTCAGCGACCATTTCCGTTTCGCTGCTGGACCTTATGCGAATAGCGCTGACCCAGGGCAAGAATTCTTCGTAACGTTCGACATCCGCGACCAGATCAAACATTTGTTCGGGCGTGTATGGCAGATGGCGTGTTTCTTCATGCCGGGGCATGGGCTGCTTTCTTCGCGAGTTGCGCTTCACGTGCCGCGCGCATCTCCGCAAAGTCCTTGCCTGCATGATAGCTTGAGCGGGTCAGCGGGCTAGAGGCGACCTGCAGGAAACCCTTCGCGCGCGCGATCGCTGCGTAGGCGTTGAATGCTGCGGGCGGAACGAATTCGATGACCTTCGCATGCTTGGGCGTGGGCTGGAGATACTGACCCATTGTCAGGAAGTCGATGTCGGCGGAGCGCATGTCATCCATGACCTGATGCACTTCCAGCCGCTGCTCACCCAATCCAAGCATGATACCGGACTTGGTGAAAATCGACGGATCATGCCGCTTCACGCTTTCGAGCAAACGTAGCGACGCATAATAGCGCGCGCCTGGGCGAATCGTTGGATATAGACGCGGCACAGTTTCAAGGTTGTGGTTATAGACATCGGGCCGGGCCTCAACGATCGCTTCCACCGCTGCCTGATGCTTGTTACGGAAATCCGGCGTCAGAATTTCGATCGTCGTGTTCGGTGTCGTCCGGCGCAACTCCTGGATCACCTTCACGAATTGCGAAGCGCCGCCGTCGGGCAAGTCATCCCGGTCGACCGAAGTGATAACGATATGCTCCAACCCCATTTCGGCAGCCGCCTCCGCCAGATGCATCGGCTCCAGCGGATCTACCTTGCGTGGCATGCCCGTCTTTACGTTGCAAAACGCACAGGCGCGCGTGCAGACATCGCCCAATATCATGACGGTAGCGTGCTTTTTGCTCCAGCACTCGCCAATATTAGGGCACGCCGCTTCCTCGCAGACAGTTGCGAGACCTTTTTCACGCATCAGCTTCTTCGTCTCGACATAGCCGGGGCTGGTCGGCGCTTTCACGCGGATCCAGTCAGGCTTGCGAACACGCGGCGATCCAAGGGCGGCGGGGCCAACGGGCAGTATTTCGTTCATGCCGTCCACATAGCGATCCTGCACCCGACTTGCCAGTGGCTTCACCCGTCCTTATCGCCATCGCAGTTGTTTAGGAGACGCGCATGACTGATTTCGCCAATATGATCAGCGGGTATCGCCGTTTCCGTCAAACAGGATGGACGCAACAGCGCGAGCGCTGGAGCGAGTTGCAGGAGAGTCAGGCTCCGGGTGTCATGATCATCGCCTGTTCGGACAGCCGAGTCGATCCGGCCCAGATCTTCGATACCAACCCGGGCGAAATCTTCGTGGTCCGCAATGTGGCTGCATTGGTGCCTCCGTTTGAGACTACGCCGGGCTTGCATGGAGTCTCCGCTGCGCTGGAATTTGCGGTTCAGGTTCTCAAGGTCGGCGAGATCCTCGTTATGGGCCATGGTAGCTGTGGTGGATGCAAGGCAGCGCTCACCGCCGATCTCAAGGATCGGCCTCCTGGCGAAGGCGGTTTCATCGCAAGCTGGATCAAACTTCTGGATGATGCGCGGGAGAAAGTCGTGACGGCTCATCCGGATCATAAGACCAGCGAAGCGCAGCGGGCGATGGAGCAGGAAGGCGTGAAGGTCAGCCTCGCTAATTTGCGAACCTTTCCTTGTGTGAGATCAAAGGAACGCAGCGGCGAGTTGAAGCTGATAGGCGCGTTTTTTGCGATTGCGGACGGCGTCCTCAACGTGCTCGACGAAGAGACTGGGGTGTTTTCTCCAGCATAAGTGACCGCTTCCGAGAGCGGCGCGTTATCCTGTGACGAGCTTCACCAAATCCGAGCCGGCTAAGGCGTGCGACTTCAAAAATCCCTGATAGAAGTCGCATCCCTCCCCTGCCAGCAAGTCGCGCTGGATTTCGGTTTCGACGCCTTCTGCGATGACTTTCATGTGTAGAGACTTCGCCATCTGGATCACGCCGCGTACGACTATCCGGTCTCGTTCTGAGCCAGCGATATCCTGCGCGAGACCGCTGTCGATTTTCAGATAGTCGAGGTGGAGCGACTTTAGATAAGCGAGACTGGAATAACCGGTGCCGAAATCGTCGATTGCTACGCCGAAGCCAGCGCTCCGCAGCTGCTTCAGTAGGTCGGAGGCAGCGGTGATGTCTTCGATCAGCCCGCTTTCGGTAATCTCAACCGTCAGTCGCTCGCGCGGGAAGCCGCTCATGTCCACCATCGCGACGAATTGTTCCAGAAACCGTGGTTGGGCGATATCCAGAGCGGTTACGTTCAGGGACAGCCGCAGCGTAGTCAGTGCGGGTGGCCACGCCGCCGCCTGGCTGAGCGCTTCCTTCTGGATATGCGCCGAAAGCGGTAGTAAAAAGTCGGATCTCTCTGCGGCGGAAAACAATGCTCCCGCCCCCAAGGCACCATAATGCGGGTGACTCCAGCGCGCCAACGCTTCAACCCCCGTCAGCGAATTATCACTGCAAGCATATTGGGGCTGAAACACAATGTCGATCTCGCCCCGGTCGAGCGCCAGCCGTAAATCACTTTCCAGACGATCCGGGTCCGCTTCCCGGCTGCGGGTCCGCGCCGTGAGAATCCGGATGCCCTCCCCATCCGAATGTTTGGCATCCGCAAGCGCCGTTCCTGCTCGCCGTAGCAGACGGGTCGCATCATCATCCGGCAACCCCTCGGCAATGCCGCAGCGAGTCGTGAGACGAATAAGGTGATCGCCGGCACTGAATGGCTGACCTATCGTCGCGATCAGGTGACGCGCCAGAAACACCATCTGATCGGCACCAAGCGAACCGGGAGGAACTCCGATCAAATACTCCCCGCCTGAAATACGCGCGGTCATGACCGCTTCGCCCACATAATCTGCCGCCGCCCCTTCAATGCGACGCGCTATGCGACCCAACAATGCGTCTCCTGCCGTTCGACCATATGCCGCGTTGATCCGTTCGAAGGGGCCAGTGGAAAGCAACATGACGGCGGGGCTGCCTGGCCCATATCGCAGATGTTGGTCGATCCAGTTTACGGCAGCCTGCCGGTTGACAAGCCCTGTCAGAAAATCGCGGTTAGTAGCCGCCTTTCGGCGGGCAGATGTATTGGCGTCGATCAGATCGGGCCGTCCCCGGCCATCCAACCTTCGCACCAACGCATCGGCCGACTCCAATATGGCCTTGAGCGCCAGTGGCTCCAAGGGCGCACATAGATAGTGAGTCGCTCCCGCGCCGATCAGCTCCGGCACAATCGGCAGTTGATGGACGTCGATCAGCGCCACCAACGCGCCTCCACTCGCCTCCACGGCACTCGCGAATATGCCAACCAGCCGTTCGTTCCCGCCGCGTACATCGATCAAGGCGATGTTGGCATTACCGGCCAGATAATGTCGCTCAGCGTTTTCAGTCCGGCGAAAAGCCGTAGCCTGCCAGCCCATAAGAGCAGCCTGTTCTGTAAGCCCGTCGCGTTCACCCATGGAAAGTATGAACAGCGCGCGCATGCTGTCCTCCTGGCCCCGACGCTCGGGCTTTTCTGGCTGCGGTAACGTCAACGCTTCTCCGATCTACTTAACTTACTTTGTTATAAAGGTGAGGGGTTAGCAGCACCTTACTTCGCCCGTTGGGCCGCACCGCTTGCGCCGAACACCACCATGCCTTAACTAACGGAGATGCAATCAGCCGAAAAGACGGATGTTCCTGCGATGATCGACGGCTTTGGTCGTCGGATCGACTATCTGCGCATTTCGGTAACCGATCGGTGCGACCTGCGCTGCCGTTATTGCATGTCGGAAAAGATGACTTTCCTGCCACGCGATGCGATACTGACGCTGGAGGAGATTGCAATCATCGCGGATCGCTTCATTGCCCGCGGTGTCCGCAAGATACGTCTCAGCGGAGGCGAGCCTCTGGTGAGACGGGATTTTGGCGATCTGGCCCGCCGCATAGGCCGTCATGTCGGCCATGGCCTTGAAGAATTGACGTTGACCACGAACGGTACGCTCCTTGCCGAACATGCCGCTATGCTGGCCGACGCAGGTATCCGGCGTATCAATGTGAGCCTCGACACGCTCGACCCGGAGACCTTCTCTTATATCACTCGGCGGGGAGACATCGGCAAAGTAATGGCCGGCCTGGATGCCGCGAAAACCAACGGCTTGAAGATCAAGATCAACATGGTTGCGCTCAAGGGCGTCAACGATGCCGAGTTCGTCGACATGCTGCGCTGGTGCGACAGGGAAGGTCATGATTTGACCCTGATCGAAACCATGCCTTTGGGCGAAGTTGAGGAAGACAGATCCGATCGCTTTCTTCCACTCTCCCACGCCTTGCACGAGATTCGGCAATATTATGACGTCGCCCCCCTCCTCGATCGGACGGGTGGCCCCGCACGGTACTTCGCAATCGACGGCATGGGTACGCGTCTTGGCCTCATCACACCCATGTCAGAGAATTTCTGCGCAGGGTGCAATCGCATGCGGCTGACCTGTCAGGGACGCATCTACATGTGCCTGGGCCATGAAGATCACGTTGATCTGAAGGCTGCTTTCCGTGAGGGCGGTGTGAATGCGGTCGATGCGTTACTCGACCGTGCACTCGCCGCCAAGCCGCTGGCGCATGACTTCCGTATCGGCGGCGATGCGGCCGCCGCAACGGTGCGGCATATGAGCGTCACCGGCGGCTGATCATGTCGGGCAATAGCGAACCGAAGCGCGCCCTCGTTGCGTCTCCTACACAGGCGGCCCGCGCTGCCGAGGAACGATTACGCGCCAGCTACGATTTCGTGCCGGTCGATCAGGCCGAAATGGTTATCGCCTTGGGCGGCGACGGCTTCATGCTCCAGACGCTGCATGCGATGTTGGAGGCGCGCCGCATCCTCCCGGTATTCGGTATGAACCTTGGCACCGTTGGCTTTCTGATGAACGAGTGGAGGCTCGAACGACTGCACCAGCGGCTTGATGCAGCCAAGGCATTTAAGGTCAATCCGCTGCGCATGACGGTGGATACTATCGACGGCGAACAATTTTCCATCCCTGCGATCAATGAAGTGTCTCTACTTCGTGAGACTCGCCAGACGGCAAAGCTGTCAGTCGAAGTGAACGGCCGTATCGTGCTGCCGGAACTCGTTTGCGATGGCGTGCTTGTAGCGACGCCCGCGGGTTCGACCGCGTATAACTTGTCCGCACACGGCCCCATCCTGCCCTTGGGTTCGGCCTTGATGGCACTGACACCGATCAGCCCCTTCCGACCACGACGCTGGCGCGGCGCTATCCTGCCCGAAAATACGGCCATCACCTTCACTGTTCTCGATCCCGTAAAACGCCCCGTCAGCGCAGTGGGTGATCAGCGCGAAGTCCGAGATGTCGCGCGGGTGGAAGTGAAGATCGACCGCACTACGCCGCTCACTCTGCTATTCGATCCGGAACATACCCTGGACGATCGAATTGCGGCGGAGCAATTTATCGCCTGACAGGGCTTGCCAGACCCGAAAATGCGCTGCTATAGACCGCCCTGCCCGGAGCAATCCTGGTCACTCCCCGATAGCTCAGCGGTAGAGTAGGTGACTGTTAATCACTTGGTCGTTGGTTCGAATCCAACTCGGGGAGCCATCGCCTTTTGTACGCTACGGCGCGATCCTATGCGGCGGAAATGCCCGTTGCGGCAAGGATCGCCCAGAAGAGCGATCCCGCGATGACGCCGGCGGCCAGTGCGAGGGCGGGACTGCGGCCGTCGCGCATCGCCGTTGCCTTTATCGCCATGTTGCTCGGTCCCGGACTGGCCGTCGCCAGGAGATAGGTGGCGTAGACGAGCGCGATCTGGCTGGCGATCATCGACCGCTCTCCCGAAGCAGCCGCTGCTCCTCGCGCGGTTCAAGGTCGCCGCGATAGACGATGTGGACCTTGTTTCCGTCTGGGTCGCGCAGATAGCGCCAAAATAGCCCTCGCCGTAATGCGGGCGTTCACCCGGCGCGCCTTCATCCATTCCGCCGTTCGCCAGCCCCGCGGCCCATGACGCTCGTACCGCCTCGGCCGAGGGTGCAAGGAAAGCGGTCATGCTGCCGTTGCCAACCGTTGCCGGTCGCTCGTCGTACGGGCCGTACACGTAGAAACGCGGGAGTGGCGCGTCTCCGGATACCCAGCAGAGCGCCAGGGGGCCGTCATCTGGCGTGACGACACGTTGCCGCCACCCGATCGGGACAAGCAGCGCATCGTAAAAGCGGCCCGCCCGCTCCAGATCACGGGTTCCGACAGTGACATGACTGAACATTCGACCTCCATGTGATCTGCCCCCGTCGAGTGGACCGGTTGGTTTGTTAGTGGATTATGCTCCTCGGCGCCATATCCGGGTGGAGGTGGAGCGAAGCGGAACCGGAGGCCGGATATGGCGGTGAAGCCGTTTCCGGCGCCGGT
>JBPPMC010000026.1:0-7162 GCA_051305835.1 Sphingobium sp.
CATATTGTTGAGGGGTCCGCATCGGGACTCATACGGGACACGAGGAATATGGCCGAATTCAGACTACCCGCGAACAGCCGCATCAACGGCAAGGGTGTGGAGCACAAGGCTGAAGGCGCGTCCGACGTCAAGAAATTCAAGGTCTATCGCTACGATCCGGACACGGGGAAGAACCCACGCTACGACACGTTCGAGATTGATCTGGACAATTGCGGCCCTATGGTCCTCGACGCACTGATCAAGATGAAGAGCGAGCAGGATCCTTCGCTCACGTTCCGCCGCTCCTGCCGCGAAGGCATTTGCGGGTCATGCTCGATGAACATCAACGGCAAGAACGGCCTAGCCTGCACCACCGCGATCGAGGATTGCAAGGGTGACGTGAAGATCACGCCGCTGCCGCATATGGAAGTCGTCAAGGATCTGGTGCCGGACTTCAAGCATTTCTACGCGCAGTACAGCTCCATCAAGCCCTGGCTGCAAACAATCACGCCGCCGCCATCGGGCAAGGAGCGCCTGCAATCGCCTGAAGAGCGCGAAAAGCTGGACGGACTTTACGAGTGCATCCTGTGCGCCTGCTGCTCCAGTTCCTGCCCATCCTATTGGTGGAATAGCGACAAGTTCCTGGGTCCGGCGATTCTGCTTCAGGCCTATCGCTGGCTGGCCGACAGCCGCGACGAATATACCGGCGAGCGTCTGGACGAATTGGAAGATCCCTTCCGTCTGTATCGCTGCCACACGATCATGAACTGCGCGAATGTGTGTCCGAAGGGTCTGAACCCCGCCAAGGCAATCGCCGAGACCAAGAAGCTGATGGTGGAACGGGCGCTCTGATCGCCCTGACCACTTCGGCTTAGCGGAGCATGAGCGGCGTTCTAGCTCGCTATCACGCGCTGATCGCTGCTGGCGAACTTCGCGCGGACCCGGATCAGGAATCCGCTGCGATCCGACTGGACGACTTGCAGAAGGAACTGGAAGCAGCGCCCCCGCGCGGTTCAACGCTCTGGCGCATGCTGCGTAAACCGCCTGAGCCGGCGCGTGGCCTCTATATGTGGGGTGGCGTGGGGCGTGGCAAATCCATGCTCATGGACCTGTTTTATGATTGCGTGCAGGTTCGCCGGAAGCGCCGCGTGCATTTCCACGAATTCATGCTGGACGTGCATGCGCGGCTTGCCCAGGCCCGCAAGAGCGAGACGGGCGATCCGATCCCGCCTGTCGTTGAAGCGCTGGCGGATGAAGCGCGGCTGCTTTGCTTCGACGAGATGGTCGTGAACAACATGGCCGATGCCGCCATCATGTCACGACTGTTCACGGGATTGATCGCCTCGCGGGTGACGATCGTCACGACGTCCAACCGGCCGCCTGACGACCTCTATAAAGATGGCCTCAACCGGCAATTGTTCCTGCCGTTCATTGAACTGATCAAAAGCCGCCTGGATGTGTTGGGCCTGAATGGCCCGACCGATTATCGCCGCGACCGGCTTGGCGATGCGACGTTGTGGCATGTGCCCAATGGGCCGGAGGTGACCGAGGCGCTCAGCGCCGCCTTCTTCCGCCTCACCGACTATCCGCCGAGCGATCGCGCCCATGTGCCGAGCGAGGAGCTGCCCGTGCAGGGTGGACGCACGCTGCACGTGCCGAAGAGCCTGAAAGGCGTGGCGGTGTTTTCCTTCAAGCGGCTATGCGCCGAAGCGCGCGGAGCCACCGATTATCTGGCGATTGCCCGGAAATATCACGCGGTCATCATCGTTGGCATTCCCGTGTTAGGGCCGGAAAATCGGAACGAGGCGGCTCGGTTCGTGACGCTGATAGACTCACTATATGAGTATAAGGTGAAGCTGCTCGCGTCGGCGGATGCGCTTCCGGCAGCGCTGTATCCCACTGGAGATGGCGCTTTCGAATTCGAGCGGACAGTCTCGCGCCTGCTGGAAATGCAGTCGGACGAATATCTCGCGCTGGGACATGGTTCGAAATAGCCAGACGCAGAATAGAGCGGCCGAAACGAGTGGGGCCAAAATGGGTCGGGCCAGCTCTTTAAGGACCGGCCCGACCAGTTGGTCGCTGTCAGGGACAGCCCCAAGGGTAAGGGGCAGGAACAGCAATAGCTCCATAATGCAATTGCGAATGAATTGCAAAGATAATTCGGGGCTGGCTGCTTTGCGCAGTTGAAACCTTAATCTATTGGGCCTAAGCGATCCTCCAATTCCAATTCGCGTATTTTTTTGGAGGATGATGATGGCCCGTAAGAAGATCGCGCTGATCGGCGCTGGCAATATTGGTGGCACGCTCGCGCATCTCGCCGCACTCAAGGGCCTGGGCGATATCGTCCTGTTCGACGTGGTCGAGGGTGTGCCTCAGGGCAAGGCGCTCGATCTGTCTCAGTGCAGCCCGGTCGAAGGTTTCGACTCAAAGATCACCGGCACCAATGATTATGCCGATATTGCGGGCGCAGACGTTATCATCGTCACTGCCGGTGTTGCACGCAAGCCCGGTATGAGCCGCGACGACTTGCTCGGCATCAACCTGAAGGTCATGAAGGCCGTGGGCGAAGGCATCAAGGCCAACGCACCCGACGCATTCGTCATCTGCATCACCAACCCGCTCGACGCGATGGTGTGGGCGCTGCGCGAATTTTCCGGCCTGCCGCACAACAAGGTCGTCGGCATGGCGGGTGTGCTCGATAGCTCGCGCTTCAGCCATTTCCTTGCCGATGAATTCCAAGTTTCCGTGAAGGAAGTCACATCCTTCGTTCTTGGCGGTCATGGCGATACGATGGTCCCGGTCGTGGAATATTCCACCGTTGCGGGTATCCCGATCCCTGATCTGATCACGATGGGCCGCACCACGAAGGAGCGCATCGACGCCATCGTCGCGCGCACGCGGTCAGGCGGTGGCGAAATCGTCGCGCTGCTCAAGACCGGCTCCGCTTATTATGCGCCCGCCACTAGCGGCATCGCGATGGCCGAAGCCTATCTGGGCGACAAGAAGCGCGTGCTGCCCTGCGCCGCCTATGTCGAAGGCAAGTACGGCGTAGATGGTCTCTATGTCGGCGTGCCTGTCGTTATCGGGGCGGGCGGTGTCGAGGAAGTCATCGAGATCGCGCTGACCGACGAAGCCAAGTCCAATCTTCAGGTGTCGGTGGACGCAGTCAAGGAACTGCTGGTCGCTTGCAAGGGCATCGATTCCTCGCTCGCCTGATACAAAGCTGCACCGGCCTCCCCAGGAAAAGTGTGCAGCCTGGGGCGGTCGATAGATGAAATGCCACTCACCTTTATAAAGGGGCAAGCATGTCTATCCTTGTAAACAAGAATACGAAGGTCATCACGCAAGGCATGACCGGGGCGACCGGCACGTTCCATACCGAACAGGCGCTGGCTTACGGCACGCAAATGGTCGCGGGCGTTACCCCCGGCAAGGGCGGTCAGACCCATATCGGCCTGCCGATGTATGACACGGTGCTGGAAGCCAAGACGGCGACCGGTGCCGATGCTTCGGTCGTGTACGTTCCGCCACCGTTCGCGGCTGATTCGATCATGGAAGCGATCGACGCGGAAATCCCGCTGATCGTCTGCATCACCGAAGGCATCCCGGTGCTCGACATGGTGCGCGTGAAGCGCGCGCTGTCCGGCAGCAAGTCGCGCCTGATCGGCCCGAACTGCCCCGGCGTCCTGACGCCCGGCGAATGCAAGATCGGCATCATGCCCGGCAGCATCTTCAAGAAGGGCAGCGTCGGCGTGGTCTCGCGCTCCGGCACGCTCACCTATGAAGCCGTGTTCCAGACCTCCAACGCTGGCCTTGGCCAGACCACGGCAGTCGGCATCGGCGGCGATCCGGTGAACGGCACCAACTTCATCGACGTGCTGGAACTATTCCTGGCGGACGACGCGACCGAATCGATCATCATGATCGGCGAAATTGGCGGCGACGCCGAAGAGCAGGCTGCGCAGTTCCTGATCGATGAGGCCAAGCGTGGCCGCAAAAAGCCGATGGCGGGCTTCATCGCTGGCCGCACGGCGCCTCCGGGCCGTCGCATGGGTCATGCCGGTGCCATCGTGTCCGGCGGCAAGGGCGATGCCGAGAGCAAGATCGCGGCAATGGAAGCGGCCGGTATCACGGTTGCGGCCAGCCCATCGGAACTCGGCACGACGCTGCTGCAAGTACTAAAGGGCTAATCTGGCCCGAACGCAGGCGGGGCTGCACCCCCGACCTGCGCTGGCGTTCCGCGGCTGCACGCGGGGAAGCGCAAGATTGGACGGAATATGGGTTACGAAGGTCAGGAATTCCCGGTTAATGCGGGGGAAGTTGAGCAGGGTCCAAGCTGGGCGAGGGCCAACTGGCCGCTCACCGACACAGACGCGCTGACGGCGGCGCTCGACCCCACGCAAATGGCGGTCGAGATCAAGGCCAAGGCGCAGGCCGCTGGCAAGGCCGTATCCGACAAGGATATTCAGGAGGCGGCTGGCGACTCTATCCGGGCGATGATGCTCATTCGCACCTACCGCGTGCGCGGGCACCTTGCCTCAAATCTTGATCCTCTGGGCCTTTCCCAGCGTGAACTGCCCGCTGATCTGACGCCGGAATATCATGGCTTTTCGGGCGCAGCGCTAGACAAGAAGGTCTATCTCGGCGGCGCGCTCAACCTCGAATATGCGACGGTCCGCGAACTGGTAGGCATATTGCGCGCCAATTATTGCGGCAATGTCGGCCTCGAATATATGCATATCGCCGATGTCGAAGAGCGACGTTTCCTGCAGGACCGCATGGAAGGCAAGGACAAGGAAATCGAATTCACGCCCGAGGGCAAGAAGGCGATCCTGACCAAGGTCATTCACGGCGAGCAGTATGAGAAATTCCTGGGCCGCAAATATGTCGGCACCAAGCGTTTCGGGCTGGACGGCGGCGAGTCGATGATCCCCGCGCTCGAAGCGGTGATCAAATATGGCGGCGCGCAGGGCGTACGCGAAATCGTGTATGGCATGGCGCATCGCGGTCGCCTGAACGTTCTTGCGAACGTGATGGCCAAGGGCTTCCGCGTCATTTTCCACGAATTCTCCGGCGGTAGTGCTAACCCGGAAGACGTGGGCGGCTCTGGCGATGTGAAATACCATCTCGGCACCTCAACCGACCGTGAGTTCGACGGGACCAAGGTTCATATGAGCCTGGTGCCCAACCCCTCGCATCTTGAGACAGTCGATCCGATCGTGCTCGGCAAAGTCCGCGCGCAACAGGTGTTCCGCGACGACCTTGCGAACCACAAGGAAGTGCTGCCTGTCCTGATTCACGGTGACGCGGCTTTCGCAGGACAAGGGATTGTTTGGGAGTGCCTCGGCTTCTCCGGCATCCGCGGCTACAATACCGGCGGATGTATCCACTTCGTCATCAACAATCAGGTCGGCTTCACGACCAGCCCGCAATTCGCGCGCTCCTCACCCTATCCGAGCGACGTGGCGAAGGGCATCATGGCCCCGATCCTGCACGTCAATGGCGATGATCCGGAGGCGGTGACCTTTGCCTGCAAACTGGCGATCGAATACCGCCAGACCTTCCATCGCGATATCGTGATCGACATGTGGTGCTATCGTCGCTTTGGCCATAATGAAGGCGACGAGCCCAGTTTCACCCAGCCGCTGATGTACGCCAAAATCCGCCAGCATCCGCCTGTCAGCGATGTCTATGCCGCGCGATTGAAAGCCGAGGGCGTGGTGGACGATGCCTTCGTCGAGGCGACCACCAAGGAATTCGTCGATCAACTGGAAGTCGAGTTCGAAGCAGCGAAGAGCTACAAATCGAACAAGGCGGACTGGTTCGCAGGTCGCTGGTCGGGGCTTTCGCAGCCGACCGATGTCGAGACCGCGCGCAAAAGCGTGGAAAGCGCGATCACGCCCAAGCTGTTCGACAGCCTTGGCCGCACGCTGACGACCGTCCCTGAAGGCGTCAACATTCACAAGACGCTCCGCCGCATCCTCGATGCCAAGGCGGAGATGTTCAAGACGGGCGCCAATTTCGACTGGGCAACCGGCGAGGCGCTCGCTTTTGGATCGCTATTGTCGGAGGGCTATGGCGTCCGCCTGTCGGGGCAAGACTCTGGGCGCGGCACGTTCAGCCAGCGTCACTCGGTCTGGGTCGATCAGGATACGGAAAGCCGTTACATTCCGCTCTCCACCGTGCCGCATGGCCGTTTCGAAGTGCTTGATTCGCCGCTTTCCGAATATGGCGTGCTGGGCTTTGAATATGGCTATGCGCTTGCTGACCCCAAGAGCCTCGTACTGTGGGAAGCGCAGTTCGGTGACTTCTCCAACGGTGCGCAGATCATCATCGATCAGTATATCGCGTCGTCGGAGTCGAAGTGGCTGCGCGCCAATGGCCTCGTGATGCTGCTGCCGCATGGGTATGAAGGGCAGGGGCCGGAACATAGCTCCGCGCGTCTCGAACGGTATCTGCAACTATGCGCAGAGGGCAATATCCAGGTCGCGAACTGCACGACGCCGGCGAACTACTTCCACATCTTGCGCCGCCAGATGCTGCGGTCCTTCCGCAAGCCGCTGATCATCATGACGCCCAAGTCACTGCTGCGGCACAAGCTGGCGGTGAGCAAGGCCGAGGACTTCCAGGGCGATACGCACTTCATGCGCCTGCTGTCGGATACCAATCCCGCAGCCGACGAGGACACCAGGCGGCTGGTGCTGTGCAGCGGCAAGGTCGCTTACGACTTGATAGAAGCACGCGATGCGGCAGGCGATACCGATACGCAGATCGTGCGTGTCGAGCAGCTTTACCCGTTCCCGACCGACGCGGTCGCCGCGCGGATCGCCCGGATGACTAACCTTGAGGAAGTCGTCTGGTGTCAGGAGGAACCGCGTAACAATGGCGGCTGGTTCTTCGTGGAGCCGTTCATCGAGCAGAGCCTTGAGCAAGCTGGCCGCGCGCCGATGCGCGCACGCTATGCCGGGCGCAAGGCATCCGCTTCGCCTGCAACGGGCCTCGCCAAACGTCATATCGCCGAACAGGGCGCACTGGTTGCCGATGCACTCGGCCACAGTGTCCGCACCGAAATCCGTCGCCAGAAGAAGGGCTAAGTCAGCATCATGGCCACCGAAGTCAAAGTCCCCACGCTGGGCGAATCCGTAACCGAAGCGACCGTAGGCGCATGGCTCAAGAAGCCGGG
>JBPPMC010000029.1:0-2828 GCA_051305835.1 Sphingobium sp.
ACATCTTCCGGGGGCTGGCGGCGGCGGCCAAGGGCTTCGACCGTACCAGTGCCGATTATATGGGCATGCTGGCGACCGTGATGAACGCGCTGGCGGTGCAGAACGCGCTGGAGCGGATGGGCCGTGATACGAGGGTGCAGTCGGCAATCCCGATGGCGAGCGTCTGCGAACCCTATATCCGCCGTCGCGCGGAGCGGCATCTGGAGAAGGGTCGCATCGTGATCTTTGCGGCGGGAACCGGGAATCCGTTCTTCACGACTGACACTGCGGCGGCATTACGCGCGGCCGAAATGGGGTGCGACGCGCTGTTCAAGGGAACCAGCGTCGACGGTGTCTATGACGCCGATCCCAAGAAGGTGGCGAGCGCTACCCGTTATGAAGCAGTGACTTTCGACCGTGTGTTGAATGACCATCTGCAGGTCATGGACGCGAGCGCGATTGCGCTGTGTCGCGAAAACAACATTCCCATCGTCGTCTTCAATATTCGAGAAACCGGCAACCTGTCGAAGGTGTTGGCCGGCGACGGCGTCGCGACGATCGTACAGGCTCAGGAGAAGTAATCATGCCGCAATATAGCAAGAGCGATCTGGAACGCCGCATGGCCGGTGCCGTCGAGTCGCTGAAGGGCGACCTTTCGGGCCTGCGCACGGGCCGCGCAAATACCGCGCTGCTCGATCCGGTTACGGTTGAGGTTTATGGTGCGCATATGCCGCTCAATCAGGTTGCCACGGTGTCGGCGCCGGAGCCGCGCATGATCTCCGTGCAAGTGTGGGACCGCAGCAATGTGACGCCGGTTGAAAAGGCGATCCGCTCGGCGGGCCTTGGCCTTAATCCCATTACGGATGGCACCACGCTGCGCCTGCCGATCCCCGATTTGACCGAGGAGCGCCGCAAGGAACTCGCCAAACTCGCCAGCAAATATGCCGAGGGCGCGCGGATCGCTGCGCGCAATGTGCGTCGCGACGGCATGGACAGCCTGAAGGCCGACGAGAAGAAGGGCGAGATCAGCGAGGATGATCGCAAGCGCCTGGAAACCGAAGTGCAGAAGCTGACCGACGCAACCATCGCGGATATCGACGCAACGGCAAGTGCCAAGGAAAAAGAAATACTTGGCCAATAAGCCGCAAACCGGCACATAGTTCTCGTGGCCACTCAGGTATCTTCCAGCACGCAGCCCAGCGTTTTGCCCCATGACGTTCCTGATCATGGTGCGCGTCATGTCGCGATCATCATGGACGGTAACGGTCGGTGGGCCAAGAAGCGCCTGTTACCGCGCTTTGCGGGGCATAAGGCGGGCGTCGATGCGGTCCGTCGCATCGCACGGGCGGCGCGCGAACTCGGCGTCGAGTGCCTGACCCTCTACGCATTTTCTTCGGAAAACTGGAAGCGTCCAGCGGCGGAAATTGCCGACCTGATGGGGCTGTTGCGTCGCTTCATCGAGGCTGACATCGACGAGATGGTGGCGGATGATGTGCGGTTGCGTGTAATCGGCAATTACCGGGCGCTTGAGCCGTCGCTGGTGGCGTTGATCGAGGATGCTTTGGCACGGACAGCACGCAATAATGGCCCGGTGTTGGCGATTGCCCTGAACTATGGGTCTCAGGACGAAATGGTCCGGGCGGTGCAGCGCATCGCGGCGCGGGCTGCGGCGGGGGAAATTGCCCCGCAAGATATTGCGGCCGCTCATCTGGATGAATCGCTGGACACTGCTGGCCTGCCACCGCTGGATCTGATGATCCGCACATCGGGCGAGCAGCGGCTGAGCAACTTCCTGCTATGGCAGGCGGCCTATGCCGAGTTGTATTTTACGGAGACTCTTTGGCCGGACTTCGACATCGCGGCGCTTGCCCGAGCACTCGATACGTTCAAGAATCGCGATCGCCGTTATGGTGGCCTGTGAGTATTTTCAGAGCCTGATGTTACCATGACAGCCCGTCCCAGCGACCTAAAGACGCGCGCCCTCGTCGGCCTCGCGCTCATCTGCATCGCTGTGGCTGCGTTGTTGATGGGGCATATCCTGTTCTGGATACTGGCCTCCGTCGCTGGTGTGCTGATGCAGGGGGAGTGGGCGGCGCTGATCGGGGCGGACGTAAAAGCGCGGCGGTTATCAATGTTTGCGATCTGCGTGCCGTTGGCGATCATGGCACCCGATCCTCTCGCGGCAGGGCCGTCGTTCCTCGCAGTTGGTTTGCTGCTGGGCGCGTCGCTGTTCGTGGCGGCGATCACTCGTTCGATCACACTGGCGCTCGGCATTTTATATGTGGGCATACCTATTTTGGCATTGTTGTTCCTACGCAGTCAGCCCACGGGACTGCTGCTGGCATTCTGGGCGCTTGGACTGGTCTGGGCGACCGATATAGGCGCATATTTCGCAGGGCGCTCCATTGGTGGGCCAAAACTGGCACCGTCGATCAGCCCTTCAAAGACCTGGGCAGGGCTGGGCGGCGGTGTTCTTGCATCGCTGGCATTCGGCTTTATTCTTCACGTTTCGGCCGGGTTGCCGCTGCGTCTTGCGGCGGCATGCGGAATTCTGGCGGTGGCCGCTCAGGGCGGCGATCTTTTTGAAAGCTCGTTGAAACGGCGGGCGGGCGTCAAGGATAGCGGCAACTTACTACCGGGCCACGGCGGTGTGCTGGATCGGCTGGATGGCGTAGTCACTGCGGCACCGCTGGCCGCGCTGCTGGTCGCAGTGCCGGGCCTGCTATGACGCGGCGTGTTTCAATCTTTGGAGCAACCGGGTCAGTTGGAACGTCCACGCTCGACTTGTTGAGCCGCGACAGCGACGCTTGGCAAGTGGTTGCATTAACTGCTGTCTCTTATACACGTCT
>JBPPMC010000041.1:0-2205 GCA_051305835.1 Sphingobium sp.
ATCGCCTGCAAACCGAAGCCGATGCCGACCGACAGGGCGGAGAGCAACAGCGCGATCCGCTCCACGCCAATGCCAAGCGACGCCAGCCCCCACAATGCGACGAGCAGGATACCCGCATAACGCGCGACCAGGCTGACCGAATTGCGCGCGCTATTGTCCAACTCCGTAACCGGCAAATAGCGGCGCGTCAGCCAATGCTGGAAGAACCGCACAAGCGCAAAGCCGATACCGAACACGGCAATGGCCCGCAGGATTGCGCCGGGGGACAGGGTAACCTCGCCGATCTGCACCCCCTGCGCGATCGTGCCCAGGCGCGTAAAGAGCAGCCCGACCCCTGCCCCGAATGGCGCCAGCAACATGCCCAGAGCCACGGCGACCAGCAACATCCGCAGCATTGCGGACAGCAGCACGCCCGTCTGGTCGATGGCGCTGGCGCGAACTCCCATCCGTTGATGGAGGAACATGCCGACCTTGCTTTCGCCGCACAGAACGGTCGTCGCGATGTCCTCGGTCGCGACCAGCAGCACGTAAAGACCCGATATGACCACGCAGGTCCAGATCGTCATGCGCGTCAGGAACAGGCTCAGTTCGACGAACCCGATCAGAAATGCACCCAGCGACAGGAATACGATCACCCAGAGCGCCAGGTTGATGAAGGCGACTATCGGATGCGCCGGGCCGATGCCCCCCTCCGTGCTGGCCTCACGCTGCGCGCGTATCCGGCCGATCGCATGCAGCACGCCACCAAGCACTGCGACATGGAGCAGCGCCTTGGCCATTTCGGCTGCAGTGCGCGCTGCGGTGCTGGCGCCGATCCCTTCGTTTAGCGCATCCAGCAGCGCGATCGCCGGCACCATCAGCGCCAGCACATATGTCCACGGCCGCAGCTTTTCGGCGGTCGCGTCGCTCAATGGCAAAAGCCGCCAGGACGACTGGCCACGCATCAGCAATGCCCCGCCCAGCGATGCCATGAAGCCGCCGACGAATGTGGACAGCACCAGCGTGTCGGCGACCGGGGTCCAGGACTTGGCGATCATCGCCCAGCCGTCCAGGACTTGCACGACGATGACGACAGCGAAACCGGGAACGGCAGTGCCGATCGCAATCCGCCAGAGCGCATAACCGGACCGGCGGACGCGACGTCCGGGCGCTTCGTCTATCATGAACCGGCGGGCAGTCTGGGTCAGCCAGCGCCGGGCGGGGAAGATGAGCAGCAGCGCTGCTATGACGCCGGCCAAGATCCAGGGCAAAGCGCCCTGACGGATGCCAGCATAGAGGGCAACGCGCTCTGCCGTAATGAAACGGTGTATCCGCACGACATCCTGCGGAACTGCCTTCACGACTTTCGCCCAATAGGCAGGCGACAAGGGCGACGAGACCCGCGCGGCGATTTCCTTGCTCAGCCGCTCTGCCTGCGCTGCCTCCATTTCGTCAGTCAGCTGCTGCGCTTCGATGCCGAGCAGCTTGCCGCGCTTGATCGCGGAATCGATCGTGGACCGCTGCTGCGCCAACAAACGACGCTGCGCCCTGATGTCGGGCGCTTCCACGACGCCGTCGGTGGTCGGGCCAAGCTCTGCAATGCGGGCATCGACAAGATCGAGTTGACCCTGCAACACTTGCACGACCTGCGTGGCCGACGTGCGCGCGCTCTCCAGCTTTGTGCGCAGGGCGGACCTGTCCTCGGGCTGCGAATTTTCATCCATCGCAGCGTCGATCTGCCTGACGGTGCTGGCGGCACTGTCGAGCGCCTTGGCGGATTCTACGACGATGTCGGTGGCTTGCGCATAAGCGGCAGCGGACATTCCGCCCAGTAGAAGGCCAAGAAACAGGAGGAAATAGCGGACAAGCATGAACATGGTCATCCGTGTCCTTACCTGCGCAACGCGCCTCGTTTCAAGCTGCCCGCTTCGTTTCGACCGATCGGGCGCCGGAACCATCGCTCACGGCAAGATGAAATCCGACAGCAGCTTCAGATTCAGCGCAATGATGATGGCCGACACGGTCCAGGCCGCGATCTTCAGCCAGCCCTTGTTGACGAAATTGCCCATCATGCCCCGGTCGCTGGTCATACGTACCAGCGGTACGACCGCGAAGGGAAGTTGCAGGCTCAGCACGATCTGGCTGAAGATCAGCAGCTTCATCGCGCCGCTCGGCCCATAGATGATCGCAACCGCTACCGCAGGCACGATCGCGAGCAACCGCGTG
>JBPPMC010000114.1:0-11058 GCA_051305835.1 Sphingobium sp.
GGCAGGCTTGCCGTTGATGCCGCGCTCGATGGCAAAGAGCCGATCGATGATTTCGAGCGCCTCGGTCGCCAGCGGCGAGATGAGCGGCGCGGTGCCCTTTTTCTTTCGCTTGAGCTGCTGCCGGATGTCGACGAGCTTGAAGAATTCCCGGCGTGCATGAACCCAGCAATTTGCGCGCGTCATGGGCTTCACCGCCCAGCCTTCCTCGAACAGGGCATTGAAGCCGGCATACCTGTCGACCTGGAGAATACCGGTATAGCCGGCCAGGTGGGCGCGGGGATGCTCGCCCCTGCGATCGCTGGAGTAGTAGCACAGCGCCACCGGCGGCGCCGGCCCGCCGAACGGGCGATCGTCGCGCACATAGTCCCATATGCGCGCTACGCTGGTTTTCAGCTTGGCCAGAAGTGGAACGGTGGTGTCGTCGGCATGCAGGCGGTCAGCGGCGAGCCCATGCGCCTCCAGCAGCAGGAACAGGGGTTTCACCGCCACGCAGATCGCGCCGATCTGATCCGCGAGCGTCGAGAGGCTCAAGGGGATGCCTTCGGCCTCGAGCCTATCACGCTGGCTATTGAGGGGCTGGTGCAGACCGTACTTCTGGAAGGCCAGGTTTGCCAGGAAGTGCGGCCCGAACATCCCGCGTGGGCAGACATGGAAGGGCGCTGGTGGCTGGCTGATCTTCTCGCACTTACGGCACGAAACCTTTTCCCGGACCGTCTGGATGACCTTGTGCCGGGCCGGAACTCTCTCGAGCGTCTCGGTAATCACGGCGGGGAGATGGCTAAGATCGTCCGAGCCGCAGCACGGGCACAGCTCTGGCGCTGGGATGACGACCTTCTCGCGCGGTACGTCGGCCGGGAAGTCGCGGCGGGTGGACCGCTTGCGGGTGAACGCTGCAACCGTGGTGGTCTTGTTGGCCGCAATTTGGCCGAGTAGTTCGGCCTCGCTGGCATTGGCCTCCAGTTCCTCGAAGGTGAGTTCGAGCTGACCCAGCAGGCGCCGGCTGCGCTCGGAACTCGCGCCGTATTTGTCGCGGCGCATCGCCTCGTTCATCAGCTCGAGGTGGGCGTTGCGGGCCAGCAGATCAGCGTTGATCGCCCAAACCTTGGCGACCTCGGCCTCGGCTACGAACAGCTTCACCTGAGCCTGATCGGCCCGCTCCCGAACAGCGGCAACCTCAGCGCGAAGCTGGAGGAGCTCGTCGGATGGGTCGCTTGCGGCCATGCTTTTCTATAGCACGAACCTGCCGCAAACCCCAGGATTTAAGCCAGTTTTCCAGCACATTTTGTCCGCCAAAGTGCCCGGACAGGTGCGCTTTTTCTCACCTTGATTGACGCTGGGGATCAGCCGACCTGTGTCGGGCGCCAGGTCTCCTGAGGGTTACGCCAGTCTATGCCCTCGAGCAGACACGCCATCGCCGAAGCCGAGATCGCGACCGTCCCGTCCTTTGCGGCGGGCCACACAAAACGCCCCTTTTCCAAGCGCTTTGAATATAATGACATCCCGAGGCCGTCATGCCACAGAATTTTGCAAAGCGACCCGCTCCGGCCCCAGTATGACCGTAAGCGCCGACTGAAGGCGGCGTTGACGCGGCCTTTCAGGCTTTCCGGCGTGTCCGTGGCGCCCATTTTTTCGCGAGCGCTTCCAGCCTTGTCTCTATCAGGGGGATATCGGGCTTGGCGTTGGGATCATGGTCGTCGCCGAGGGTCTCCAGCGCCTCTTCATGATATTCATGTTGGGGGTCGCCGAGTGCTTCGAGCTTTTCGGCGTAACCCCATGGGCCGCCACAGTCCTCTGGAGGCCGCATGCCTACTGCATCGAGGATGAGCGGATATGTCAGGTGCGGGCTGGCCGGGCTGATGCGCTCGATCTTGACGCTATGCTCCCAGGCATCGCCAAAGTCATAGAGATATCGGAAGGTCTTGCGCCTGGTATCCGCCAGAACCTGAGCGAGAGTGGCCTTACGGGCATCGAGCGGTCCGTCGAAGCCATATTCAGGATCAGGGATGCCAAAGCCGGTTTGCCCGAAGCTCATTTCCCACAGGTGAGAGTCCGTCCAGGAGAAGGCGGTCTGGATGATGGTGTGCAGACGGTCGAGCCGGATATTGAGCGGCACCTCCAGCGTTCGGCTGACGGCCGGCGTGACATCGTCCAGCGTAATCTTCATCCGCACGACAGTGCCGTTGCTCACGCAGCCTTCTCCAGATCGTTGGTCAGCCTTGATGCCTGCCAGTTCCACGGCAAGAAGTCATCGATCCGATTGATCGGTTGATCACCGATGCGCTCGATGACGTCAGTGAACCATGCCTCGGGCTCGACGCCGTTGAGCCGGCATGTGCCCGCCAGGGCGTAGAAGAACGCGGCGGCCTCTCCCCCCTTCATGGAGCCGACGAACATCCAGTTCCGGCGCCCAAGAGCGACCCCGCGCAGGGCATTTTCCACCAGATTGTTGCTGATCTCGAGCCGACCATCGTCGCAGTAACGGATCATGGCCTGCCAGCGATTGAGCGGACAGCGACAGGCACGCGCCAGATTGCTGTCAGACGACAGGCCACGGTTCTGGGTTTCGAGCCAGGTGCGTAAAGCCTCCAGCTTGAGCACCGCCTTGATCTGGCGGATACGTCGTCGCTCATCGGGTGGCGCACCCTTGATATCTCGCTCGATGGCGAAGAGTTCAGCGATCCGCACGACCGCCTCCGCCGCGATCGGCGACGGGCTCTTTTCCAGGATGTCGGTAAATTTCCGGCGCGCGTGGCTCCAGCATCCCACTTCGATGATATCCCTGGGGGCCTTGGTCTTGGGATCACGGTAAAACGCATTATAATCCGCAAAACCGTCCGCCTGTAGATAGCCCTGATAATCGGCCAGATGTTCTGCCCGATGCGCTCCGCCACGATCTGCGCTGAAGCGGAAGGCCACGGCTGGCGGGCTCATGTCGCCGCTCGATCGATCATCACGCAGATATACCCATAAGTGCCCGGTCCGGCTGCCATCGCCATTGCCCAGCAAGGTGACCGGCGTGTCGTCACCGTGGATCTTGGCGGCTTCCCGGATATAGGCGAACAGCCGCTCCCCGAGCGGCGCCAGCAGCCATGCCAGTTTCCGTGCCCAGCGGCTCATCACGTCCCGATCGATGTGAAGCCCCACCCGTCGGAAGATCACCGACTGCCGGTGCCAGGGCTGATGATCGACAAAGCGGCTGACGACGAGGTGGGCCAGCAAGGCGCTGCTCGCCATCACCTTGGGGAGCGGCAGATCGACAGCGGGCGCCTGGCGGATCTGTTCGCAGGACCGGCACACCAGTCTTGGTCGCACGTGGCGGATGACCCGGAAGCGCGCCCGGACATATTCGAGTACCTCAGTGACAGCCTCGTCAATCTGTACTGACGGCCCGTTACAACCGGTACTGCACGGGCTGGGCTGATGATCGACTGTATGACGCGGGAAGTGCGAAGGAAGCGGAACACGGCCGCCGGATTTGCGGGCCGATTTCACCACAAGCGGCGCCGCCACCTCATCGTTGGCGGGTTCTGGTGCTTCGACCTCCTCGAACATCAGCCGCAGCTGGCTTCCGCATCATCCAGCAGCAGATCAACCTCGTCCAAGCGGTTCACATAGCTATCATTGCTTTCGCCTTTTTCGCGTTGGGGCAATGGCTGTGGCGGCAGCGTAAACAGCCGGCGCGCCAAAACAGGGGTCTCGCGCGTCCACAGACCGACCTGTTCGATGCGGTCGGGATCCTCGACCCTGTCCGTCCGAGAGATGCGGCCTTGCGAATGAGGTTCCACCCAGAAAGCCTCGGCCCAGACCTCCCCGGTGGACCGTCGATCGATCTTGATCTTTCCGCTGGCGAAAATCTTCGAAGCGTCCTGCTGGTCTTCCGGGGGGCCTTTGCTGATGGCCGCCGCCCAATCTTCGAGGCGCTTGGCCCGGTACGAGCGCCTGTTCAGCCCCCGGATGGGTTCGGTGTTCGACCAGATCTAGGCGGTCGGGTCCTCTGCGCTCGCCGCCTGCCGTACAGAGAACCGACGTGCCCAGCATAGTCCGTTAACGAGTTCCATCTGGCCAATCGTGTGGCAGGGGATCTCGAGCAGTCGCGGATTGGCGTAAATCACCGCTAGGCAACGCGCGCGGCTAATCGCGACGTTCAGGCGATTCCTGCTGTAGAGAAACTCGATGTTGCGCGGTAGGTCGTCGCCGCTCGACGTCGCCATCGACACCAGCACTACGGCCGCCTCCTGGCCCTGAAATTTGTCGACGGTGCCGACCCGCGCTCCGGCCGGGAGCGTCGTCTTCAGGAGTTCGACCTGCATGTTTTACGGACTGACCACCAAGATGTCCTGGACGCCGATCGGACGCTCTACGCCATGCCGGTCGCGCCACCGTTGGCCCAATAGCGCTCGGTAAGTGCGGTCCAGCCGCTCGGCCTCAAACCGGGAGCGCTGGGTGCAGCCTTAGGCTGTCGACGAACACGAAGCGCAGACCGGACGGGGCGATCGCCTCGGGATCTAGCGCGGCGTCGGCGAGCAGCGCCTGAACCTCGGTCCCAACTGCCGAGTGCAACCTTCGTTCGTACACCGCCGCGGACACGAACGAGCAGAGATCGGGATGCATGCGGCGGGTCTCGGACAGGAAGACGCCGCGCTCGGGCGGGACGGTTGCGTGGTCCTCCAGCAGGTGCTGCAGCGCCGACACGCCGCTGCCGCGCGGGTGCGTCCCCTGGATCGGCTGCGCCAGCTGCATCTGGTCGCCGACGAGGACGATGTTCCTGGCGGCGACGCCCATGGCGACGACGTTTGCGAGTCCCACCTGACCGGCCTCATCGATGAAGAGGTAGTCGAATGCTTGGTCCAGTTCCGGGCTGGCAAAGAGCCACGCGGTTCCGGCTACGAGTTGGTGGTGGGGCGCCACCCCTTCGTTTTTGAACGTCTCCTTTATCCAGCGCCCGGTTCCTAGAACCTGATGCTCGTAGCTGTTTTTTTTGATGCCGCGGCAGTTGAGTCCATTCGCCGCCGCGAGCGCTTCAACCTCGCCCAGCAGTTGGTTGATGGCCTTGTGTCCATTCGAGGAAATCCCGATCCGCGCTCCGTTTGCGAGCAGCGCAACGATTGACTGGGAGGCGGTGTAGGTCTTGCCGGCACCCGGAGGACCCTGGATCAGCAGATGGCTGCCGCGCAGGGATGTCAGAGCCTCGATTGTTCCCGGAAGCGTCTCCACGCCGTCGGCGATGATGGGTGCCCCGGGCTCCTTGCCGTCGAGCGCGGGTAGGTCTCGCCTGAGGATCGACGCTACCGCAGCGTAGCGGTCGGCGTTTCCGTCGCGAACCGCCTCGGCGAACCGGTAGACGGCGGCGCGGAGCGGCTTGTCGCCGATTGGCCCGGAGGGGAACCGTCGGTGCGAAGCGCGCACTGAAACCAAAGCAAATCTGGAAAATACGGTTCTACCTCAACCAGAACCGACGTCTGCGTGATCGCGCGCTGTTTGACCTCGCGATCGACAGCAAGCTCCGCGGCTGCGACCTGGTGCGGATGAAAATTGGGGACGTTGTCAGCGGGGGACACATCCGAACGCGCGCAATCGTGATGCAGCAGAAACAGGTCGACCCGTTCAATTTGAATTGCTTCCGGACGCTCGGGCCAGCTTGCTGGCGTGGCTCGAACGCCGAGGCGGTACGATTTGTCTTTCCGAGCAGAGTCGACCATAATGGGCACCTCAGCACGGGCCAGTATGCCCGGCTTGTCGATGAATGGGTGGCGGGTGTCGGACTGATGCGAAGCGAGTATGGAACTCACTCGCTTCGGCGAACGAAGGCGTCGATTATCTATAGGGCGACCGGCAACCTGCGCGCTGTCCAAATCATTCTCGGCCATAGCAAGATCGAGAACAAAGTGCGCTATCTCGGGATTGACGTGGAAGACGCGCTTGCCCTCGCCGAAAAGACCGAAACTTGAATCGCCAGCTCCTCGTCTCCGGCGAGGAGCTGGCCTTGCGACGCTTGGGACGTTGCTGCCGTTCTCGACGGCGGAGCCGATGTTTCGCTTCTGTAAGGATCTGTTGCTGCGGTTCATCCGAACATATTAGGGTTTGACGTCGTTCCCGTATTATTGCCATGGGGCCTGCGAATGCTAATCATTCGCAGAACTGGGGTGTTTATGACGATCTTGAGCGCGGTGCTTCGACGCAATTTGGCCAGTAGCGTGGCGGCCACGCTTGCCGTAGCGTTGACCCACCCTGCTGCGGCACAGAGCGCAGCCGCGCCCGGCCAAGCCGGCACCATCAGGACCGAGAACAGCCGCGCAGACATCGTCGTCACCGCCGCAGGCTATGAGCAGGACATCGTCAAGGCCCCCGCGACGATCAGCGTGCTCCCGCGCGAAGAGCTGCAGGAGAAGCGCTTCGGCAGTTTGGCCGAGGCGCTGCAGGACGTACCCGGCATCGACGTCGGCGGCGAGGCAGGCAAGACGGGTGGTCTCAATATTTCAATTCGCGGCATGCCGAGCGACTATACGCTCGTGCTGATCGACGGCCGGCGACAGAACGCACCCGGAGGCGTCACCCCGAACGGCTTTGGCGAAACCTCTACCAGCTTCATGCCGCCGGTCTCCGCGATTGACCGGATCGAGGTAGTGCGCGGCCCGATGTCCACCCTCTACGGCTCTGATGCTATGGGCGGCGTAGTCAATATCATCACCCGCAAGGTCGGTGACCGCTGGGTGGGCACTGCCACGGGCGAGACTACGATTCAAGGCGACGACCGCTTTGGCAACATTCAATCGCTCAACGGCTTCACGCAGGGGCCATTGGTGGCCGACTTCATCGGCCTGACCTTGCGCGGCAGCATGCTGCATCGCGAGGGTGCAGACATTCCGATTCCAGGTGATCCGGCGCTGACGTTGGGCCGCAACCCAGTGCGCTCGGACGTCTACACCTACGGCGGCCGGCTCTCGATCACGCCACATGCGGACCACGACGTATGGTTCGAGTACGACCGCAACGAGCAGTCTTACGACAACAGCGAGGGCAGGCTCGGCACCTTGGGAACCGGCGGCTACGCGATGTCGCAGAAGTTCAATCGCACCAACTACGTCGTCGCACATGGCTGGCGCACCGGCCTCGGGACGCTTGATACCACGCTGACTCGTAACGAGACCGTGACCGTCGGCCGCCTCATTCCCAACGGCACGCCTGGTGCGGTGCCGCTCAGCCCGCGCGACTTGGAAGCGCGCAACGACATCCTTGATTCGCGCTTTGCCGGCAGGAGCGGGCCGGTCGCGTTCACCGTCGGCGGCCAGTACTGGAAGGCGCGGATGGTCGACGGCGTGGCGCCGGCGCCGTTCAAGTTCACCCAGTGGGCTGGCTTTGCCGAGGCGACGCTGACGCTCATGGACAGTCTTAACCTGACCGGCGGCTTGCGCTACGACGACCACTCGACTTTCGGCAACAAGTGGTCGCCGCGCGCGTATGCGGTGTGGAACATCAACGAGCAGCTGACCCTCAAGGGTGGTGTCAGCCGCGGCTTCAAGACACCGCGGGTCGAGCAGATCGCGGAAGGCATCATTGGCTTCGGTAGCCAGGGTCGGGTGCCGCTGATCGGCACACCGGGGCTGACGCCCGAGACCAGCACCACCTACGAAGCCGGCATCTACTACGACAGCGGCCTGTTCAGCGGGAACGTGACGTTGTTCAACAACGATTTTGACGACAAGATCGCCAGTGGCCCCGGAATCCCCAACTGCCGCTTTGCGGGCAACCTCAACCGCGCCGGCTGCCTCGACGTCGGTCCGTTCCCGGCAGTCGACCTGTTCGGCCAGTCAATCAACATCGACAAGGCACGCACCCGCGGCATCGAGGCGGCAGGCAAGGTGCAGCTCGGCACCGTCTCGCTGACGGCGAACTACACCTACACCGAGACGGAGCAGCTGAGCGGTGCCGAGAAAGGCCTTCCGCTCGTCGGCCTGCCCAAGCACATGGTGAACGCCAACTTGCGCTGGCGCGTCAGCGACCAGGCCAGCCTTTGGACGCGCGCTGAGATCCGCTCAAGCCGCTACCGCGGTGCCGGCGCGCAGCAGGCCGCAGTGGGCAACTTCCGATCATACGAGGTCTTCCACATCGGCGGTTCTTATCAAGTCGACGAAGCCTTCCGCCTTTCGGCAACAGTCTTCAACGTGCTCAACACCGACTACGCAGTCTACGTGCCCTACCCAAGCGGCGCCACGACGGTGTTCACGCCGGCCTACTCGATCAACCAAGAAGGCCGCCGGCTCTGGCTATCGGCGACTGTCGACTTCTAGTAGTAAAGTATGCCGACGCTGAATGCCTCCTCAGCACCGGCAGCGGCTTGCAATTGAGCAGCCCGACGCCTTACGGGACTATATCTTGCCAGCAGCAGCCATTCATCTCCCGGGGATTGAGCCAGATGATCAACGACTGCCTCCTGGATTGTAGCACGACCACATGAATGACCGACATGGGCGCCTTGCTGCCGGGCCACTTATCGGCGGCGAAGCGGCGGCTCCCCGCACGAGCTGCCTTTCACGCGCCGGGGGCGACGGGCTTAAGTTGGTCGTGTGCCGCCGGGCAGCTTGCCACATACGACTTCATTCTCTTGCTCGGTGGCGTCCAAGCACGAAGAGGCCGCCCGCAATAAGTGGTGACCCATACGCGAGCGAGAAAAGCACGGCCCAGTCTATAAGATCGGCACCTGTGCCTGACACTACCGGGGGCCACAGCGGAATTGATCCTAACCACAGCGCACCAAGGATCATTCCCGGCAGTATGATGATAGCCCAAAATATGCCGGGTATTTTCGCAGCCAGCTTCATGCATGCCAGTGTCATGTCTGCTTTGAAGCATTGCAAGCAGGACCGGCTACTTCGACAGATGGTCGATGGCTGACTGACGGCTCTATTCCTTGACACAAACTTGCTCTTCGTCCACTCGCCGGAGATGCCGAGTGTTAGTGGTCTGCAAACGAGTTTTGGCAGTCTGCTACTAGGCGGCTTTCGGTTAGATTTTATCGAAATGGCAACCGTCAGAGCGAAACCTGTACCCGACCTATGACTCGGTCCCCCACATTATGCCGATCGGCAAACTTACCAGCATTACCAGCGCGTGAAATGTCGGTGCCGACATAATCGATACCGACCACCAGCCGGTGGCGGCGATGTTCGAGACCAAGCCGCCAGTTGCTGTAACTTCCGCCCGGTCTGAGACGCTCTGCTCGGACCACGTCACGCACGCTACCGGACGAATGGCCGACTTCGGCCAGAGCGGTGAATGGCGTGGCTGGAATACCGGCATTGGCGTTCGCGTACACGTACACATTGCTGCCACCGGTCCCCCGCTGCGATGGCGCAGCCATGACACCGACCGTGGCGTAAACCGGACCATATGCATAGCTTGCCGATAAACCGGCCTCGACATAGTCCATCCGTCCTCGGGCACCTGCGAAAGCACGGCCGGCTGCATTGGTTCGTACCCGCACGGAACCTAGATCCCAGCCAGCTCCCACCGCAAGATCGACGATTGCATCCGCGCCACCGTGCCGCGCGCTGTTTCGAAGAGTTGTCATACGGGCAGAGACATCTAATACTCCTCGCGAGACACGCACTTCGCCGCCCAAGGCGGCACGTCCCTCACTCCAGCTTAGGCCACGCCGTTCCTCCTCGCTCATCACCTCCATAGTTACCGAACGAGCATCCTGCGCGGATGCGGGCATGACCAGGCTGCAGGTTGCCGCGCCGAACATGCCCGCCAATTGAATGCACCAACTCACCCGGCGCGCTGCTGAGCGGGGACCTGATCCAACTCGGCACGCAGCATCTGCTCGTCTTCCTGAGCAAGCATCACCAAGTGACGCTGCATGTCCCCGGACTTACTAGCTACTTCATTCTGGATGGCTCGATGGTTCGCGACGCACCAGCCGGGCCGTGTGCCAGAACTTACGGGTTCGCTGTCGATGCTGCGGACGAGCTTGGTACCGGACGCCGCCATTGCATGACGCGCGACCTTAATCGTCGCGGTCCAGTCGCAGCGGAGCGATGACGCTCTTCCGCCCGGCACAACTGCCCCCACCTGTTTATGCGTGATAACGACGTCGCCACGATATTTGACCGCTACCGGACCAGTCTGATGATCTACCTGACTCTGATGATCGACGGTCATGCCCAAGGCGGCGCCGGCGGTAGCAAGTATCAATCCGGCTGCTAGTAGATAAGCCATATTTGCTCTCCTTCGGTCATTTCGATTGATTTTGACCGGTGATGCTGATTTTTGCGGATGATGGTTTTACAAGGACGCTGTGGTGTATCGGTTCAACTCAACTGCAGCTGCAATATGCGTGCAGTTAGTCGGCCCTTCACGGTGAGACGCAGGCGCTTCAACCGCAGAAGTCTCAGGCTATCTGGAATAAGCCGCGTCATCTCGGCGCGGATGTGATCGTCCAACCGCGTGTGCAACTGGGTCAATTTGTAGGGAAATATACTCAAAGCCGCTCTCCAACCAACGATTGAAAATCGGATCAATCAAGATGAACGGCAGCAAAAGGCCAGGCCAATACATCGAGACAACCCGATGCGGTCCGACATCACGTTCGTCCGAAGACGAGCGCCAGAGGGGCCCGGCCCGCGCATTCAAACTTAGCGCTTCGTCAGTCGAGGTCAATATGCTTGCATTAGAATTTGGCGAACGTTGACGTTGCGCCGTTGGTCTACGATGCTATTTGCATGTACGCTACGGCAGGTTTTGGCCGGCGCGGTCGTCCAGATGCAGACTCCCGGATGCCTTAGTTTGGTCGTCCGCCGCCGGAAGCAAACGCCGGATCGTGGGACTTTCCTGCCGTTCCATACAGTGCCTGCAAACGGCAGCGTTCGTTAGAACCGGACATTGCAGACGGGGCCATACCGGTGGCCGGATATGAGCGAATCTGGTCGAGGCTGTGTAAAAACGCAGCAAGGCGGAGGTGTCAGATTTTAGTGCGATGGCAGGCTGCGCACGATTTTTGCTAAAGGCGTGGCTCGAGATCAGGTGCGGATCGCTGCAATAAGTGGCTGCATGCCCATG
>JBPPMC010000146.1:0-13462 GCA_051305835.1 Sphingobium sp.
CGGGGCGCATTGTTTTTGCAAAGCAGGGATATGCCCATGGCCCGTCGCCGCCAGATCTACGAAGGCAAAGCCAAGATCCTGTATGAGGGTCCGGAACCCGGCACGCTGATCCAGTATTTCAAGGATGACGCCACTGCGTTCAATGCTCAGAAAAAGGGCACGATTTCCGGCAAGGGCGTCCTCAACAATCGCATTTCGGAGCATATCTTCACGCTCCTCGCGCAGATCGGCGTGCCCACGCACTTCATCCGCCGCCTCAACATGCGTGAGCAGTTGATCCGCCAGGTCGAGATCATCCCGATCGAAGTGATCGTGCGCAATGTGGCCGCCGGTTCCTTGAGCAAAAAGCTCGGCATCGAGGAAGGCACGCAGCTTCCCCGCACGCTGATCGAATATTGCTACAAGGACGATGCGCTGGGCGATCCGATGATTTCGGACGAGCATATCGCCTGCTTCGGCTGGGCCAGCCAGGAAGAAATGCACGACATTGCCGACATGGCGATCCGCGTGAACGACTTCATGTGTGGGCTTTTTGCCGGAATCGGCATCCGCCTGATCGACTTCAAGCTGGAGTTCGGCCGCATCTGGGATGGTGAATTCAGCCGCGTGATCCTGGCCGACGAGATCAGCCCCGATGGCTGCCGCCTGTGGGATGCGACCACCAACGAGAAAATGGACAAGGATCGCTTCCGTCAGGATCTGGGCGGCGAAGTCGAAGCCTATCAGGAAGTCGCCCGCCGTCTGGGCCTCCTGCCCGAAGGCGCGGAAAACGCGATCCTCGACATGGAAACCCATCGCAAGAAGCGCGGGATCTGAGGAAACGGACGACCCCCAACTCCGTTCGCCCTGAGCTTGTCGAAGGATCAGCCTGAGCGAAGACGAAGGCCTTCACTGTGTTCAGGAGAAGGCTTCGACTTCGCTCAGCCCGAACGGAGTTAGAGGTTGAGCGCCGGACGCACCAAACCCGCTTCATCTCCGCGCAAAACTCGTCTAGGGGGTGGCGCAACGCGCATCTCCAGGAGTCTCGCCCCATGAAAGCCCGCATTTTCGTAACCCTGAAGGGCGGCGTGCTCGATCCGCAGGGCCGGGCGATCCATCATGCGTTGAATGGCCTCGGCTTCGACGGCGTCAATGACGTGCGCGCGGGCAAGCTCATCGAACTCGACGTCGCAGATGGCACCAGCGACGACGACCTCGACGCCATGTGCCGCAAGCTGCTCGCCAACACCGTCATCGAAAACTACCGCATCGAGAAGGTAGCCTGACATGAAGAGCGCCGTCATCGTCTTCCCCGGCAGCAATTGCGACCGCGATCTGGCGGTAGCGTTCGAACAGGTGACGGGCGCAAAGCCGCAGATGGTGTGGCACGGCGACAGCGAATTGCCCGAAGGCATTGACCTGATCGGCGTCCCCGGCGGCTTTTCCTATGGCGATTATCTGCGCTCGGGCGCGATGGCGGCGCGCTCGCTGGTCATGCAGGCCGTTGCGCAGGCCGCCGCGCGCGGCACCTTCGTGTTCGGCGTCTGCAATGGCTTTCAGGTGTTGACCGAGACCGGCTTGCTCCCCGGCGCGCTGATGCGCAACGCGGGCATCCACTTCGTCTGCCGCGACGTCGCGCTGACGGTCGATAACACCCAATCCGCCTTCACCGCCAAATATGCCGCGGGCGAGACGATCACGATCCCCGTCGCCCACCATGACGGCAATTACTTCGCCGACGACGCGACGCTCGACCGCCTGGAAGGCGAAGACCGCGTCGCCTTCCGCTACGCTGAAAACGTCAACGGCTCCGCCCGCAACATTGCCGGCATCCTGAACGACGCCGGCAATGTGCTGGGCATGATGCCCCACCCCGAACGCATGATCGAACCCGCCCACGGCGGCACCGACGGACGGCGCTTGTTCGAGGGATTGGTTGAGGGGTTGTTGGCGAAGGTTTGAGGGTGGCGCGATAAGCACTCGGCAAGGCCAAAAGCGCTTTATCTGGTTCCCCTCCCTGATTCCTGCGAAAGCAGGAATCAGGCTCGCCCTTCTTTTTAAGCCACGATAATATTTCGGTGACATCACAGAAGACCACCATCTTCGGATGGTCGAAGTCAGCTATGCCGGTATTTTGTCGTCCAGTTCGCGAAGGCGCGCTTCAATCTGTGGCGCAAACTGATAGATTTGGGTCAACTCGGAAATTAAATTCCGCTGTTCATCCTTGCCGCTGAACGTCCCGAAATATTTAGTCGTAATCCCGTTGAAGTGCAGGCGCGCGATGGACTTGCGGTTGTTGTCGTCCAGCAGGATCGCGCAGTAAGATTCGCATAAAGGGGCCAATCATTCAGGCGATGCTGGACGAGGTATTCACATGGGTGATGGCGCGGATTAAGGATGTGTACCTCGCCCAGCAGGCGGAGAAAGCCGCGAAGCGGGAAGCCGCCAAGGCGGAGACCACAAAGCCCGACACCCCAAAACCAAAGATAACGCCCCACGCCAAAAGCGCGTCAGTATGCCCGCTCTCACCTGTCGCACCGACACGACCAGGTCGCTCCGCCTCCGCGCCGCTAGCCTACGGCGCCTCTCAGCGCGGCGGCGTAGGCTAGCGATGTTGGGCTTTTCTCCTGCGCCTTCGCCTTCTCGCGCTCTTCCAGATATACCTTGATCATCGCAATGCCCTGTCGTTCATCGCCGCAGATGACTTCATGACAGCGTCAACCAGAACGATGTCGCGCTGGCTTCACTTTGCTGGCTTCTTGCGTGCGGCCAGTTGGCGTGCCGCAGTCGCCGCAGCATCGACCTGAGTTACAGTACCATCCTTGTCATTGTCCTGCTCGACAAAGGCGCGTGCGCCCGAAGCGTTATATTCGGCTTCGACCATTTTTGCGTTCTTGTCCTTGTCGAGGACGCCGAAGCGAACATGGGCCTGACGGATCTGACGCTGGCGGTCCTCGACCTTCTTTTCTTCGGGCAGGTCGGAAGCGGCTAGTTGCTGTTCCAGCCGTCCGCTATATTCTCCGACATATTCATCTTCGGAAACCCAGCCGTCACTGTTGGCATCGGTGGCCCTGAATCTATCGGCCCGTGCGGCGTCGAATTCAGCGCGTGAAACCTGGCCATCCTTATTGCTGTCGTAGTCATGGATGAAGGCGCTGCCCTCATGCGGTGCGGCAATTGCCGAACCGGTACCGGCCAACAGGGCGAAAGTCAGTACGTATTTCATGTCGTTCTCCAAGTAGGTGCTGCGGCGGTCACGCTGCGTCGAAGGTGAGGGTGTAGGTGTAGCTGCGATAGGGCGTGTCGGCACCGGCGGGCGCGGTGCTGCGATGGCGTACGAGTATCAGATAAGTGCCAGCATCCTGAGGTTTCACGCTGAACTTTCCGGCGACGTCACTCTTGGTCTGAGCGGCGATCTTACGCCCGTCATAAAGGCCGGCGCTACGGAACAGGGTGACGTCCGCGTGGGCGAGCGGCTTGCCGTCGAACAGCAGGACGAACGCAGCGTCAGATCCGGCAGCAATGTCGCCGGGATGAGTGAGCGCCTGTATTTCCAGGGCTTGACCAACAGGCTTTAGCGCGTCGGCGGTCCGATTGCCGCGAGTTACATAAGCGTCCGCGAGCGTCATGCTTTGGACATCGACTTGCTGCGCATTGGCGGGAGGCTGACCGCCTTCGCCGCGCATCTCCCACTTGTCGCCAACCTTGAACATCTTGCCCTTTCGTCCGGCACGCTGGCCGGAGGTGACGCGATAGGTGCCATCGGCGGGCAGGCTGGCCTCGAACACCGTCAGGTCGCGCAGATGCGTGATCGGGCCGGTGGGCAGCTTCTGTCCGCCAGGCCCCAAAAGATGAAACGGCGCGTCCCGCATCGCCACCTCGGGCAGGAAGACGTCCTCGGCGAAGGCTGACTGGACGGTGATGTGGTCGCCTTTTCCGACATCGAACAAAGTTGGCAGCACATAAGGCATATGCGCCTGCGCGGCGGCGGAGCTGAGTAGCGTCAACCCGGCGGTGGCGGTACGGATGAAACGTGATGTCACAATGATTACCCCTTTTCGTTACGCTTCCATCTATAGCTATTGAGAATCACTTGCAATCATGTTTTTAAATGTTAGGTGCGGTTGCCTAGCGGGCGGTAGCGCCCTTTTCGCAGCCAGGGGGCCATGATCCATGACAAAAAACAAGATTTTGATGCTGATCGGGACCGGGCTGATTGCCTCGCCGACCTCAGCAATGGCGCAAGGTACCGAAAACAGCGAAGGTACGACCCGTATGACGCTTGATCGGCTTGTCATTTCCGCAGGCAAGGAAAAAATCGCGATCGACACGCCACAGGCCGTCACTGCGATGGACCAGGAGGACATTGATCAGGTTCAGGCGACGACGATCGGCGACCTGTTGGAGGGCTTGCCGGGTGTCAATGTGCAGGGCGGCGTCGGCCAGCTTGGTCAGGGATTCAACATTCGGGGGCTGGGTACGGCGATCGGCGATTCCGACAACCGGATCCTGATGACAGTCGATGGCGTGACCAAATTCTACGAGCAGTATCGCATGGGCGCCTTCTTCAGCGAGCCCGAACTCTACAAGCGAGTAGAGGTATTGCGTGGCCCGGCGTCATCGACGCTCTATGGCGCTGGCGCGCTCGCGGGTGTCATCAACTTCACCACCAAGGACGCATCAGATTTCCTGACGGACGGCGACCCCCTCGCGGTGCGCCTGAAGGCAGCGACCGAAACCAATGCCGAAGCACGCACGCTTTCTGGCATCGTCGCGATCCAGCCGGTCGAGAGCATCGAACTGCTCGGCACCTATAATTACCGTCGAACGGACGATTACAAGAGCGGCAATGGCGACACGGTGCCAGCGTCCGCTACGGAGTCCGATAGCTGGCTGGTCAAGGGCAGGGTCTCGATCGGCGGCAACAAAAAGCACGCAATCTGGGCATCATATCAGGATTGGATCAGCGATGCTCCTCAGGTCTACGATCAGGTTTCAGCCATCACCGGCGCTGCGCTCATGCGCCGCCGCGTCCATGATAAGACAGCCGTGATCGGCTATGTGAACGACTTCAATGGCAGCAAGCTGTTCAACGTCGAGGCACAGGCCGCGTACTCCATGTCGAAAGTTCATCAGACGGAGACGGCCTTCCTCGGAACGCTCGCCTATTCCGATTTTTCCTACGAAAGCTGGCAGGGTAAGGTCCAGAACACTAGCCAATTCGACCTGGGCGGTGACTGGAAGACGTTCCTGATCGTCGGCGGCCAGTGGAGCAACCAGAAGCGGCGCAACCCGCGTGTTTCGCTGACCGGGGTGGTCACCCCGGGCGCAGGCACTCATCCCGAAGGCGAGATGACGAAATATGGCCTGTATGGGCAGCTGGAGATCGTGTGGTCGGACAAGCTGACCATCATGCCGGGCGTGCGCATCGATTGGACCAACCTGAAACCCGGCGCAACTGTGGTCGGCGGTGCGGTGCTGACCGACCGGGTCAAGGCCAGCGGCGTGTCGCCCAAGCTGGCGGCGCTCTACAATCTTACCGACAATCTGGGTATCTTCGGATCGGTTGCGCGTACGGTTCGCATGCCCAACATCGACGAAATCTTTACGCGTAGCGCCACTCGACCGAATAATCCCGACCTCAGACCCGAGAAGTCGGACAACGTCGAAGTCGGCCTCACATTCTCCCTCGATAATGCACTGAGCGAAGGCGATCGCTTCCGCGCCAAGACGACGCTATTCCGGAACGACGTGAAGGACCTCATCGTCAACGTCGCGGCCGCGACTGGCGCACCCTACTTCCAGAATATCAACCGCTCACGTTTTAAGGGACTGGAGGTTGAGGCGGAGTATAAAATTCATGGCTTCTTTGCCCGTGGCAATGCCTCCTTCATCGACGGCAAGAACCGGCTAACGGGCGAATATCTCAATACCATCCCCGCCAATGACTATCGCCTGACCTTGGGCTATGCCGACACCTCGACTGGCTTATCGGGCGGCTGGACCGGTGAGTTCGCCGAGCGACAGGAGAAGGTCACGCCCGGGCCATTTGCGTCGGCGGGATCGGGCGTGCCGACGCCCGACTATACCGTCCATAACGCGTTCCTGGCCTTCAAGCCGCAAAGCGGTCCTGCAAGTGGTTTTGAATTCCGGATTGCAGTCGATAATATCTTCGACAAGCGATATCGCCGTCACCTTTCGTCGCTCTATGCCGAGGGCCAGAGCTTCAAGTTCACTGTAGCCAACACCTTTTGAGATGGGACGCGGCGCGTCTCCCTTTCGGATCGGAGGACCGGTAGCGGCATCGCTGCTGGTCAACGCGCTTCTGATCGCGGCTCTATTCAGTTTGGGACTCAGCCGCGATAGCCGCCGGGCAGTCGCCCCGTCGCTCACAGTCATGTCGCTGGCCGTGCTCAAGGGCGTGGAGGATGGCGAAGACGAAGCGGAGGCCGCGACGCCAAGCCCGCCGATGGTCGCCGCAGCATCCTCTGCAGAGGCCATGCCCGATGAGCCACGGCTGCCGGCTACTCAGCCCATGGTGTCAGAGGTCGCAGTCCTCTCCATCCTGTCACAGCCAATGCCGGTTCAGGTGGCGCTTCCCAGCGCATCCGGTCCCGCCACGGCCCCGCCGACGGCAACTGCCCGAAAAAACGCGTCCGGGGCTGCACCACCAACGTCGCGCGGCGCGACCTACGGGCTGGAAGCGTATGCGCCGCCAGGAGCCAGTCGCAGCTACGCAGCCAAGGTTCGCTCCTGGCTTTACGCACACAAGACCTACCCTCGCCGCGCTCGAATGCAGCGCGAAGAGGGCAGTGTGCAGGTCCGGTTCGTTATTGACCGGGCGGGCGTGTTGATCGAGGGCGTAATTGTCCGCGGTTCTGGCAATGGAGCGCTGGATGATGAGGCGAGCGCAATGATGCACCGCGCATCGCCTTTTCCCAAGGCCCCCAATGACGTACCCGGCAACAGGATCGAGTTCATTGCACCCATAGACTTTGTACTTCCCGTTTGATGAACCGGACCTACGGACCGCCAACCCTACTCCCGCCCAGCCCGCATCGCGGCCCCCGCCGCAAATGGCGTGATCCCCACCAGCAGCAGCGAACAGGCCGCGAGCAGTTTCAGTGCGCTTCCGCTCTGATCCCCCAGCGACCCCGCGCCAAAGATCAGCAGCGGCACGGCCAGCGGCAGCGCCAGCAACCCGGCCAGCGCTCCGCTCGACCGCAGCCCCGCCGTCAGCGCGCTCACCATCAGCCCCAGCGCGGCCAGCGCAGGCGTCCCCAGCAACAGCCCGCACTCCAGCGTCCAGATCGCCTCGCCATCCAGCTTCAACAACGCAGCGGCAGGCAGCACTGCCACCATCAGCGGCGGCCCGAAACCCAGCCAGTGCGCGATCAGCTTGGCCACTGCGATCACTTCGTCTCCAATCCCGCGCAGCACCAGTTGATCCAGCACGCCGCTGTCCCGATCCGGCGCGACCAGCCGATCGACGGGCAGCAGGCTCGCCAGCAGCGCCGCGATCCACAACATGCCGCCCCCGGTCCGCGCCAGCAACGCTGCATCCGGCCCCACCGCAAAGGGAAACAGCGCCGCCACCAGCAACAGGAACGCCACCGGCAACCACAATCCGCCCGACCGCCACGCCAGCACCGCATCGCGCGCGATCAGCGTCGGCAATGCGTTCACGCCGCCTCCTCCTGCGGGCGATAGGCCAGCATGTCGATGTCGCGCGCACCCACCAGCGGCAGTGCCTGATGCGATGCCGCCAATATCACGCCGCCGCCCGCCAGATGCCGCACCATCACATCCCCCAGCAGCGCCACTGACGCGTCGTCCAGCCCATTGCCCGGCTCGTCCAGCAGCCAGATCGGCGCACCGCTCGCCACGACCCGCGCCAGCACCGCACGCTTGCGCTGCCCGGTCGAGAGCATCCGCACCGGCACTTGGCGCAGCCCCGTCAAATCCAGCGCCGCCAGCGCCTCCGCTACGGCATCCGGCGTCGCCCCGTCGATCTGCGCCCAGAATGCCAGCGCCCGCGCCAGGGGTGCCTGCAACTCTAGCGCCAGCGCCTCGTCGCTCATCGCCATCGCGCCATCATGCTCGACCGTCCCGGCATAGACCGGCAGTAACCCCGCAACCGTGCGGATCAGGCTTGATTTCCCCACCCCGTTTGGACCGCGCAGCACCGCACATTCGCCCGCCGCCAGCGCCAGGTTGACACCCGCCAGCAGCATCCGCCCGCCGCGCACGCACGCGACGCCCGAAACCCGCAAAGCCGCCACGCTCATGCTGCGACCATATCCTCTAGGGCGTGCATGTCATCGTCCGACAGCCCGAAATGATGCCCGACTTCATGGATCACGACGTGCGCAATCAGCGCCTCCAGCGACACGCCCGTTTCCACCCATTCATCCAGCAACGCGCGGCGATACAGATGGATAGTGGGCGGCAAATCCCCGGTCTGCGCCTCGGCGGCGATCGATCGCCCCGCATATAGCCCGGTCAGTTCGAACGGATTGTCGATCCCCATCTCCCGCAGGATCGCATCATCGGCGAAATCCTCTACGAACAGCACGACACCGGAGAGATGCGCGGCAAAGGGCGCGGGCAGGCGCGAGAGCGTCGCAAGGGCAAGCGTCTCGATATGGACCGCATCCGGCGCAAAGCACAGCTGTTGACCTTGATCCCGCATCGCTGCGACATAGGTGAATATCTCCATCAGCGCCAGCAATGCGGCGCACCCACCATCAGGATGCTGTATAGATGATCGAGAAACTGGATGACGCCCTGCGCGCCATCGCACTGAACGACTTACCCGAATGGACGCCCGTTGCAGATCCGGACGGCATTCCCCGCACCTTTTCCTTCGCCAGCTTCGTCGATGCCTTCGGCTTCATGACGCGCGTCGCGATACTGGCCGAAAAGGCCGACCATCACCCCGAATGGTCGAACGTCTATAATCGCGTCCACATCATGCTGACCACGCATGATGCGGGCGGCCTGTCGCAACGGGACGTCGATCTCGCAGCGCAGATCAACGCGCTGGCGGCCTGAGCCTCACGCCTTCGAGTCGCTGGTCCATAGCGGCTCGAAGGCGGTGCCCGTCATCAGCAGCGCAGAGGCGGGATAGCCCACTGCACCTGCTTTCTTGGCGGTATCGACAGCCATGTCGACGGCGATCTCCTTCGTCTTGAACGGGCCGTAGTAGGTGTTGTCGAGATTGATCTTCCACTCGCCGTCATGGTTGATGACGATGTAGCGCGCGGCTGGCAGGGGAGCGGCCTGCGCTGCGGGCGCTGCCGGTTCGGCTGGCTGGATCGGGGGCTGGGACATGACGGCACCTTCGGATGATAATAACATAGCGTAAAGGTGGTGCGTCGGCGTCCCGCCGCAAGGGGATGCCCAATCCACAACGGTATCCTACAGCTATAACGGCATCTTGCTGTTGTAATGGTGCCACGCCATCACCGCTGCGGCCCCGCGATGCGGTCGCCAGCGTTCCGCAATCTCGCGCACGGCCTTTTCGCTCGGTCGCTCGGCCCAGCCCAATATGCGGCCCACTTCGATCTGCACGGCCAGATCGCCTGCGGGCCAGATGTCGGGGCGCCCTTCTGCGAACAGCAAATATATCTCCGCCGACCAGCGCCCGATGCCCTTCACCATCACCAGCCGCGCAATCGCTTCCTCGTCATCCTGCGGCAGCGCGTCGAGATCCAGTTCGCCCGATAGCACCAATTCGGCCAGGCTGCGCGCATAGCCCTGCTTTTGCCGCGACATGCCGCACGCTCGTAGCGCATCATAGTCCCGGCTGAGCAGTGCTTGCGGCGCACAACCCGCGCCCAGCTCCGCCTCCAGCTTGGTCCATACCGAAGCTGCCGCCGCAACGCTCACTTGCTGTCCGACGATGGTGCGCAGCAGTGTCTCATAGCCCGGCGCGCGCATCCGCAGCTCAGGAAAGCCCACGCGTTCCAGCGCCCCGGCGAAACCCGGCTCGATCGCCGCCAGCGCCTCAAGACTGTGCCGCAGCGTATCGGGGGTCGTGACCATGAAATTCCTGTCTTACAGCCGTGCGGCAGCATATATGCGCGCAACACTTGATTTCCCTGCCGTCAGCCGCAATAGGCACAACAAGACTTTATGGAGAGCCTATATGCCCAAGCTGATTGTCGTCAACCGCAGCGGCGAAGAGACAGCCGTCGAGGGAGACGTGGGTCTCTCCGTCATGGAAGTCATTCGCGATAATGGTTTCGACGAATTGCTGGCGCTTTGCGGCGGCTGCTGCTCCTGCGCGACCTGCCATGTCTATGCCGACCCTGAATTTGTCGATGTGCTGCCCGCGATGACCGAAGACGAGAATGATCTGCTCGACAGTTCCGATCATCGCACCGATGCCAGCCGCCTGTCATGCCAGCTCGTGCTGAGCGACGCGCTGGACGGCCTGCGCGTCACCATTGCTCCGGAAGATTGATAGCGGGCGGGCGTAAGGCCCGCTGCCTGTTCCTTCCAAGATACAAAAAGCCCGCCTGCATGATGATGCAGGCGGGCTTTTCGGCATCCTCCCGATGCTTTTGCCAAGCAGCCATTTTTAGCCGTCTCGGCGCTTAACCGTCGTAATCTCCGCCGATGTTCTGGTTGCGCGGTGGCGCAGCGGCGGTAAGGCGAAGTGCCTCAGCCGACTGCGAGAGCGAACCGATCGCATCGGGGGTATCGTCATCGTCGATCTGCACCTTTTGCAGGCTGGCGATCACCGAATCATGCAATTCATGCGGAAGGACGGTCTCCTCCGCGATTTCGCGCAGGGCGACCACGGGGTTCTTGTCCCGGTCGCGATCGACGGTCAGTTCCGCACCGCCCGAAATCTCCCGCGCGCGCTGTGCGGCAAGCAGGACGAGATCGAAACGGTTGGTAACCTTGTCGACGCAATCTTCGACGGTAACGCGGGCCATCGGGCCTCCTGAATCTGTTGACTATGATGGAAAGCGGAACCGCTAGCAGCGACGAGCGTATGAGTCAATGAAATGGGGCTGGACGCTGCCGGGCAAAGGCGCAGTTGGGGGAAGGTGCAGGCGAGCTATGGCCACCGTGCTGAAAACAGCGCAAGACCCTTTCATGGATGAGGATGGAGATAGCCGGGGGGCGGCGCAGGCCATTAGCTGTTCGCTCGCCGGCAACGAGGTGCGGGTGATCGAGGATGGCCCCGACCTCCGGGCCGCACTGATTGACCTGATCGACGGCGCCCGGACAAGCCTTAAGCTCTGCTATTATATCTTCGAAAGTGATGAAAGCGGGCGCGACATTCTTGCGCGCCTGATCCACGCGGCACGGCGCGGCGTCCGGGTGACGCTGATGGTCGATGCGTTCGGGGGAGCCTCGGCGGAAAAGGGGTTTTTCGACGCCCTTGTAGATGCGGGCGGGCAATTCGGCTGGTTCGGCGCGCGCCGCTCCATGCGCTACCTGATCCGCAACCATCAGAAAATCGCCATTGTCGACGATGCCCGGATGCTGATGGGCGGCTTCAATGTCGGCGACGCCTATTTTGGAACGCCGCCGGATGATTGCTGGCGCGATCTGGGTTTGTCATTGGAGGGACCGGAAGTCGCCGCCATGGTCCGCTGGTACAGGCAGATCTGGCGCTGGACGAAAACGCGCAAGCAGAGCTTCCGCATGCTGCGCGCGCTCGTCCGGCGCTGGCGGCGGCCTCGCGCCACGGCACTGCCGTCGGCATTCCACTGGCTGATCGGCGGCCCAACGCGCAGGCTTTCCCCTTGGGCGCAAGTCGTGAAACACGACCTCGACAATGGCACGCGCATCGACATGATCGAAGCTTATTTCTCGCCTGGACGCGGTATGCTCCGGCGCATCTGGCGGCTCGCCCGGCGCAAGGGCGCGCGCCTGATCCTGCCCGCCAAGTCGGACAATGGGGCCACAATCGCCGCGTCGCGCCTGCTCTACGGGCCGCTGTTGAAACGCGGCGTCCAGATCTACGAATATCAGCCCTGCAAGCTGCACATGAAGCTCATCGTCATCGACGACGCGGTCTATATCGGCTCGGCCAATTTCGACATGCGCAGCCTGTTCCTCAACCTCGAATTGATGCTGCGGATCGAGGATGCGTCCTTCGCCGCACAGGTCCGCACCATGATCGACCGCCGCCAGCAGGAAAGCACGGCCATCACGCCGGAACTCTACGCCGCCCGCCGCGGCCCGCTTGTGCTGCTGAAAGGCTGGATCAGCTACCTGATCGTCGGCGTGGCGGACTACACCGTCACCCGCCACCTCAACTTCCGCAACCCTGAGGCGGACTGAGCAAATCCTCCCCTGTAAGGGGAGGTGGCATCGCGCAGCGATGACGGAGGGGTATCCCGCCATCGATAGGGCGACACCCCTCCGTCAGCCTTTCGGCCGACACCTCCCCTCAAAGGGGAGGATCGAGGACCAGCTACTCCGCCGCCACCGCCGTCTCGCTCTCGCTCAGCGGATGCTCAAGCCGCTTGAGCATTTCCTTCGGGCACACCTGCCAGAAATGCCCGCGCCACCGGTCCCAATCGTCCAGGATCGTATGCGCCCAGCGGCTGTCGGTCCGCACCGCATGCTCCGCGATCAGCACCTTGAGCACGGCTTCCCAATGCGCGCTGTCGATCCGTTGCCAAACGATGCTCTCCGGGTTTGCGCGCGTGGCGAAGCTGCCATCTTCGTCCAGGATGAACGCCATGCCGCCGGTCATGCCAGCACCGAAATTCGCGCCGGTCTTGCCCAATATGACTGCCGTGCCGCCGGTCATATATTCGCAGCCATTCGCGCCGCAGCCTTCGACCACGACGAGCGCGCCGGAGTTGCGCACCGCAAACCGCTCGCCCGCCTGACCCGCCGCGAACAGCTTGCCCGCCGTCGCGCCGTACAGCACCGTATTGCCGATGATGGTGTTGTCCTTCGTCACCAGCGGCGAACTCACCATCGGACGCACCGCGATGATGCCGCCTGACAATCCCTTGCCGACATAGTCGTTGGCGTCGCCGAACACTTCGAGCGTAATGCCTTTGCACAGGAACGCGCCGAGCGATTGCCCCGCCGACCCGCGCAGGCGCACCGTCAGATGCCCGTCATTCAGCGCCGTCATCCCGTACTTCCGCGTGATCTCGGATGACAGCCGCGTCCCCACCGCACGATGCGTATTGCGCACCGTATAGGTCAGCTGCATCTTCTCGCGACGCTCGAACACCGCCTTGGCGTCGTTCAGCATTTGCGCGTCGAGGCTGTCGGGCACGGCGTTGCGGAACGTCGCAAGGCTGAACCGCCGCTCGGCATCGGTCGCATCGACCTTGGCGAGAATGGGGTTGAGATCCAGATCGTCGAGATGCTCCGCGCCCCGGCTCACTTGCTTGAGCAACTCGGTACGCCCGACCACTTCGTCAAGGCTGCGAAAGCCCAGCCGCGCCAATATCTCGCGCACTTCCTCGGCGATGAAGGTCATCAGGTTGATGAC
>JBPPMC010000166.1:0-4865 GCA_051305835.1 Sphingobium sp.
TGCCACCGCGATACGCTCTTGGATCTCCATTTAGCCCTCGGTGAACAGCGAGCCGCAAGGCGAGCGAACACCGGGGGGGTGTGAAAGTCAGCGCGAAACGCCCCCCGGTGTCGGCCCGACTCCGTCGGTCCTTTCACCGGGGGCTAAATTCCCTTATTCCTTCGACGTGGCGGCCTCGACGAGCGCGATCTCCTCGGCCGTCAGGCCGTAGAGTTCGTAGACGAGCGCGTCGATCTGGGCGTCGGTCGCGTCGATCTGGGAGCGGAGGGAGGATTGTTCGTGCGGCGTCTTCGCCGCCGCGAGTTGCTTGTTCAGGGACAGCATGGCATCGACGAGTTGGACGATGCGGTGGTGCGCCGTCTTTTGTGATGAGACTGCGGGATCAAGCTTGAACACGGGAAATCGTCTGATCGTATGCGGATATGTGTGAAATCCACCTCCAACACGAACGCCTTCCCCAGTCAAAACATAGTAATAGTATGCTGATGTTAATTTACTCGCTACCAAGCCACAAAGATACTTCAAATCGAATGAAGCTGAAAAATTGATTTCGAATTCATTATAGTTTTGAGCGTTCGCAACGTCGCATTTGCGAGCTGCACAGAGGATGGTGTGATCGAAATAAAGTCCCGCATTATCAAGAGTAGCTTCGATTCTATGCGTTCCCGTGATATCGCGAATCATTAGCTTGGGATTCTCAAACAGTCCTGGCCATCGTGATCCATACATCTTATCAGAAAAGGACCAATCAACGTATTTGCCATCCCAGTCTGCTGAATAGCGATAGAGATTCTTGCCACTGATCATTTTCTTGCAATGATCATTCGTTTTCGTGTCACGGATAACATGGTCCTTACCAAATAAGCCTTTAACTTTGCTCGACATCTGCGCGCCATAATTAATGTAACAGATGCTCTCAAGCGAATGCGAATTGCGATTAACCTTGCGGACGAGATTGGATACTGAATCAGTGTAATCTAACCGAATCATCGATTCATGCAATCCGAGCATTTCAGGCTGGCTTATTTCATGGTCGGGTACGATTCCATTGCAATGGTAGGTCGTAGATCCTTCACCAGGCTTATCGACACGAATCTTGTTTTCACTGGCTGTTAAAGTCTTCTCGACCACTGGGATGATAGTAATAACTGGCACTGAGCCGAAAACTCGGACGCTGCGAAAATCGGCTATGCTTCGTACTGTGCTTCGTTCAAGAATCAACTTGCGAGATAAAATCGCGTATTTCTGAATGCAGTACGAGAATGGAATGATAAATGAAAACAAGCCACCTTGCCTAAGAACATTTAAAGCACGCTCGATAAAAACAACGTACAAATCCCAGTGGCGATCCGCAGTATCAAAATGCTCATGGCTGTTGATATAGTCGCGAAATAGTGGAAACGATGTAAATAACTCCCATGCATTTACATACGGCGGGTTGCCGATGACAGCGTCGAAGCCGTCGGCTTTGAACACCTTCGGGAAGCCCTTCTTCCAGTCGAAGGCGTTGATCCGCAGCCTTTCCTCGTCATCCAGGTTCTGGTTCGCGTCGTTGATGTAGATGTCCGGGCCGATCAGCGAGTTGCCGCACTGGATGTTCTTCTCCAGGTCGGGCAGCACGCGCTCGCCGGTGAAGAGGTTGGTGCTCAGGCTCGCCGCCGTCTCTCCTTCCAACACTTTTAGCAGCAGGGAGAGCTTCGTCACTTCCACGGCCTGCGTGTCGATGTCCACGCCGTAGATGTTGTTCAGCAGAATGCGTTTCTTTTCGGCAGTCGTCAGTTGGTTCTGGCCGTTGGGCAGCGTGAGGATTTCCTTCTTGTGCATCTGCACGCCGTCGTTCACGTACCAGTCGCGGTGCCACTTCATCAGGAAGTCGAACGCGCCCAGCAGAAACGAGCCGGAACCGCAGGCGGGGTCGAGCACGCGCAGCTTGGCGGCCTCTGCCGGCGTCTTGCCTTCGAGCAGCTTGCCGACCGTGTGCTTCACGATGTATTCGACGATGTAGGTCGGCGTGTAATAGACCCCGCCGGCCTTCTTCACCTCCGGCTTTTCCTCGACCTTCGCCACGTGCCCGGCGGTCAGGCGGATCACCTTGCCCAGGAACTGCTCGTACACCTGCCCGAGGATGTCCGCCGGCATCACCTTGAAGACGTACGGGCTTTCCGGGTAGTACAGGTTCCGCAGGATCGGCTTCAACACCTTGTCGTCCAGGTGCAGGCGCGGCGTGAGTTCGTCGTGCCCGTCCCGGTCCGCCTCGCGGTGGAAATGGAACAGGCCGGAGTTGTACTTGGCGTCCGCGAGATCGAAGCGCTGCACCAGCTTGGCGTAGATGCCGGCTTCGTCCGTTTGATCCTTCAGCGCGCCGTACGGCTCCATGCCCATGTCTTCGCACATGCGCAGGAAGATGATCCGGTCGATGATCGCCTGCACCGCGAAGTTCAATTCGCGCTGGGAGAGTTCGCCGTTCCGCAGGGCGAGGTTCCTCGCCAGTTCCTCGCGCCAGCCTTCGATCTCCTCCAGGAACGCGCCGTCTACCGTGGCGGTGCCGCGCTTGGATTTGGTCGATTCGGCGTATTTGTCGAAGGAGCCACGGAGGATGGAGGGCTTGGCGAAGATGCCGTAGAGTTCGTCCCACTTCTCGGCGTATTCGTTCAGGCGCAGGAACAGCACGCGGCCGTGGGCCGCCTTGTCGTTGCGGTCCGGCTTCTTGCGGCAATCGTAGACGGCGAGTTCCGCGAAGTTCGTCAGGATCGAGATGGGCAGCTTCGCGGACCACGCATAGCGGCGAAGCTGGAACGCGGCGTCGGCGTCGCGCTCGATCAGCACCGCCGGCTTCTTGGCTTCGAGGAAGAACTTGCGCGTCTCGCCGATGCGGAAGGCGTAGTCCGGGGCCTTCGTCTGGCCGTCGATCTTCAGCGCGTCCTCGTGGATGACCTCGCGGTAGGCTGGGGCGTGCCCGGCCCGGTTCGCCATGTCCCAGCCCAAGGCTTCCAGGAACGGATTGAGGAACTCCTGGCGGAGATGGTCTTCCTTGTAGGCGGGTGTGCGGTAGTGGTCGTCGTTGCGCTGAATGCGTTCGACGAGATCGGCGACATCGGCGGGAATGGGCATCGGATCACGGAAACAAGGGGAGCGTCATTCTCGCATCCGGCGTCTCGGTGTCCAAGAGATTCGGTCAATTGGCTATGCGCGTCAAGGTTGGTAGCGGAAATCCGGCGAAAGCGACTTGACCGGTTTCCCGGTCTGCGCACACCACCGGAAACGGGTGGGTGTGTCGCGTGCACACACTGAAAACGCTGGGGATCGTGGTGCAGGTTCCCCTATAACTCCGCATGGACCCCCTCTCCCCCGCCGAGCGCAGCGCGCTCATGGCGAAGATCCGCGGGAAGAACACGTCGCCGGAGATGGCCGTGCGGCGGGCGCTGTTCGCGCTCGGCTACCGCTATCGGCTGCATTCCGCGAAGCTGCCCGGCAAGCCCGATCTGGTGTTCCCGGCGCGGCGGAAGGCGGTGTTCGTCCACGGGTGTTTCTGGCACGGGCATGTGTGTTTGAATGGTAAGCTGCCGCGGACGCGGCGGTCGTTCTGGCGGGCCAAGATCCTCGGCAACCAGCTTCGGGATCGGCGCACACGGCGTCGGTTGGCGCGGCTCGGTTGGCGCACGGCAGTGGTGTGGGAATGTCGGCTGAAGAAGAATGCGGTCGGCGAGACGGAGCGGCTGGTGCGGTTTTTGGAAAGCTAGACCCCGGGACCGCAGTCCCGGGGCTTTCAGGGATTTGATCGAAGGATTCCCCTTCGAGCAGACAATACTCGTCGGATGGGCACTGCCGGGTAGCCGTGAGAACGGGCATGGGTTCGGGCGGCGTTGGCCGGCGATGCCGCCGCATGGCGGGCGCTGTACGACGGCGCGGCCGACACCGTCGGTCGCTATGCGCGCTGGCGCACCGGCTGTGCGGAGCTTGCCGAAGAGGTCGTGCAGGAGGCCTGGCTCACGGCGGCGCGGCGGCTCGCTTCGTTCGATCCGCGCCGGGGTTCCTTCGCCCAATGGGTGTGAAGGAACTGGAGGCGAAACGGGCCATCGATGCGAAAACGGTCGCCGACGATGCCGCGAAGAAGGCCCAGGAGGAAAAGAGGATGCACGAGGACGAGCGGAAACGCTTGCTGCCGCCCGCGGCCGAACCGAAGAAGTAGCGCTGCGCCGGGGGCGCGCCGTGCGGTACAATCGCTTGGCCGCCCCCGGAGTCGTGCCGATGTCCGCGTTGCCGAAGCCGCGCAAGCTGACCGTGCAGGAGTATTTCGAGCTCGATGCGCGCAACGAACGCCGCAGCGAGTTCTTCGACGGCGAAATGTTCATGATGGCCGGGACGAGTTGGGAACACAACATCGTCGTACGCAACCTTGCCGGCGAACTTTACATTGCGTTGAGGAACGGCCGGTGCCGGGTCTTCTTCGATAATCTGCGCGTGAAGGTCGACCGTACCGGCCTGTACACCTATCCCGACTTATTGATCGTTTGTGACAAGCCCGAATTCGCTCCGGAAAACAAGGACACGCTGACCAATCCCAAGGTCGTGATCGAAGTCCTTTCCGAAAGCACCGAACGCTACGACCGCACCACCAAGTACCGCCACTACCAGCAACTCCCCTCCCTGGCCGAATACGTGCTCGTCGCCCAGGACGAACCGTCCATCGAGCGCTACGTTCGGCAGCCGGACGGTTCGTGGAACCGGATCGACACGGTCGGCCTGGACGCCACGCTCGAGTTGGCGAGCGTGCCGCTGCGTCTGCCCTTGGCCGACGTGTATCGGGACGTCGAATTCCCGCCGCCTTCGAACGAACCGGCCAACCGCACCTCCTGAAAAAAGGC
>JBPPMC010000185.1:0-3502 GCA_051305835.1 Sphingobium sp.
GGCCTGGGCGTGACCCTTGGAGCGACGCACCACGGCATGGGTGCGCGCGATCAGCTCGTCCTTGTGGAAGGGCTTGGTCATATAGTCGTCGGCACCGCCGCCGAAGGTCTTGACCTTGGTCTCGATCTCGGTCGAACCCGACAGGATCATGACGGGGGTGTTGACCTTGCCGACGCGCAGCTGGCGCAGGACTTCCAGGCCGCTCATGTCCGGCAGGTTCAGGTCCAGCAGGATCAGGTCGTAGTCATAGATCTTGCCCAGATCGATGCCTTCCTCGCCGAGGTCCGTCGTGTAGACGTTGAACCCTTCCGACTTGAGCATCAGTTCGATGCTTTGCGCGGTCGCATGATCGTCTTCAATAAGCAGAACGCGCATTCATGCCCCTCCAGGCAAAGCTTGACCATAAGATCCGGAAACCACTGCTACAGTGCATCCGGGTAACCTTGTTCGGACGTTAACCGAGGAAAACCTTAAGAAGAGTTAACGCCACCCCATTGAGGCGAATCGTAGGCTGATTTGCGAATCGGCGTCGAGGCCTGAGTCAACGATTCGAATCCTTGCGGCGTCGCGCCCGCCTTGGCGGGCGAAGCGTGCGCGCCTGTTCCACCCGCTCCGACTCCCATGCCAGCCTGGACCTGCGACCGCCCCTGTCGTCATGTAGGATAAAATTCCTAACTATGCACTTTACAAACCGACCTCGCCTCGGTATCAAGGTGCATGGCAACCGCAACGCTCTCCGATCCGATCTTCCACAACGAAGAAGCCGCCCGCGCTCACTTTGAAAAGGTGCGTTGGCCTAACGGTCGGACGTGCCCGCATTGCGGTGTGGTCGGCGACGATCAATCGACCCTGCTGAACGGCAAGGCGCACCGTAAGGGCTTGTACAAGTGCAACGCTTGTGGCGATCAGTTCACGGCGACGATTGGCACGGTCTATGAGGACAGCAAGGTTCCGCTGAACAAGTGGCTGTTGGCCATGCACCTGATGTGCGCGAGCAAAAAGGGTATCAGCGCCCTCCAGCTTCAACGCGAACTCGCTCTGGGCTCCTACCGCACGGCGTGGTTCATGGCGCACCGCATCCGTGAAGCGATGACCGACACGTCAACGGATATGCTTGGCGGAGAAGGAAAGATCGTTGAGGCGGACGAAACCTACTACGGCAAGCCCGCCATGACGCCGACAGAGACCACGCGCGGCCGCCCGTTTATCAAGGGGGCCAAGCGCCGCAACAGCCGTCCCGTCGTCGCTCTGGTGGAGCGTGGCGGCAAGGCGAAGGTGTTCTACGTCGCCGTCGCCGATAAGGCCACGGTGTCCGCTATCGTCATGGCGAACGTTCATCCCGCGACCCGCCTCCACACTGACGAAAGCCGCCTCTACACGGGCGCTGCGGACGTGTTCGCCTCGCATGAAACGGTCAAGCACTCGGCTGGCGAATATGCCCGTGGCGACGTGAACACGAACAGCGCGGAAGGCTTCTTCGGCGTGTTCAAGAAGGGCATGAAGGGCGTCTATCAGCACTGCTCTGAGAAGCATCTGAACCGCTACGTCACCGAGTTTGGCTTCCGTCACAACACTCGCGCGGCGCTGGGCTTCAACGACACTGACCGCACCGACGCTGCGATCCTCGGCACGGTCGGCAAGCGCCTGACCTATCGGCGGACTAACGAAGCCTACGTTTAGGTTTCAGGCTTTGCGACTGGCGCGTCTGCGTCGGAAGAAGCCGACTTCCTCTTTTTCGGACTCGTCCTAGGCTGTGGCGGAGTATCAAGCATTCGCTTGAGAACTTCGTCGCGGCGTTCGGCCACCGGATCGGGGGAAGAAGACATGAACACGAGACCCTTTGTTGGTCGGTTGCCATTCTCGTCACCCGCAAGTGATCCTGATGACTCGCGCGATTTTCGCACCCATGAGCCCGAATGGATATGGGAGAACTATTTTTTCGCCCTTGGTTACTTGATGCACTCGTATACGCGAGTAGAGGAAAGTCTAACGATCATTACGGCCTCTATCCTCGACAGGAAACTCAACTCTTTCGACGCCAGCAATCCAGATCATCAAGGTCAGGACCAAAAATCGAATGAGCGGAGTTCCTTAATTAAAAGCGTAATTGGCTCACAAAGAGCAGACCCGGCCTTACAGGGGCTCCGACGTCTCCTTCGATTGTTGAAGGCTAGTCCTAGTATCGTTTCTGACGTCGAGCGGGTACTATCGCATTTTTCAGACATTCAGTTTGTACGTAATCAGCTTGCCCATGGTTCACCGCGTCACGACATGACGAACAAGGACTGTTGGTTCGTGTTGGAGAACTACCTTACTGCACGAGAGCCCAAAGATCAGAAAGTCTTGCGCTTTCGGTCGGAGATGTTGGTCCGTATGGCCTGGGATCTCTCACGAATGACTGATCTGTTGTACGAAGCTACAAATCGTCTCTTCGGCCCCCCGACTGAGATCGAGAAACTGGTTGGCACCGAGTGGGATCGAGGAGGGCCATGGACGTATAAACCTTCCGAGCTAATGCTCCTGCGTCCAAATGATACCTCAGCGGGTCGTGGGCGTCAGCCCAAAGGGCCATCTCCCACTCAGCCGCCTCCATCATCTGAGGCGTGATCTCGATTTCCTGACCGCGTTCCATAGCGGAACGATACGCCCAAACCCCCTGATCTGTCAGGTTTGTAAAGTGTATAGTTAGGATAAAATTCCTATGATGGTCCTGACGACGATCTATGGTTATGGGGGACAACCTCAGGATGGAGACCAGTGGGATGGGGAATGAGTATCGCGTGCCGGTGTCGGCGAACGATCGGATGCGGGCTGGCCTGGCCCTGCAGTTGATCGCCCTGTCGATCGGCGTGCCGGTCGAGGAGATGGCGGGACCGCGCCTTGCGCTGAAGGCCTGTCGGGCGCGATGGCTGGCGATGTATCTGGCCCACGTCGGCTTCGGCTGGCCGCTTGAGCGGGTCAGCCACGCTTTCGGGCTCAATCGCGCGACGGCCGGCGTCGCCTGCCGCTGGGCGGAGGACGCGCGCGACGACCCGGCTCTCGACGCTCTGCTGGATCGGCTCGAGCGCACCATTCGCGACATCTGCGACACGCCGCGTCTGGAGCTGGCCGCTTGAGCAACCTCGTCGAACGCGCCCGCGCCCTGCTCGATCGCCCCGGGGCCTGGGTCGAAGGGGAGGCCGGGGTCTATGGGCTTCGCCTGGGACCGGACCGACGCGCCCGCGTCAATCTTGTCCTCGACGAGGCCGGTCTGGCCGCCCTGATCGCCTCTCCGGGACTCAGGGTCCGGCGGGGCGGCGGCTGGGCGTCGTCCCGGTCTCGCGTCCTCCCCGACGGGCCGCCGGCCGGGCGACCCGGCCTGATCGAAGGCGACCGGACCGTCATGGACGAAGGGGGGCGTCCGCGGCTGAAGCGCGCCAATCTGGGCGAAAGCCCCATCGCCTGGCTGGCCCGCCGATGCGACCAGTCCGGCCGTCCATGGCTGACGCCGGTCGAGGTCGCG
>JBPPMC010000195.1:0-2436 GCA_051305835.1 Sphingobium sp.
GGCGACCTCATCAACAACCTCACCATCCAGTATAACCGCAGCCGCCAGGCCGCGATTACGACGGAACTCATTGAAATCATCGCAGGCGCCGAAGCGCTCTAAAAGACCCGAAGGCAAGGAAACGAACCATGGCAACCATCAATAATGTAGGCCGCATTTCGCAGGTCATCGGCGCCGTCGTCGACGTGACCTTCCCCGATGCGCTGCCCGCGATTCTGAACGCACTCGAAACCAGCAACAACGGCCAGCGCCTCGTTCTGGAAGTCGCGCAGCATCTGGGCGAGAACACCGTTCGCACCATCGCAATGGACGCGACTGAGGGTTTGACCCGCGGACAGGAAGTCACCGACACAGGCGCACAGATTTCCGTGCCTGTCGGCCCACAGACGCTGGGCCGCATTTTGAACGTCGTTGGTGAGCCGATCGATGATCGCGGTCCGGTCGTCACTGATCTGCGCTCGCCGATCCATGCAAAGGCACCCGAGTTCATCGACCAGTCGACCGAGAGCGCTATTCTGGTGACGGGCATCAAGGTCATCGACTTGATCGCCCCTTATGCAAAGGGCGGCAAGATCGGCCTGTTCGGCGGCGCAGGCGTCGGCAAGACGGTGCTTATCCAGGAACTCATCAATAACATCGCGAAGGGCCATGGCGGCACCTCGGTTTTCGCAGGCGTCGGTGAACGTACCCGTGAAGGCAACGATCTGTATCACGAATTTCTCGACGCGGGCGTCATCGCCAAGGACGCGGACGGTAACCCGACCAGCGAAGGCTCCAAGGTTGCGCTGGTGTTCGGCCAGATGAACGAGCCGCCGGGCGCCCGCGCTCGCGTTGCGCTCTCGGGTCTCACCATCGCTGAATATTTCCGCGATGTGGAAGGCCAGGACGTGTTGTTCTTCGTCGACAACATCTTCCGCTTCACGCAGGCGGGATCGGAAGTGTCGGCTCTGCTGGGTCGTATTCCTTCGGCCGTGGGTTATCAGCCGACCCTGTCGACCGACATGGGCGCGCTTCAGGAGCGCATCACCTCCACCACCAAGGGGTCGATCACCTCGGTGCAGGCAATCTACGTTCCCGCAGACGATCTTACCGATCCGGCACCGGCAACGTCCTTCGCGCATTTGGACGCGACCACCACGCTGAACCGCGCGATTTCGGAACTGGGTATCTACCCGGCGGTCGATCCGCTCGACTCTACCAGCCGCGTGCTGACCCCGGCTATTGTTGGCCAGGAGCATTACGATGTTGCCCGCCGCGTTCAGGAAACGCTGCAGAAGTACAAGTCGCTGCAGGACATCATCGCGATCCTGGGCATGGACGAGTTATCGGAAGAAGATAAGGTGACGGTCGCGCGCGCGCGCAAGATCCAGCGCTTCCTCTCGCAGCCCTTCCACGTCGCCGAAGTGTTCACCGGCATTCCGGGCAAATTCGTCGCGGTCGAGGACACGGTCAAGTCGTTCAAGGCTGTTGTCGACGGCGAGTATGACCACCTGCCAGAAGCAGCCTTCTACATGGTCGGCGGCATCGACGAAGCGATCGAAAAGGGCAAGAAGCTGGCTGCCGAAGCCGCTTAAGCCATAAACATCCATCCTCTCCTGCTGCGGCGGGAGAGGACATAAGGTCCAGAATATGCCCCTGCACTTCGAACTCGTAACCCCTGAAAAGCTGGTCCGTTCGGAAGACGTCTACATGGTCGTCGTCCCCGGCAGCGAAGGCGATTTCGGCGTGCTGGAAGGCCACGCGCCCTTCATGTCCACAGTGCGCGACGGCCAGTTGCAGGTGTTCGCAACGGCAGGCTCCGCGCCGGAGACCGTTTCGGTGGTTGGCGGCTTTGCCGAAGTCAACGAGCAGGGTCTGACGGTGCTGGCTGAACGCGCCGAATAGCCTTTTTATGAATCCCCTAGATCGGCAATGGCCGGTTAAGGCTGATCAGCCTCCAGGTATCAGATAAAGCACATACGGTCTCGAATGTTGCAACTGGCCGCTTCTTAGGCCGATTCTTTGCGCCCTCTTCGATGAAGTCGTAGCTACGGCTGACATCAGCTATCTTCTGTCTTTGCATGGCGGCGGTTGAGACGCGCCCGGCCGTCGGCTCCATTTTGTTCGACCACCCCATGAATAGTTGTTGGCAGATCTCGTGGGAGCAGTGGTAGGTTCGGTCTAAAGCCACGCAATGGCAGCGTAATCGCTTGGCGGAAGTGGCCATTGGACCGTTTAAACGCGTAACCAACCCATTATCCTTTTATCAAAGTTTCCGCCCTATTCACCTAGCTCAGCCACCCTTTGTTGGGATCGGCGTCACGTAACCGCACATTCATTTCGTTGCAGGAACATCATGAGCGCATTTGGACGGAAGAGTGGACCCGGCGGCGGAAAGCCTGCCTTTGGCGTGGCCCGACCGATGCAGCAAGGTGGCGGGGCAGCACCGCGCGAGCC
>JBPPMC010000207.1:0-9737 GCA_051305835.1 Sphingobium sp.
CCCGCGAAAGCTCTTCGGTACTCATACGCAACACCGCCATGCTCAATACCTCCGAACAGCCGGAGGGCACGGTAGCGCAAGTGAGACATTTCTACTTTGCGCAACTGTGACATTTGAACGTTGCTGCTACAATCTCAAAGTCCGATAATATATATTATGTTAAATACAAGGTGGAGTAGGATCAAGGTTCCAGGACCATTTGCCTGTTTTCGACGCGCCAGCTATTGAGCTGCGATAACAGGTTCATCCCGATCACGTTCACATCTCCAAATGCTGGAGACACGACGACCGGCAGATCGCTGGCTTTGATCGATCCCACCTTGATCTCAGTTGCCACGGCACGCTGTACTTCAACGGTCCCATTAGCCGTATTGAGCACCAAGGGCATGCGCTGCGTGTCGATTTCCAAACGTGCTGCCTTGGCCGTGGCCGCTGACAGCGCGGTAACCGTGGCGCCGCTGTCGATCAGAAACCTTGCAGGCACGTCGTTTACGGTTCCATCAACCCAATAGTGGCCGTCACTGCTCATCGCCACTCGCAGGCTACCGCCTTCAACCGTCTGACGCGGCTTGCCCATGATATCAGCGCCGACGCGCCTGGCAACGCCCGTCACTTCCTCACGATAACTAAACAAAGTCGCCACGATGGCAAAAATAACGATCCAGGCAAGGATCATCCCAACCGCACTGCGAAGCTTGATACGACGCGATAGAAGCGCCGATCCAACCAACACCAGCACCGCTACGTACCAGATGATATTCGCTGTGTCGGATCCTCCCACGCTAAACGATCACCACCATGCCGTCATACCCTGGCTCCACGCCATCCGGCAGCGCAGCCCGCAACGGGGCGTAGTCCATGCTGTTATCCATATGTGTCAATATGGCTCGTGCGGGTTTAACGGTCTGGATAGCGGCTAATGTTTGCGCCAGATGAGCATGCGTGGGATGAGGTCGTACGCGCAACGCATCGACAATCCAAACATCGGTGCCTTCATACAGAGCCAGCATTTCATCGGTAAATTCATGGAAGTCCGTGGCGTATCCTATTGATATTCCGCGATATGTGAACCGAAATCCGGTGGAAAATATCGAACCATGCGGTTGATCGACCGATGCAACCGCAACGTCTCCAATTTTAAGCGTGTCGGGTAGAACATTGCCCTGGATAGTGGGTGGATACCCCTCTCGTCCCTCGAATGCGTAGGTGAAACGCCGCTTCAACAGAGCGAGCGGCTGTGCTCGCGCAAACCCTTCTATCGGCTCGCCGGCATGGTGGAATAGCTGCCGAACATCATCGATCCCGTGGCAGTGGTCGGCATGGTCATGCGTCCATAAGATCGCCTCGATTTTTACAACCTGCGCAGCCAATAATTGAGTCCGCATGTCAGGCGACGTATCGACCAATATGCGAGTTGTGGGACTTTCCACGAGGATCGAGGCGCGGGTTCGGGCGTTTTTTGGCTCTGCCGGATCGCAATCCCCCCAGTCGTTCCCGATGCGCGGAACGCCTGATGAGGTGCCACAACCAAGGATCGTGACCTTCAGGGTCATGCCCGAACCTTGGAAAACAGCTTCCTGAAATTCGCGGACGTATACGCTGCCAGTTCATCCACCGTTTCACCGCGCAAATTCGCCAGGAACCGCGCGGTATCGGCAACGAAGCCAGGTTCGCAGGGTCTGCCACGATGCGGAACCGGAGCAAGAAACGGGCTATCGGTTTCGATCAGCAGCCGGTCTGCAGGCAATCTTGCGGCGGTCTCCTGCAAATCCTTCGCGTTCTTGAACGTCACGATGCCGGAGATGCTGATGTAGAATCCGATCTTCACAGCAGCGTCAGCAAAATCGCCACTCGCGGTGAAGCAGTGGATCACGCCGGGGAAAGCCCCCTTCCCCATTTCCTCACGCAATATCTCGATGGTGTCGTCTTCGGCATCACGCGTATGGACGATCAGCGGCAGGCCGGTTTGCCGGGCCGCAGCTATATGCGCGCGAAACGAAGCCTGCTGCCGCTCGCGATCACTATGGTCATAGTAATAATCGAGGCCGGTCTCGCCTATGCCGACGACGCGCGAATGCGCAGCCCTGCCCACCAGCTTCGCGGTATCGACATGAAGATGCTCGTCGGCCTCATGCGGATGAATACCGACCGTGGCCCAGACGTCCGGCTCTCGCTCCGCAGTAGCGAGCACATCGTCCCACTCGCTCTCCCGCGTCGCAATGTTGAGCATGGTTACCACACCCCCGGCCCGAGCACGTGCGAGAACGCCCGCCTGATCCTCGACCAGTCCCTTATAATTGAGATGACAGTGGCTATCGACAAACATCTTCAGGCATCCGTCTCCGTGCGTTCCAGCCGGGGAAATAGCGGTTTAGGTGGCGAAAGAATGAACCCGCTTTCGACCAAGCGCGAATACCATGTCGGATCGGCGAGAGCGCCGAAGTCACGTTCCGTTGCGGGGATTCCCATCTGATCGAGCAGGGTTGCTGTTGCCGCTGGGATCACAGGTTGGATGGCAATCGCCAGATCGCGGATCACCATGTATAGTGTCGCAAGAACCGCAATCATCCGATCGGGGTCCGTCTTGCGCAACGCCCAGGGTGCTTGCGCGTCGATATACTGGTTGCATGCAAAAACTGCCCGAAGCCAGGCGTCGATCGCCTGCGATGGCGCCAACTCCTGAAAAGCCTCTGCTAACTCCTGCGTGCAGGCCGTTGTAATTATTCTCTGAATATCGGTGTCAACTGGCTCATCCCTTCCCCCCCAAGGAAGTTTCCCTTCAAGGTTCTTGGCAATGAAACTGAGGGTCCGTTGCGCGAGATTGCCGAAGCTGTTCGCTAGATCGCTGTTGGCGCGCTGCACGATCGCCTCAGCGCTGTAGCTGCCATCATTGCCGAAGGTGACTTCTGATAACAGAAAATAGCGCAACTGATCCACACCGAACCGCTCCGCCAGTTCCAAGGGGTCTGCCACGTTGCCGACCGACTTCGACATCTTCTCTCCACGGTTGAGCAGAAAACCATGCCCAAACACCTGGCTCGGCAAAGGCAGCTTTGCACTCATCAGGAAAGCTGGCCAGTAAACCGCATGAAAACGCACGATATCCTTGCCGATAATATGGATGATGTCGCCGCCGTCCGCCCAATAGCGCGCCATGCGGTCAGGATCGGTGGGATAGCCGCAACCGGTCAGGTAATTCGTGAGCGCATCAACCCAGACATACATCACATGACCATCGTTGCCGGGCACCTTTACGCCCCAATCGAAGCTCGTGCGCGACACACTGAGGTCAGACAGCCCGCCTTCGACGAAACGCAAAATTTCATTGCGGCGGCTTTCGGGGCGAATGAATTCCGGCTGCTCGGCGTAGAAATCCAGCAGCGGTTGCTGATAGTTGGACAGCCTGAAAAACCAGCTTTCCTCCACCGTCCATTCGACAGGCGTGCCTTGCGGCGAGAGCCGAAGCTCCCCCTCCCCGTCAATCAGTTCCTTCTCATCATAATAGGCTTCGTCCCGAACGGAGTACCAGCCTTCATAGCGATCGAGATACAAGTCGCCATTCGCTTCCATGGCCTGCCAAATGGCCTGGCTTGCGGCATGATGACTTGCTTCGCTGGTTCGAATGAAACGATCATAACTCACACCTAGAGCGTCATCCATCTCTCTGAAATAGGATGACATTTCATCAGCCAGTGCCAGTGGTGATATGCCGCGTGCTCGCGCTGCCTGATCCATCTTCAGGCCATGCTCGTCTGTACCGGTCTGGAAAAACACGTCCCGGCCCATCATTCGCTGAAACCGTGCAATGGCGTCGGTCGCTATTGCTTCATAGGCGTGGCCGATATGCGGACGCCCGTTGGGATAGCTGATGGCGGTAGTGATCGTGAAGGGCTTGGACATATGCTCGCTTTGGAAAGGCATGTGCCTGTCTCTCTAACGAGTGCCGTCACCAAGGCAAAGGCCCATTTGCCCTCGTCAGGCGGCCTGAAGTATCGCCGCAAGCGTCGCAACGTGGCTGCACAGTTCGAAAACCACTGTGGCCGGATCAAGTGAAAGGATGATGGCCCCCGAGGCAAGCTGCTTGGCGTCTTCCCACGCCACCAGGGCAGATTTCAGGGCGGCCCCTTCTCGCTGACGTGCCGCCGCTGCAAGGAAGGCCGGAGCGCGTTCAAGAAAAGCCTCATAGCGTGGCCGCGCCGGTTTGCCGGAGAGACGCTTTGCCAAGGCCAGCCGTTGTACGTTTGTCGGGTCGCCAGTTTCGGAGATCGAGTACAGCGCCTGCTCAATTTCGCCGAGGTTCAATCCTGCGAACCCCAGCGCCCGCCCGGGCGAACCCTCCCCTGCCCCCGCCAGTGCATCCAACTCGTCCGGCGTGATGTCGGTGAGCTGGCGTCGCAGAACCACCTGCATCGCCGCCATATCCAGCGGCGCAAACCGAAGAACCCGGCAGCGCGACCGGATCGTAGGCAGTAGCCGGGCCGGAGCATGAGCTACCAGCAGGAACAATGTGCCAACAGGCGGCTCTTCCAAATTCTTGAGCAGCGCATTGGCAGCGCTCCGCTCCATGTCATCCGCGCTGTCGATCAGCACGATGCGGCGGTCGGAAAGGGAAGGCACCGAACCGAGCAGCCTTTGAAGTCCGCGCACCTGATCGACGCTTATATTGCGCGCCAGATCGCCATTATCCTTTTCCAGCCTGCTAAGTTCGGCATAATCCGGGTGGGTTCCTGCATCGAACAACCGGGCGTTACTATCGGCCGGAGACAGGTCCACCGCGTCGCTCATTCCCGCTCCCGCCGCTTCCGCCAGCAACCGCCGCGCGGCCATGCGCGCGAAACTCGCTTTGCCTACGCCGCGTGGTCCGGCGAGTATCCAGCCATGATGCATCCGCCCGCCACGCGCAGCATCCAGCAAAGTTCGGGTCTGCGTTTCCTGCCCCAGCAGTGACGTCATCGCAGCAAGTCGGCCAAGGCGTCCAGTAAGCGCCCCGTGACCTTCTCCGCATCATCACTGGCGTCGATCAGCTTTATGCGATCCGGCTCTTGTGAGGCAAACTGCGCGAACGATGCCGCAACTTTGCGATGAAAATCCCTGTCGCGCCCGCCGATCCTGTCTGACGTGTCGCCATCACGTATCGCGGTACGGCCCTCTGCAACATCTTCCGGGACAGCGAGGATCATGGTCCGGTCAGGCAGATATCCGTCGCTTCCGATCCGGTGCAGCGCCAATATGTCGGCGTCAGTCAGCCCACTGGCGCCTCCCTGATAGGCACGGCTGCTATCGAGAAAGCGATCTGCGATTACCCACTCGCCACGTTCAACTGCCGGTCGAATCACAGTTGCAACATGATCCGCACGCGCGGCGGCGAACAGCAAAGCCTCCGCACGCGGCGTCCAGCGATCGGCCTCACCCGTCAGCAAAAGCCCCCTGATCGCCTCGGCTCCAGGACTACCGCCCGGCTCGCGCGTTTCCACAACCGCCAAGCCTCGCGCACGCAAAGCGGCCGCAAGCGCCTTCACTTGCGTCGACTTACCCGCGCCCTCGCCACCTTCTAGACTGATGAAGCGGCCAGCAGCCATTATGCGAAGAACGACGTCAGGCCATTCCACAAGCGGCTGAATATGCCTGCTTCCTCCACCGCTTCCGCGGCCACCAGCGGCATTGTCTGCGCACCCGTATCGGGCGTCGTCACAACTAGCTGCGCGATTTCCTGTCCCTTGGCGATGGGCGCTTTGATCGGGCCATTATATACAACCTTCACCTGAATATTGCTGGAGGCGGTGCGCGGCATGGTGACGGCCAAATTGCGAGGAGCAACGAGACCAACGGTCCGGTCGGTGCCAAGCTGAACCTCAGCCGTCTCGACCAGCGCACCCTGTTTGAACAAAGGCTGCGCCTTCCATGCGCGGAAGCCCCAATCCATGAAGCGCACCGATTCTTCGACCCGGCCATTGAAGCTGCCGAGACCGGCCACAACCATCACGAGTCGCCGTCCGCCCTGATCCGCCGAACCGGTGAAGCCAAAGCCAGCCTCGTCGGTGTGCCCTGTCTTTAGACCATCGGCGCCCGGAATACGGCCCAGGATGGGATTGCGGTTGGCTTGCGTGATCGCATTGCCACCCATCGTTTTCCCCCAGGTGAACGACGTCGTGGCGTAGAATCTTTTATAGAGGTCCGGCGTCTCCTGAACCGTACCCTCAGCCAAACGTGCCAGATCACGCGCGGTGACATAGGTCACGCCCTCGTCGGGCCAGCCATTGCTGGTGCCGAAGTGACTGTTGTTGAGGCCCATGCGTTTGGCCTCCTGATTCATCAGCGCGACGAAGGCCTGCTCCGTCCCTGCAATGCCTTCGGCCAGCACGACGCAAGCGTCATTGCCCGAAAGCGTAACGATCCCGTGCAGCAGGTTCTCCACGGATACCTGCTCGCCCGGCGACAGGAACATCGTCGATCCGGCGGCAGGACCGTGCCAACGCTGCCACGTTTCGGGACGCACAGTGAATTTGGTGTCGAGCTTCAGCTCACCCTTTTGGATAAGGCGGAATGCGACGTGCGCGGTCATCATCTTCGCCATGGATGCCGGGGGCATCCGCTGGTCCGCTCCCTTGTCAAACAGCACCGCGCCGGACGACAAATCCTTCATGAACGCAATCGGCGCTTCGCTCGTATAGGGCGGCGCTTCGGCGGCAAGAGGCTGGGCCAGAAGCGGAATAAACAGGGCAACGGCAACGCTTTTTTTCATTTGCACTCTCGAAAATTCGCAAGCGTCATTTCAAGGAGACGCTGCGGCTGATCCACTGTCATTAGCCATAATGATGGCGTCACGGAACCCCTTCGATGCGGCATAATTCACGCCTGCCCGCGCGTCCGACGCCGTGGTGTAGGGGCCAAAGCCAACCCGCCACAACGCGCCTGACCATATTGCTCGGGCGCCGACACGCGCAGCCAGAGCCTCAGCACGATCCCTTGCCGCAAACGACGCGATCTGAACAAGATAGAGGCCGTTTTCGGGCAGCGCGGCGATCCGTTGAGGCTTCGCCGCTGTCGCAAACAATGGTGCACCAGCAGCGCTCCGCAAGGCAGCAAGTTCCGATCCTCGCACCGGAGCACGTTCCGCCACGCGTCTGCCTGACCGAAGCACCGCGCGTTCCGCTTCGGGTGGTTCTACCCGCCGCACGCGGATCGGCACAGCGCCGCCGCCAAGAACGCCAAGCTGCTCCGCCGCACCCCGCGACAGATCGATTTCGCGCGCCTGCGCGAAGGGGCCGCGATCGTTGATGCGCACCAATATTGTTCGCCCGGTGGTAAGGGCCGTGACTTCCACATAGCTCGGCAATGGCAACGTGCGATGCGCCGCGCTTATGCCCGACGGTTCGAAACGCTCACCATTCGCCGTGCGATTGCCGCTCAACTCCTCGCCATACCAGCTGGCGTAGCCCGTCGCAGCATATCCCTTGATATCGGCAGGCGTGTAAGTGACGCCGCCAACACTATAAGGCGCGCCGATCTTGACAGGGACATCTGCCACTTGGCGACGTGGTGAATTGGGCGATCCTACGCGGAATCGACCGTCACGCTGGCCATCAACCATGCCGCAGGAGCCGAGCAGCAACATCATCGCACCACTCGTGAGGACAGGCCTAACCGGCCACAGCATCCGCGAGCAATCCTACCGATAAAGCATAAAAGTTGGAGCAATTATAATCGAGGATCACGCGATAATTGCCGGTAAGCAGATAAGCGGTCCGTCCTGGTCCATCGGGTTCGATCAGGGTCGCCAACTCGGTTTCAGAAATTCGGGCAGAGCCTAGTGCCTGCACCCCGCGCCTGCGCCATTCAGCCACCGTGAGCCAGCGGCTGTGCCGCTCCATCACGCGGGGGCAACGGGGGGCATTGGTGCGGTTCGCGATGCTCAATCGATCAAACCCCGCCGGAACCGTCACCGCCACGCCCCACGGCGTGCCCTTGCGCCAGCCTGCATCAACGAAATAATTCGCGATAGAGGCGAGCGCGTCGGCTTCGCTCGACCAGATATTTGCGCGGCCGTCGCCGTCGCCATCCTTGGCTATGCGCAAATAGACGGATGGCAGAAACTGCGGATATCCGGTTGCGCCAGCCCAGCTACCGACTAGCTGTGACCGAGGTACGCCATTGTCCAGCATCTTGAGAGTCGCCAGAAACTCCGGCTCGAACAATGTGCGTCGCCTTCCCTCATGAGCAAGCGTGGCAAGAGAGCGAAGTAGGTCGAAATTGCCGGTGTAGGATCCGTAATTCGTCTCGTGCCCGTAAATGGCGACCATGATAGCCTCTGGCACGCCTGTCTCTTGCTCTATCCGGGAAAGGCGGCCACGATTGTTCTGATAAGCGACCCTTCCACGGTTTATGCGCGCTGAATCGACATGCTGCTGACGATAGGGTTCGAACGCAGGAATAGGCGAATCGGCACTACCACCCGGCTGCGCGCGATCCAGTTCCACCACCCGGCTGTTCGACGTCAGCGTGGGAAACACACTGTTCATGGTCGCATTGCTGATACCCATTGCCCGTGCTTTAGGACGGAGGCTTGTAAGATATGCCTGAAAGCCGTCATCGGTTTGAGCCGAAGCGGGCGGTGCAATTGCAATTTGGGGCCACACGGCGCTGGTTAAGAGCGCGGCAGCCAAGATGGCGGATCTAATCATCTGCATCCCCCTTTCGCTTAACCCGTTGTCGCACAATCAACCTTCGCCGTTAATCCCTTAATTTTGCGCTCAAAGTGCGGAGTGTCGAAGATTTGGCTTGGATTTGCGCCACGGGGGGCTAATAGCGCGCGAGTGGACAGGTGGCCGAGTGGTTTAAGGCAGCGGTCTTGAAAACCGCCGTGGGTGCAAGCTCACCGTGGGTTCGAATCCCACCCTGTCCGCCACATTACTGCCGGGCTTGGAAGTAGCACCGTTCATCGATAGTTCATTGTCTACTTCAGGAATAGAAATACTTCTGTCACCTCGATCTTCGAAGGAGACAGCCCATGCCCGCCTCGTTATCTCGTCAAAGTTCGTTCAATATTCTCACTCTTGCTGGGATGGAACGACCCGGGCCGGACCACTGGCTCTCGCAGTGGGAGGACGAGCATGAAAACTGCTCGGCGATAAGTCTGGGTATCTGGGATCGACCGCACCGCAATAGCTGGATTACCGCGATCGATCATGCCGTCAAGGCTAGCGATAAGCCGGTTATCCTTGTCGCACGCGGTCTTGCCTGCCTGGCAGTTGCGTGGTGGGCGGCATTCGAGAAGCCGGAATTTGGCAATCCAGTTGCGGGCGCGCTTCTTGTCGCGCCGCCAAATGTCGACGTGGCCGGTGCGGACCTTCGCCTGATCGGCTTTGGCCCTTCCCCAAAGACCTTGCTGCCCTTCCCCTCAGCCGTTGTGGCAAGCCGCAACGATCCCCGAATGGATTTTGCCGGAGCGCAGGCGTTGGCTAGCTTCTGGGGCAGTCATTGCTTCGACGGTGGCCACATCGGATCGGCAAGTGCGGCCGCGGATCTTGGCCGCTGGGATGAGGGCAAGGCGATGCTTGACTGGCTGATCGAAGACGCGCTGCCGGATGCGGCCCATCAGACGGAAAGACACTGGAGTTCGCCTCGGTTGCTTTCTTCTCCTCGTTCAAGGCATGCCAACGACGTTTCGCTTTGACCTGAGTAGCGATGTAGGCCCGGCAATGGCGTGGAGCGTCAGCTTCACACGATGCCGGGCACCC
>JBPPMC010000235.1:0-40096 GCA_051305835.1 Sphingobium sp.
CCAAATCGGACGGCCTGCTGCAGTTCGGCGAGATCTTCGACCTGAAGCTCGACGCCGATGTCGTGATCCTCTCGGCCTGCGACACCGCCGGCAAAGCGAGCCGCGAAGCCACACGGGCGGCTGGTCTTAGCGGCGGCGGCGGCGCGCTGGATGGCCTGGTACGCGCATTCATTGGCGCTGGCGGACGTTCGGTGATCGCGAGCCACTGGCCCGCCCCGGAAGAGTTTCATGCCACCGAGCGCCTGATCAGTGGCCTCTTCTCCGCACCGCACGGCATGGGCATGGCCGATGCCCTTCGGGGTGCAGAAGTCGCTCTGATGGACGACGCCGACACATCGCATCCTTTCTACTGGTCCGGCTTTGCCATCATCGGCGACGGCGCGCGTCCACTGGCTGCCCCGGCAGCCATGGCGCAACGCTGAGGCACCATGCCGCAGAAGGACGTGCCGGAAAACAAGAAGCGCAGAGGCTGGCTTCATCGCGGCACCCGCATCGTACAGGATGCGGGGCACTGGCGGCTGGTATCAACCGGGCTGGTGCTGCTGATCGCACTGATAGCGGCCCGCTATACATGGCATCCGGTTATCGAAAGATATCTGCCGTTCGTCGTCAATGCCGAACGCAGTCTCTATGATTTCCGCGCGGCAGTGTTCGCGCCGCATGTCGATGAAGATCGCCGGATCGTATTGGTCGTCTACAATGACCAGACTCTGATCGCGACGCGCAAGCGATCTCCGCTCGATCGGGCGACGCTGGCCCGGGCGCTCCGGACGCTTGATGCGATGCAGCCCAAATCCATCGGCATCGATATCCTGATTGATCAGCCGCAGGACGAGGATGCCGAGCTTACTGCCGCCCTCCGCGCGATGAAAACGCCGACCTACATCGGCTACGCCGGGACCGCCGATAATGCCGAGCAGATCATTTACGAGCAGCAGCAATATCTCGACAGCTTCTTCAAGGCCGTCCGAACGGACAAGGTGAAGCCTGCCAGTATCCGGCTGGAAGCAGACTCCGACAATGTGATGCGTAGCTGGCCCGCGCAATTGCCGAAGCTGCCTACGATCCTTGTGCAGTCGATGAATCCGGACGCGCGTTTCGAAGGTTATACGGGCAGCATCCGCTATCGCCTCCCCGCCAGCACCGACCGGGCAGTGTTCGCATCCTTTCCCATCGACCTGTTCACAGATCCCGCCGTCGCCACTGCCTTTACAGACCAGATTCGCGGTCGATATGTGATGATCGGCGGCGACATCGTGGACAACGATCAGTTCGAGACGCCGCTGCGAAACGTCACGCAGAAATCGATGATCGGCCTGGAAGTCCATGCGAGCATGCTGGCGCAGATGCTGGACGGGGCGCGGTTGTTTACGCTTCCCGGCATATTGCTGTGGGTCATCGCCATCCTCGTCATCCTGTGCGCCGCCTTTACCAGTCTTGCCGAACTACGCTGGTATGCTCTGGCACCCTATCTGACCGTGCAGGCCGTCCTGTTCGGGGGCATGCCATTCTGGTTTCAGCATAGCGGTTGGGACACGCAGGGCGTGCCTGCCATTGGATGGATGATCGGATGGGTGCTGGCTTTCGCGGCCGTTGGCTCAGCAGCGCGTGCAGTGGGATCGCAGCAACGGCGGTTCGCGCAGTCGGCGCTTGGCAAATACCTGCCGCGAGACATTGCCGCGCAAATCTTGCAGGAACCTGAAAAGCTGGCGCTGCATGGTGAGAAGCGCGCCATCTTCGTCGTGTTTACCGATCTGGAGGGCTTCACCAAGCTGTCGCACGCCATTGAGCCGGAAATGGTCGCGCAACTCCTCAACCGCTATCTCGACAGCCTGTCGGATGTCGTGCTGGCGCATGGCGGCACCATCGATAAGTTCGTCGGCGACGCAGTGGTGGCATTTTGGGGCGCGCCCATTTCACGGCCCGACGATGGGACGAATGCGGCTAAAGCGGCTTACGCAATGTGGCAGGCGGGCGAAGCGTTCCGGCAGGATATCCCGGAGGGTGTGCCACCAATTGGCAAGACGCGCGTCGGCCTGCACTTTGGCGATGCTATCGTGGGCAATTTCGGTGGCGAAGGCCGCATCCAATATACCGCCCTTGGTGACAGCATGAACACGGCCGCACGTCTGGAATCAGCCAATAAATCGCTGCTTTCGAGCGTTATGGCAAGCCGCGAGGCAATGGAGCGGTCGGGCCTCGATTGGTGGCGTCCAATGGGCAGGATCATCCTGCGCGGACGCGCGCGGCCTGTCGAAATATTCGAACCAGCCCCCGATTTTCCGGCGAGTGATCGCGATCACTTAACCAAAATACTGGAGCGGGTAAAAGACGACAGCGCAGATGCTCTGCAGGATCTAACCGCGCTGGTGATGCGGTATCCGCAGGACACGGCGCTCGCACATTTGCTATATCGTATCGAACAGACCGGGGATGGAGATGCATATGTTCTGGGCTAGAAAAACGTCGTTGGGCATCGCAATGGCACTGGTGGTGGGTGCGGTCACAAGCACATCCGTGCTTGCCGAAACGATTGTGGTGCGCGCATCCGGTCCATCGGCGAAGGGATTCCCTCCGGGCAAGAAACTCGCGGATGCTGGCACGGTGATGCTTAAGGCTGGCGACGTCGTGACGCTACTCGATGGACGCGGCACGCGCACTTTGCGCGGACCGGGCACGTTCGGACTGACCGCGTCGGCATCGGCCGGAACCGACAGCCGCAACAGCCTTGCATCGTTGCTGGAGACAAAGCGCGTCCGCAGGGCACGTACCGGAGCGGTTCGTGGCGGCATTGCCGAAGACGCACCCGCGCCACGCAGCCCGAACCTTTGGTATGTGGATATCAGCCAGCCCTCCACCGCCTGTGTGCCCGATCCGGCCAATGTGCAGCTATGGCGGCCCGATCTGGGCGGCGCGATGACGTTGAAGATCACATCGGCCAGCGGCGGTGCGAGCGCGCCGGTCAGTTTCGCCGCCGGGGAAGCGGTTGCTGCGTGGCCCTCCTCGCTGCCCGTAGCGGAAGGTGCGCGGTATCGTTTGAGCTGGTCGGGACTGGCCAAATCTGTGGACATCGGCTTTGCGCTTTTGGGTGCCAGTGCAGGTGGACTTGAGACCATGGCATCCACGCTGATCGCCAAGAAATGCGACGCACAACTCGCGCTTCTTGCCGAAACCGTGGCCCTGCCCGACCCTGCGCCCGACAGCCCGTAACGCCGAGGTCTACGTAATATAAACTAGGTGGTCAGACACGGCTTGCCTTGTCAGCGACAGGGCGGACTGTTAGGTCGATGCGCTAACGAGCGCCGTCGATAGAGCGGTGCCGAGTCCCTCGCGGTTGCAAGAATGAAGAGGCCGAGCGCGGTAGTCCCTCGCTTGTGTCTACGCGTAGCGCTGTGTCCGTGCAGGTGTGACAGGGGGTCACATCCGGACCGGTCGGGGGATCATCATGGGGCAAAGAATTCGCGCGGATTTGACTGGATCGGGCCTGTTGGCTTTGATCGCGGTATCTGCGCTGTCTCCGGCGGGCTTCCTTGCAGATCAGGCCAATGCGCAAGTTGCTCCACCGGCAGGGACCAACAGCGGCGCGCCAACACGCGAAGAGATTGAACGCGGCACCATGCCTGCGACGCAGACGCCCGCCCCTTCCCGTTTGACGGTCGAAGGTGGTGTAGAGCGCGCGCCCTGCCCGCTGGCTGATCCACAATATGCCAAGGTGATGGTGAATTTCGCCGAGGTGCGGTTCAACAATCTTACTGCCGTCGATCCCGCGAGCCTTCGGGACAGCTGGGCCGAGTTTGCCGGTCGCGAAGTACCGATCGCAACATTGTGCGAAGTCCGCGACCGGGCAGCGACGGAACTGCGCGCGCGCGGCTATCTGGCTGCTGTACAAGTGCCACCGCAGCGCATCGAGAAAGGCGGCACGGTTGTCCTCGACATATTGATGGCGAAACTCGTCGGCGTCGAAGTGCGTGGCGACGCGGGCAATAGTGAAAAGATGATCGCAGCGCATCTGAATGCGCTCACCAACCAGCCCGTTTTCAATGTGCGTGATGCCGAGCGGCATCTGCTGCTGGCCCGCGACATGCCAGGCTTTGACGTGCGTCTTGCCTTGAAGCCAGCCGGTTCCGGAGTCTCCGGCGAGGTCGTGGGCGAGCTTCAGGTTACGCGGCGGCAACTTCAGGTCGACCTCAACGTGCAGAATATGGGGTCCAGAAGCGTGGGCCGCTTCGGCGCATTGGCGCACATGCAACTTAACGACATCACCGGCATGGCTGACAGCACCGTTATCAGCCTGTTCTCGACCCTGCAGACCAGCGAGCAGACGGTTCTGCAAGTCGGACATAGCCTTGGCCTGGGCAGCAATGGCCTGCGCTTCTCCGGTGATTTCACATATGCCTGGACTAAGCCAGACATCGTGAACCGGACGATCAAGTCGAGAACGCTGATCGGATCGGCCTCACTCAGCTATCCGCTGGTTCGGCGGCAATCGCGCAACCTGCTGGGAGCTGTTGGTCTCGACATCGTCGATCAGGATGTCGATTTCAACGCGACGACCGGTAAGATCCCGCTTAGCCGCGATCAACTCCGTGTCGTCTATGCACGGCTGGATGCGGAGGCCGTGGATACTGCAAGCCTCAGCAGCACCGCAGGCTATTCCGCGGCAGAACCAAAATGGCGTGTCGGCGGATCGGTGGAATTGCGGCAAGGCCTGGATGCGCTTGGCGCAAGCAAGCCCTGTGGTTTGACCGGCGCAGGCTGCATCGTGCCTACAGGGCGGCGCGGCGCGGACCCCAGCGGCTTCGCGGTGCGCATCGGGGGTTATAGCGAATATCGCCCTGTCCCGAACATCGCATTCACTCTATCGCCGCGCGCGCAATATTCGCCGGATTCTCTGCTGTCCTATGAGCAGATCAGCGCGGGCAGCTACACCGTCGGGCGTGGCTATGATCCGGGCCAGTTGATCGGCGACAGCGGTGTCGGCTTTGCAACGGAAGTGCGCCTCGGCAGCGTCATGCCGCGCAGCCGGAATGATATCGCGCTGCAACCGTTCGCATTTTTCGACGCGGCGTGGATCTGGAACAAGGATGCCAGCTTCGCAGGGCTCGACCCGCAGCGGCTCTATTCGGCCGGTGGTGGCGTGCGGGGCGGCTATGGCAATCGCGCCCGCTTCGACCTGACGGTGGCCGTGCCGCTCAAGAAAACAACATTCGAGACCGAACGCAGCGACGTCCGCGTGTTGTTCTCTATCACCGCCCTTTTGCTGCCCTGGAGGCGATAATGCGCATTCGGACCAGATTATTTTGTACCTGCGCTGTCGTTCTCGTGATGGGAACCGTCGCCGCCATCAAACCGGCCGATGCGCAGGGCGGATTCCTTGGCAATGTCACGTCGTCGATGGGATTTGGCGGCGGCAATCCTACGTTTCAAAGGAGCGGCACGGGCGACATCATAGAGGTTCGGTCCGAACAGACAGTCATCGACTGGCGGCCTGACGATCAGGCTGGCACAGGGACGATCGATTTCCTCCCGACGGCCAATAACGTCGTTTTTCAAAACGGCATCTCCACGACATTCTCCAATTTCACTGTCCTCAATCGCATCCAGCCTATCGATGGCGCCACGCAAGCAAACACTTCGCGCGTTGTCGCCCTCAACGGCAACGTAAGTAGCAACCTCAATGGCAACCGAGCCGGGTCAGTGTGGTTCTATACACCCGGCGGCATCGTGGTCGGATCGACAGGTGTTTTCGACGTCGGCAGCCTCTTGCTCACCACCAACAATATCGACGTTTCGGATGGCCTGTTCGACCAGAACAACAGCATCCGTATCCGCGGGGTCGCGGGCAATACGGCAGGCGTCACCGTCAATAGCGGCGCCCGGATCAACGCAACGGCAGCCAATAGCTACGTCGCGCTCGTCGCCCCCAGGATCGTGCAAGGCGGCATAGTCACCGTCGACGGGTCAACGGCCTATGTCGCCGCAGAGCAGGCCGATATCCGCATCAACGGCGGACTGTTCGACATCGCGATCACGGCTGGCTCAACGGACGCCAATGGCGTTGTCCATAGCGGAACCACCACCGGCCCTGCCTCGACCGGAACCGCGGACCGCCAGAACATCTACATGGTGGCAGTGCCGAAGAACAATGCGCTGACGATGCTATTGTCCGGCACGATAGGATATCCAGGCGCAGCCACCGCCACTCAGGACGGCAGCGGTGTGGTGCTCTCCGCCGGTTATGGCGTAAGCTATGACGCGAGCGACAACCTGAACCTTTCACCCCCATTGGCAGGTACGGGCACAGCGGGCCTAAACATTACGACGCAGTCCCTCACCTCGGCGCTTTCGCTAAATGCAGTGGATGACATTGCCGTAGCGCCAACCGGAACGCTGCAGTTCAACACGAATACCACGATCACCGCAGGCAACAGCATTTCGCTGACGGCAAATGCAGGCGTCGCAATTCGTGCGCTCGGCGATCTTACCCTGAACGCAGGCAATGGCCCGAACGGCGGCAGCATCACCCTCGCAGCGAACGGCGCAGCAGTTGCGCCTTCAGGGCAAGGCCTCATCAACATCACCAGCGCGCTGAATATCAATACCACTGCATCGGGCAATTCCAGCCAGCCGGACGCCGTCGGTGGCCCTGTGACGTTCACGGCAAACCGTGGCACGATCAACGCCGGTGTGGTCGATATCCAGACGATTGGTAATGCTGGGCTAAGCACTCTCGCTTCGGGTAATGCAACGGGCGGCGATGTCGCGTTGTCAGTTGCCAATAGCGGCCAGATGAATTTTACGACCACGACGGTCAATGCGTCGGGCAATTCCGTATTCGACAACCAGAATTTGCCGCTCACCGGCGGCAATGCAACAGGCGGCACGGTCCGTTTTTCAAGCACTGGCGGATCGCTCAATCTGGGCGAAGTCCGCGCGACGGCACAGGCGACCGGTGGGTCCGTCACCGACGGCACGGCGGGCAACGCCACTAGCGGCAATATCATCGTGGATCTTGGTGGTGGCACCCATAACTGGCCGCTATTCTTTGGCGACGTCAGCGCCACGGCAGGGTTTTCCAGGACGGGTCAGGGTAATGCAGGCAGCGTCACACCCGGCGCCACAGGCATTTTCGTCGATGTATATGGCACGGCGGCGCTTAATATCGCGCAGTCGGTATCGTTGTATGGCGACGCCTATAGCTTCAGCGGAAACGACGTCGCAGGTGTGACGCAGGCCGCACCCATCCGCGTGCAGACACGTGATGGCGGCTCTCTCCAGATCGTGAACGATCTGACAGTTCAGTCCAACGCGGCTGTAAGTAACTTCGGGTTCGGCGGACGGGGTAACGTCACGAACGAAGCGCGGGGTGCCACTGTTCTGATCGGAGCGCTGGGCGGTATATTCTCGGCCAGCGGGATAAATGTAGGTGTGGCAGCTACGGCCGCTGACGGGTTCGTTGACAGCGGCTCCGCATTCGGCGGCAGCGTTACGCTGGCGAGCGCAATGTCGAGCGGTTTGCGCGGCAATTTCGCGCTCACGGACTGCGTGACGTTCGGATGCTCCGTGAATGCGTCAGCGAATGGTGCGGGCGGCAATTCCAACGGGACTGGCGGGACGATCCTGGCCTATGCAGGCGATGCGGATATGGCCATCACTGGCCTCTCGCTCTCTGCCCAAGGAAGGGGCGGGTCTTCCGATCAATTGCCCAGCATGGGCGTCGGGGGAACGATCTCCATCGAAAGCCGCCGTGGCACGTTGAACAATGGGACGCTGTCCATAGGCGAGCTTAACGCCAACGCATCGGCCTCTCCGCAACTGCTAGGCGAATCATCCAATCTAAGTGACAGCAACGCCAGCGGAGGCGCGGGGGGCAGCGTAGTTCTGGCGCTGGATGGCGGAACCTTCACTTCCAATAATGTTACACTGAGAGCCAATGGGACCGGAGCCGATGCAGCGGCCACCGAAGACGGTGGCGTCGCGGCGCAAGCTGGTGAAGGTACTGGTGGTACTATCTCCATGCAGATGAATGGCGCGAATGCGACGATAGGCTCGTTGACCATCGAAGCGAACGGCATTGGTGGCAGCGCAGAAGGCTCCTTCGCGCCGACAAGCATCTCCGCACTTGCCGGTGCGGGACGAGGCGGCTCGGCAAGCCTGCTGGCAGCAGCGGGCACCCTGACGGTGGGAACACTTGCCATCACCGCTAATGGCGTTGGCGGCGGGGGCATAGAAGCCTTCGACGCTGCTGGAGCCGATGGCGGTGCCGGTATCGGCGGCACAGCGCAGTTCATAATGGATGTCGGTAGTTCCGCTGTCGTCAATGTGAATACACTGCCGGGAAGCAACGTCACGGTCAGCGCAACCGGAACGGGTGGCGTAGGCAGCACGACCAGTGTGTTTCGGACGACTGCCGCATTCGGCGCGGGCGCAGGCGGAGCGGGAACGGGCGGCGATGCAAGTTTATTGCTGGCAGGGGGCATTCTTAACACACCGCTCCTAACGGTCAGCGCGACCGGTACGGGCGGCGATGGCGGGCGTAATGGCAGCGATGGCGCGGGCGGCAATGCAGGCGACGGTACTGGTGGATCAGCACAATTCACTTTTGCCAACGAAGGCCACAGCCTTGATGTCATCGCCATTGAAGCGAGGGGCAAGGGCGGCTTCGCGGGCGATGCCAAGGCCATTACGGGCTTCGATTCGGTCACCAACCAACCCATATTTGCCTTCGGGGTTGGAGCAGGCGGCAACGGCGGATCAGGCACAGGCGGTCGTGCAAGCATGCAGATCGACGTCGACCCCGTGCTCGCGGGGCTTGGGGTAAATGCAAATGGAGCCGGCACTGCGGGTGGCATCGGGGCGACCGGCGGCAATGGCGGCGCGGGCAATGGCGGAACCAATGGCCTTGGCGCTCAACTTACCGTAAACTTCGGATCGCTGACGGTCACAGGCTTGTTGGACATCAGCTCTGAAGGTTTTGGTGGTGCAGGTGGCAATGGCACGACCGGTCGCGGCGGCGATGGTGGCATTGGGACTGCGGGCGAATCCGGCTTGATCGCCACAGGCAGCAATACTCAAGTCCAAACCAATATCCTGCAGATCATCAGCTATGGGTTGGGCGGCGATGGTGGCGATAGCGGCACCCAAAGCGGCACCGGCCTTCCCGGCGGCAGTGGAGCTGCCGCCTTTGGGGGAACGGCGGGTCTTCTGGTCGCCGATAATGCGCAATTCACATTCGGCCAAAGCACCGTGATCAGTGCCGGTGCCATCGGCGGCACCGGGCGGGTTGGTACAGCGGGAACGATTTCAGCAGATGGCGGCAGCGGTGGCAATGCAACCGGCGGTATCGCACGTCTATCGGTGCAGAACGCGACCCTGACAGACGGAGCCGATGGCGACGTACAAATCTTTGCAGGTGCGCTGGCTGGCGTTGGCGGCTTTGGCACCGGCGCTGCCGGGCTTGGCGGACGTGGCGGCAATGGCCTCGGTGGTCTGGCGCAAATCGAAGGAGCTAGCGGCACGATCGGGCTGAACACGGTCACTGTATCGGCAGTGACTAACGGCGGGTCCACGCCGTACGGGCCGTCCGGAAACATCGGCGGCAGCGCACAAGGCGGCACGGCAAGCGCCGACTTCTTCAACCTAGCGGGCACCACACTGCCGGGCACCGCGACTTTCGCGTCGCTGACATTGGGAGCGGACGCTTATGCAGGCACGGGCGGGGGCGGCGCCAATGGGCTAGGTGGCACCGGCGGCAGTGCGACCGGCGGCACCGCTGCTGCCAGCGTCGATGGCGCAGGCATTGCAGCGCGCTTTGACATATTCGCTGCCACCGCAACGGCCTTGGGCGGAGACGCAGGCACCGCTCAAAATCCCGGGGTTGCAGGCGCAGCGGGCGGCTCGGCAACAGGCGGAAGGGCGCGGTTCGATGCGACAGGCGGCAGCCAGACGATATTCGGCGCACAAGTCACGATCCTTGCAGACGCTACCGGGGGCGCAGGCGGAACAGGGTCGAACGGTGCGATCGGTGGCAATGGCGGTACGGGTGGCATGGCCTTTGGCGGTGACGCACGGTTAACGATCAACGCTGCGCAGGTTCTTGCCAATGGCAGCGATGATTATGCGATCTCTGCGCAGGCATCCGGCGGCGCAGGCGGAGTCGGCGGTACTGGGTCAAGTGCCGGAGCAAGCGGCGGACTGGGCGGCGATGGCGGCGACAGCACGGGCGGCCTTGCCCTATTTAGCGCCACCACCGGGGACTTCGATTTGCCGGGCCTGTCGATCCTCGCCAATGGCACCGGCGGCCTTAGTGGCACCGGAGGCTCCGGCCCGTCATCGCAAGGCAATCCTTCGGCTACCCCTCCCGTCCCCCCATCGGGTCCAATCCAGTCGGCTGCCGGTATCAGCGGCGGCGGATCGGGCGGCATAGCGCAGCTTCTGAACAGCGACGCAGGCGGCGCAGCGTCCATTGGTCAGCATGATATCTCCAGCGTCACGCTGCAGGCAAACGGCATATTCCCGCCAGAATCTACCACAGGATTTGCGCCAATAGCAGGTCGCGTCGACATTACCGACACCTCCAGCGCGAGCAACGGTGGCCTGGTCGTAAACGGCGCATTGACTGCAGAAGCCTTTGGCGAGGGCGCATGCGCCTGTTCGGGTATATTCGTCAGCAGCAGCGTCAATCCGGTCCAGACCGGCGACTCCTTCCTGTCCACAGACGGATCCATCTCCTTCGCATTCGCTAGCAGCGGTTCCTTCCGCGCATCCGGGGCGCTATTCGCGTCAAGCGGCGGCACGATCACCGTCACTCAGGGAAGCCAGGGCACGACACCGGTCGATAGCCTGTTTGCGAACACACTGACCCTGAACGCGCCGGGCGACATAGTGACGAACAGCCTCGCTATCCTGCGCTCTACCGATGCTATGGACATCGCCAGCCAGGGCGGAACGGTGCAGTTGGCGCAGCTTTTCGCCGGTGGAACGATGAATGTCACGGCGCTGGCGGGTTCGATCGGGATGGGCAATGCTACTGCCGGTGGAAACCTGACGGCGACGGCTGCCACCAGCCTGACCGCCAACTCCGTCAACAGCACGACCGGGGATGTCACCCTGACTGCAGGCGCGGGATCGATACAGATAGCGAACTCGTCGGCAGGGCGCGATTTCGTCGTCGATGCGGTGGCCGGTGACGCCCTCCAGTCCGGCACGCTCACCGTTGGACGCAGCATCAACTTTGCCGGCAATAACGTCAGTCTTGGCACGGCGATCGCCGGGGATGATATAAGCCTGAATGCACGTGCCGGTCTGGCCACGCTGCAAAACGGCACGACCACCGGTGTTGGCGCGACAAACGGCAGCAACATCGCTCTGACCGGCACAGCCGGCGCGGTGATTTTCAACGGGACCGCAATTGACGACATCGTCATCGACGGGGGCGCAGACGCCTTCGTTTCCGGGTCGGCTAGTGCAGGCCGCGACATATTAGTCACTGCCAGAGCAGGCAACGCATCAACCGCGACAACGAACGCTGGCCGTAATGTCGTTGTAAGTGCGTCAGGGACGGTTCTGGCCAGTGACGCCACGGCTGGCGGGCTTTTGCAGCTGAGCGCCTTAAGTGGCACGGTCGAGGGGGGCACCGTCTCGGGCGGTCGCGTCGTCATAAATGGTGATCAGGGCGTCAGCTTTAGCAGTATCAGTTCTCAAGGCACCACCAGCCTGACGGCTATCAACGGCGCTATCGAAACCCCCAGCCTTGCGTCGCTCGATGTGGTTTCCGTCACGGCACAAGCCATTGATCTAACTGGCGCTGGCGCCCTCAATTTCGCCAGTGCCCTGGCCACAGCAGGCGATCTCAACCTGAGTGGAGGAACGCTTAATGTCACAGTCGGAAGTGCCAGCAACGACATCACGCTAATAAGTACGTCCGGTTCGCTGAACGCCCGTACGTTGAGCGGCCGCAACATCATTATCACATCTGCGGATGCTGCAAGCCTCATGGGGCCACTGACAATCGGCGGCACCCTGCAGGTAACCGCGATCGGCGCATTGACGACCCCTGTCTTTTTGACGGCCGTTGATGACATATTGCTCCATGCTGGCTCGGTAGCGGCCGGCACATTGACTGCGGGCGGCATATTGGATGTATCCGCCAGTGGAACCGTGACGATCGGGACAGCGCAATCGTTCGGCAACGCTTCGCTAAGCGGCGATGCAGGCGTGAACGTCACGAACATCGCCAGCGCGGCAGGAGATATCTTTCTCAATTCGGCGGACGGGACGGTGCAATTTACTACTGCCGACGCCGCGCGAGACTTGATTGCGGCCGCAGGCGGAGCCACGGGATCGGTGCAACAGACCGGCACTGGCGCAACAGCCGGACGCGACATCACCCTGACCGCACCGACCATCGCAACAGCAGCGCTGAATGCAGGCCGGACACTGACGCTGAACGCAGGCCGCGACTTGTCGGCCAATGCACTGACTGCGACGGGTGCTGTCCTGCTCAACAGCGGCGGCGCAGTGAATGTCAGCGGCACGATCTCGGGAGCGTCATTACAGGCGGTATCTGCCTCAAGCCTTGTTTTAAGCGGGCCGGTGCGAACACCGGGCAATGTCTCAGCGCAAGCTGGGACTACGGCAAGCATTGATGACCTGAGCGCTGGTGGAACAGTGAGCATAGCCGGAGCGCAAGGGATTACGGCAAGGGCGCTTTCTTCAGGTGGCGCCGCGACGCTTGCGTCCGCAATTGGTGGGGTCGCTGTCGAGACGCTGACGTCCGGCAATGAAATATCCATCAGCGCAGGAACGGATACCAACCTCGGCGCTGCAACAGCCGCAGGGGCGGTGCAGATCAGCGCGCGAGGGACAGCGCGGTTTATTGGAACAACCCTAGCGCCCACAATCCAGGTCACGTCCGGCGACATCGTCATCGGCGGCGGCGCGCGTCTTGGTCTGCAAGGCACAACCGGAAACCTGACGATCAGCGCATTCTCTGGACAGGGCAGCACTTACATCGGCGGCGGCGATCAGGCAGGTGCGTACAGCCTGTCGGGCGATGAAATGACCCGGCTGTTCGCGCAGAATATCCTCATCAGTCCGCAGGGACAGACGACGATCGGCAGCTTCACACTGACATCCGGGACGACTGGCAATCTTGGGCCAAGCGGCATCCTGACTATCAATTCGGGCGGTCGGTTGGAAGTGGTCGGCGCGGTGCAACTGACCGGTCTTGGCGCACAAGGCGGCCTTACCCTGCGCTCCGGCAACGGCATTGACGTGTTTACCGATACTGGCTCCATCGACCTGCGTGGCAGCGGGAACGCCTTGGGCGGCATGCTGACCTTGGAGGGCGCGAGCGTCGGCGTTGGAACCCGGTCCGCGCTTACCGACATCGCTGGAACCACTGTAACCCTGGATGCCCGCAGCGCCCGACTAGCGCGAAACGATGGCTCCGTCAGTGATGATGGATTCCTGCGAGCCGGGTCGATCAATCTGAATGTGGTGCAGGGCGCGTATATCCAGAATAGCGGCACAGGCACTGCCTTTGCGGATCGGCGTGGCTTCACCGCGAACAGCCTCGCCATCCGGACCGAAGGATCCGGTACACAGATTGTCGTCAATGGACGGCTCGCCGATAGTACCGGCAGCTTCATCACCGGCGTCGGGACAATCCCACTGGCATCCATCAACGGCGTGGCTGGCGGACAGGTTGGTTCCTATGCGGATCGATCGACAATCAACGGCTGCCTGATCGGCAATGTCGTGAGTTGCACCGTCGTCGTGGAGGAAGTCACACCCACCATTCCCTCCGATGACCGCGACGCCATCGACCGGATACTCGACCCGACCGTTGCCGTCCGGCAGATCTTCCCCGTTGCCATCGTAGAACTACGCGATTTCGTGGCGGAAGGCTATCCCCCACTGATCGACGAACCAGTGACAGGCGCGGGTAACGAAGACCTTTGGGACAGCGATTGCAGCGTCAGCGGAGACGAAGGGTGCGACGTTCCCGTCGGACAGTGAACGATTTTTTGGGGGAGTAATCCATGACGAAGGCTTCAGACCTATTCATTCAATGCCTGGAAGAAGAAGGCTGCGAGTATATCTTCGGCGTTCCCGGCGAGGAAAATCTCGACATGCTCGACAGCTTGAGCCGGTCGAAGTCGATCAAGCTGATCCTCACACGACACGAACAGGGCGCGGGCTTCATGGCGGCGACCTATGGGCGGCACACTGGCAAGACCGGCGTGTGCATGGCAACGCTCGGGCCGGGCGCGACCAACTTGGTGACGGCAGCGGCTTACGCGCAACTAGGGGGCATGCCGATCCTGATGGTGACCGGGCAGAAGCCGATCAAGAAGAGCAAGCAGGGTCGCTTCCAGATTCTCGATGTCGTGTCCATGATGGGACCGATCACCAAATATACGCACCAACTCGCAAGCGCAGACAATATCCCTAGCCGCGTGCGCGAAGCGTTCCGTCTGGCTGAAGAGGAAAAGCCCGGTGCAACCCATCTGGAATTCCCGGAAGACGTGGCCGATGAGCACACCGATTCCGCGCCGATAAAGCCCAGCCTCGCGCGGCGTCCTTCCGCCGATCCCAAGGCGGTCCGTGCCGCAGTCGAAATGCTGGAGAAGGCCAAGGCGCCTATCCTCGTGATCGGCGCAGGCGCGAACCGCAAGATGACGGGCCGGATGCTGCTTCAGTTCGTGGAAAAGACCGGCATCCCGTTCTTGACGACGCAGCTTGGCAAGGGCGTGATCGACGAAACCCATCCCAAATTCCTGGGCTGTGCGGCGCTCTCGGCAGGCGATTTCGTGCATCGCGCGATCGGTGCAGCGGATCTCATCGTCAACATCGGCCATGACGTCATCGAAAAACCACCCTTCTTTATGAAGAACGACGGCGGCTGCCCGGTTATCCATGTCTCGACGCGCTCTGCCGAAGTAGACCCCGTCTATTTCCCGCAAGTGGAAGTGATCGGCGATATCGCCAACGCCATCTGGCAGATGAAGGAAGATATCGTACCCAAGGATTGGGCATGCACGAAAATGATCGATTATCGCAAGGCGGAAGTCGAGCATACAGCGAGCCTTGATGTTGACGATCGCTTCCCGATCTTCCCGCCTTATCTGGTGCGCAAAGTGCGTGAGGCGATGCCGAACGATGGCGTCATCTGTCTCGACAATGGCATCTACAAAATCTGGTTCGCGCGAAACTATGCCGCGCGCCAGCAGAACACAGTACTGCTCGACAATGCGCTGGCGACAATGGGCGCGGGCCTGCCCTCCGCCATGGCGAGCGCGATGGTCTATCCCGATCGCAAGGTGATGGCGATCTGCGGCGATGGCGGCTTCATGATGAACAGCCAGGAGATGGAAACCGCTGTTCGATTGAAGCTCAACATTACCGTCCTGATCCTCAACGATGGCAGCTACGGCATGATCCGCTGGAAACAGGCGAACATGGGCTTTGAGGATTTCGGGCTTACCTATGGCAATCCGGATTTTGTGAAATATGCCGAAGCCTATGGCGCATACGGGCATCGGGTGGAAAGTTCGGCACACCTCGCCGAATTGCTCAGGCATACACTCGACACGCCGGGCGTGCATCTGATCGACTGTCCGGTGGATTACAGCGAGAATGACGAGATATTGAACAAGGACATCAAGGAACTAAGCGCAGCCCTTTGACCTTGTAATTGGGTTCCCCGCTTGGCACGGAGAACCCAAGGAGACACCATGACCAAGCTGAAAGACGTCTATCCGCTGTACCTTAATAACAAGGCGCAGCAGCCCAATACCGACCTTGAAGTCACTGACAAGTTCACCGGCAAGGTCGCGTTTCGTGTGGCGCAGGCGGACAAGGCGACGATCGAGGAAGGCATTGCCGGTGCGGTGCGGGCCGCCGAACCGATGGCAAAGATGGCGGCGTATGAGCGACAAGCGGTGCTTCAGCATTGCGTCGATCGCTTCAAGGAACGGCAGGACGAACTCGCCTATGCGCTCTGCGTAGAGGCGGGCAAGCCGATCAAGGACAGCGAAGGCGAAGTCGGGCGGCTGATCGACACTTTCCGCATCGCCGCCGAGGAAAGCGTGCGAATGACCGGTGAAGTCCAGCCATTAGACATTTCGCCGCGTGCCAAGGGATATCAGGGGATATGGAAGCGCGTGCCCATCGGCCCCTGCTCCTTCATTTCACCCTTCAACTTCCCTCTCAACCTGGCGGCGCACAAGATCGCGCCTGCCATCGCGGTCGGCTGTCCTTTCGTGATGAAGCCCGCCAGCCGCACGCCGCTCGGCGCGATCATCATGGGCGAAGTGCTGGCCGAAACGAACCTGCCCGAAGGCGCCTTCTCGATTCTGCCAGCCCATCGCGAAGGCGCGGACTTGTTCACCGAGGATGACCGGCTGAAGCTGCTCTCCTTCACCGGATCTCCGGGCGTCGGCTGGGACTTGAAGGCGAAGGCGGGCAAGAAGAAGGTCGTGCTGGAACTGGGTGGCAATGCGGCCGTCATCATCGATCATGACGCCGATCTGGACGACGCGTTGGCGCGGGTGATCTTCGGCGCGTTTTATCAGTCGGGACAAAGCTGCATCGGCGTCCAGCGGATCATCATCCACGAATCAATCTACGACCGGTTCCGCGACATGCTGGTGGCACAGACGAAGACGCTGGTGTCGGGCGACCCGAAGGATCGCAATGTCTTCATTGGCCCGATGATCTCCGAAAGCGAAGCGCGGCGGCTCGACGGCTGGATTCAGGAAGCGGTGCAAGGCGGCGCGACGCTGTTGTGCGGCGGCAAGCGCGACGGTGCGATGCTGGAAGCGACGCTACTGGAAAATGTCGACCGTTCGTCCAATGCCTATCGCGAAGAAGCATTCGGACCTGTCGCATTGCTGAGCAAGTTCAGCGATTTCGACGCCGCTCTCGATGAAGTGAACGACAGCAAGTTCGGGCTTCAGGCGGGTATCTTTACGCGCGACCTGTTCAAGATGTTCGACGCATGGGATCGGCTGGACGTAGGCGGTGTAGTAATCAACGATGTGCCAAGCTATCGCGTGGACAATATGCCCTATGGCGGCGTGAAGGACTCCGGCCTGGGCCGAGAAGGTATCAAGTTCGCCATGGAAGACATGACCGAGATAAGAAACCTCGTCATCCGGCGAAACTGAGCCGATTTCGGATTGTAAGTCTGGCCCGGTCGAGGCTAAAGCTACCAACATAAGATAGAAGCGGTCGCTCGCGAGTTTTGGGGGGCGCGCCCGGCATTAGCCCGGCGTGAATTGGGGGCGTGCGAATGGCGTTCGGGGGCAGGACGGTCCGCATCCGGACCTTGGCGGCAGTAATGTTGCTGACGGTCTTTGCGCTGTGCGCGCTGCTGCTGGGCGGACTGCCGGACCGGATTCTGGCGTCTGCCGATGCTGCGCCATCTACCGCTTCCGTTTCGTCATCATCCGGCTTCGTTGGCGTTGCGTCCTGCGCGGGCACAACGTGCCACGGCCGCATGGAAGCGGATGGAAAAATTGTGCGCCAGGACGAGTTGATGCGCTGGCAGGAGCCATCGACACAGGGCGGCGCACATAGCCGCGCCTTTGCCGTGCTGTCCGGCACGCGGGGCAAGCAGATCGCAGCAACGCTCGGCATCGGCGATCCCACCGCAGCAGGCGAATGCCTTGGTTGTCACGCAACCCCGGCTTCGGGGGAGCGCGGACCCCGGTTCCATACGCAGGATGGCGTCGGATGCGAAGCGTGCCATGGTCCCGCGTCGGGCTGGATCGCGTCCCACTATGCGGTTGGCGCAAGCCATGCCAGCAATGTTGCCAGGGGCATGATCCCGCTGGATCGCCCTGTCGCACGGGCATCGGTATGCCTCGACTGCCATTTCGGGAGCGACAAGCCGGGGCAATTCGTGACGCACCGGATCATGGCCGCCGGGCATCCGCGCATCGCCTTCGAACTCGACCTGTTTTCGACGTTACAGGCGCATCACAACGAGGACGCCGATTATATCCAGCGCAAGGGCAAGCCCGACGGCGTGCGCATGTGGGCCGTGGGTCAGGCGCTGGCGCTGGAGCGATCACTGTCGCTCTATGCCAGCGCGCGGGGGACCGAAGGCGTATTCCCCGAATTCTATTTCCTCGATTGCCATAGCTGCCACCGTCGCATCTATGATCAGGATGCGCGGGTAAAAACATGGGACGGCAATCCGGGTCGGCCGATCCCGGCAGGAATGCCGCCCTATAATGACGAGAACCTGATCATGCTGTCCGCAGCGGCGCAGGTCGCGGCCCCGGCGCTGGCAGCACGCTTCGATGCCGACAGCCGCGCTTTCCACGCCGGGATGGCGCGCGACCGCCCCAGCAGCGTTGCAGCAGCACGCAAACTGGCGGCAAGCGCGGCGGCCCTGGCGGCAGAATTTGCGCGCGATCGGCTGGGCGGCGACATGGGCTTTGCCATCATCGACAAGATCGCGAGCACCAGCATTTCACCCCGCTTCACCGACTATTCGGGGTCGGTGCAGGCGGTGATGGGTGTCGACACCCTGCTGAACGCACTCGTGAAATCCGGTCGCGTTACCGTTGGTGCGGCGGCGGGCATTCGCCGCGACATCAACCGCGCCTATGCTGCCGTCCGGGAACCGAACAGCTACCGCCCAGCCGACTTCCGCGCGGCGCTGGGCAGTGCATCGCGCAGCATCGGGGCATTGCGGTAATATGAAACGTCTGTCCGCTTTCCTCGCCGGAGCCTCGCTCATCCTATCGTCCTGCGGCGGTGGCGGGAGCAATTCGCCTACGCCCAGCCCCACGCCCTCCCCCGCGCCGACACCCACGCCGGCCGGTCTCTATGCCGTGCCCGCACAGGAATCACTCAGCATCGCGGACGTCGAAACGATCGTCGCGCGCTCGGTTGCAGAGGCTCGCGCGCGCAATTTGCCTGCGGTTATTGCCGTGACGGATCGCGTTGGGAATGTGCTGGCGATCTTCAACATGACCGGCGCGCGCGCGACCACGACGACGAGTCCCGCGCCCAATGGCGACAATATCGACGCGCAGAACCTCACCGTTCCGGCGGCAGCGGGCGCCATCGCCAAGGCCATAACCGGCGCTTACCTGTCGAGCGGCGGTAATGCCTTCTCCACCCGGACGGCGAGTCAGATCGTCCAGCCGCATTTCCCGCCTGCGCCGACGACCGTGGGGCTGGAAAGCGGGCCGCTATACGGCGTGCAGTTCAGTCAGCTCCCCTGCTCCGACCTTGCCGCACGATTTGCTACGGCCGGTGCAGGCGCGCTGATTGGTCCGAAGCGATCGCCATTGGGCCTCGCCGCCGATCCGGGCGGCTTCCCGCTCTACAAGAATGGCGTAGTCGTCGGCGGCATCGGCGTAATGGCGGACGGGGTCTACGGCTTCGATCCGAATACCCTCGACGATGATAATGACCCGGAAGAATATATCGCCCTGGCCGGTACGGTCGGGTTCGAAGCCCCGGAGAGCATCCGAGCGAACCGCATATCCGTCGACGGCACGTTGCTGCGCTATTCCGACGCCACCTACGACAAGCTGATGGCGACGGGCATAGCGAGCTCGAGCTACGCCGCCGCCAATCCGGCGTTCGGCACATTGGTCGCCGTGCGGGGCTATTATGGCGATCAGGCTCCGACGATCCTGGCCGGTACGGTATATGGCAGTGAAAACTCCGGAATCCGTCCTTCGCGGACTGCGGAATTTTCGAACCGTGACGCCTTCATCCTGACCGATGGATCGGGAAACAACCGCTTCCCGATCCGCGCTGCCACCGACGCAGGCGATGTCGCACAGCCGCTAACCGCTGCCGAAGTGACGGCGTTGCTCGAAGCAGCCTTTACAGTGATGAGCCGCGCGCGCGCGCAGATCCGCCAGCCGCTCGACAGCCGCGCGCAGGTCTCGATATCGGTCGTGGATACGCGGGGGCAGGCATTGGGCGTCGTCCGCTCACCCGATGCGCCGATTTTCGGCACGGACGTATCTTTGCAGAAGGCCCGCACCGCCGCATTCTTCTCCAGCGCGCGCGCAGGCGAGGAACTGCTGCTGAACTCCAGCGCAGACGTCCGCGCCTTCGTGGCCAAGGCACGGACCTTCTTCAACGATCAGACGGCGCTAACGGGCAAGGTGGCGTTTACGGATCGTGCGCACGGCCTGATCTCCCGGCCCTATTTCCCCGATGGGGAAGTCGGCCGTTCGAATGGCCCCTTCTCCCGCGCCATCGCGCAATTCAATCCATTCTCGACCGGGCTGCAAACCGCGCTGATCGTGGGCGACCTCGCCGCACATCTCGGCTTCGTTACCGGCGCGACTGCCACGGACACACCGCAGCGCTGCACAGCCTTGCCCGCTCCCGCCGTAAATCAGAACAGGCTCCAGAACGGTATCCAGATTTTCCCTGGATCGGTGCCGATCTATCGCGGTGACGTGCTGATCGGTGGCATCGGCGTGTCGGGCGACGGCATCGATCAGGACGACATGATCAGCTTCCTTGGTCTCAACAATGCGGGCAAGCGCATCGGCGGCATTGGCAATGCACCCTTGGCCATTCGCGCCGATCAGCTTGTCGTGCAACTGGACAATGCCAGCGTCCGCCTGCGCTATGTTGGCTGCCCGTTCGCGCCGTTCCTGGACACCACTGCGCAAGATGCGTGCGGCGGGTTGTAGCGGATGGCGATGGTTTCCCTCCTGCCGCTGATCGCGATGCTGGGCGCGCAGCCGCCGGGGGAACCTGTACCTCCACCGCCGCCTGACAATTGGCAGGAAGTCATCGACGCGCCCGAACATCAATCGCAGGCGGATGCCGACGAACAACTGATCGACGGTCGCCGCCGTCCGGGATTTCAGCAGGAATTGCCCGACAAGGTCGCGCAGGACAATATCGGGGCACTCCGCGCGCCCCCACCCGAAGCATTTCCAACGGATCAGATACCCGTGCCGGACCGCTGGCGGCTGATCGAGTCGCTCGGGCTGGTGAAGGAACGCTGGTTCGACCCCTATCACCAGAACACGTTGAAGGGCGATCGACCTATCGACCGCGAAAAGGTGAAGTGGCTCCCCATCAAGGGCGACGACTGGTTCTTTGTCGGCAGCGCCGTCAGCGATACCGTTCTGGAACCCCGCACCTTCCCCATCCCTGTCGGCGTACAGACCACCGAACGCCCCGGCAACCTCGACGTGTTCGGTAAGGACGCCAGCTTCGTATTCTCGCAAACCTTCATCGCCAGCGCCTCGCTGGTGAAGGGATCCACCGCATTCAAGCCGCCCGAGATCGAATATCGGGTGGCGCTGGCGTTCAACGTCAACCATGTGAACGTGCCGGAGCGACGGGTGCTGTTCGTGCAGCCGTCCAAACCCAGCCACCGCACCGATCATTTCCTGGGCGTGCAGGAATTGTTCGTGGATTATCACCTCGCGAACACCTCGGATCGCTATGATTTCCGCTCGCTGCGGATGGGCATTCAGCCGATGCAGTCAGACTTTCGCGGCTTCCTGTTCAATGACCAGCAGCTTGGCATCCGCCTGTTCGGCAAGCGCGACAATAACCGCTTTCAATTCAATCTCGCGGCTTTCTGGCGGCTGGAGAAGGACACCAACAGCGGCCTCAACAGCATCACGCAGCGCCCGCGCGACGACTTCGTGTTCCTCGCCAACGTCTATCGGCAGGACTTCCTGCTGCCCGGCCTCACCAGCCAGATCACCGCCGTCTACAATATGAACCGCGAGAAGAATGACGTCGAGATCGATGACAACGGCTTCCCGGTGCGCCCCGCTTTGATCGGCGAACTGCGTGGGAGGGAGTATGATGTGGTGTATCTGGGCTACAACGCCGACGGGCGCATCGGCCGGATCAACTTGACCGCATCGCTTTATGGCGCGCTGGGCGAAGACCGGAACAGCTTCTTCACGGGCAAGAAGGCGGAGATTCGGACTTTCTTCGCCGCTGCCGAGGCCAGTTACGATATCGACTGGGTACGGTTCCGCCTGTCAGGCCTTTACGCCAGCGGTGACGGAGACCCTTATGACGACACCGAAAATGGCTTCGATGCGATCTTCGAAAACCCGATATTTGCTGGCGCCGACACGAGCTACTGGATCAGGCAGACCATCCCGTTCGCAGGCGGCGGGCGCGTCATCAGCATTAACGGACGCAACGGCATATTGAATTCACTCCGCTCATCCAAGGAACAGGGCCAGTCGAACTTCAATAATCCCGGCACCATCCTCGCCGGCGCGGGCGCGGACTTCGACGTAACGCCCGAGGTCCGACTGTCGACCAACGCAAACCACCTCTGGTTCGAGAATACCGCCACCTTACAGGCGCTACGGGTTGAGGGCAGCATCCCCAAGTCGATCGGCTGGGACTTGTCCACCGCTGCGATCTGGCGGCCAAAAGCGACGCAGAACATCGTATTCCGCCTGTCTGGCGCGACGTTGCTGCCCGGCAAGGGCTTCAAGGATCTTTTCGATAACCGCGATAGCCACCGGAATTATTATTCGGTGCTCGCCAATCTGATTGTCACCTATTGATGCGCGGTTTGCTCCCCCCCCTCCTTTCCAGGCTGAAGGCGTGGGCGCTGCTCCTGCTGGCAGCGCTGCTCATTCCCGTCGCCATCGTGCAGGCGAGCGATGACGAGAAGCCGGTGAAGCGCAATTATGTCATCGCCCCCTCCGCTCCCATGAGCCAGACAGCAGAGCAAGTCGCGGCGAAATCCGACGGCTGCTATAGCTGCCATACCAAGACGGACGAGCCGTCGATGCACGCCACGCCCGCGGTGATGCTGGGCTGCACAGACTGCCATGGCGGCAATGCCAGCGTGCGCGGCAATCCGGCGCTCGGTTTCGAGGCGCCGGACTATGCCGCCGCGCGCGACAAGGCGCATGTGCTGCCCACCTATCCCGAAAGCTGGCATTATCCCTCGTCCGCCAACCCGAAGCGGACCTATACGCTGCTGAACAAGGAAGCGCCGGAATTCGTGCGCTTCGTCAATCCTTCCGACTATCGCGTCGCGCGAGAGGCCTGTGGCTCCTGCCACCTTGCCACCATCGAAGCGGCAGAACGCTCGATCATGGCGTCCGGCGCGATGCTGTGGGGCGGCGCGGCCTATAATAATGGGCTGGTGCCATTCAAGAACTACATCTTCGGTGAGGCATATACCCGCGACGGCAAGGCCGCAAAGATCGTAACGCCGGGCAACCCTCCTGGTACGCTCACTGAGGCTGAAAGGAAGCGCGGCGCATTGGCGGAGTTGTATCCGCTACCGACCTGGCATGTGATCCCGCCGGGCGACGTGTTCCGCGTGTTTGAGCGCGGCGGGCGTAATATCCAGACGCAATTTGCTGAAATCGGTCTCCCCAATCCCACCGGGTCGATCCAGCGGCTTGAGGAACCCGGCCGTCCCGACCTCAAGCAGTCGATCCGTGGTCCTGGCACCGGCCTGCGGGTGGCGATCCCTGCGCTCAACATTCACAAAACGCGTCTCAACGATCCGTTCATGTGGTTCATGGGCACCAATGACCAGCCGGGCGATTATCGTCACTCGGGCTGTTCGGGTTGCCACGTCGTCTATGCCAATGACCGCGAGCCGCGCCACAGCCTGATCTACGCGCAATATGGCCGCGATGGGCAAAGCGCGACCGTCGATCCGACGATCTCCGCAAAGGTCCAGCATAACGATGTCGGCCATGGTGGCCTGAAAGGTCCGCATGGCGAGACCGTAAAGCCGGACCATGAAGCCGATGCCCCGCATGACGCGCCGACGCCTGATCATCCGATAGCTGCCGTAAAGGAAAGCGGGCATCCGATCCGCCACGCCTTCACGCGTGCGATCCCGACGGCGCAGTGCATGAATTGCCACATGCATCAGCCGAACATCTTCCTGAACAGCTATCTCGGCTACACCATGTGGGACTATGAATCCGACGCGCCGCTGATGTGGCCCAAGAAGCAAAAATATCCGACTGCCGCCGAAACGCATGAAGTGCTGGAGCGCAACCCGGAGGCCGCCGCGCCCAAAGGCAACTGGTCGGACGTCGATTTCCTGCGCAACGTCTATGACTTGAACGAGAAAGCCAAGGACACCCAATTCGCCGATTATCATGGTCATGGCTGGAATTTCCGCGGCATCTTCAAGCGCGATCGCGAAGGCCATCTGCTCGACAAGGACGGTAAGATCGTTGCCAATGACGACCCCGAGAAATGGCGCAAGAAGGACGAACCCAAATTCGTTCAGCCCGGCACTAATCCCGGCAAGACCGTCCACATGATGGACATCCATGCCGAAAAGGGTCTGCAATGTGCAGACTGCCATTTCGGGCAGGATAGTCATGGCAATGGCTACATCTACGGCGAAGTCGCCAACGCCATTGAGATCGGCTGCAAGGATTGCCACGGCACGGCCGACGCATGGCCGACGTTGCTGACCTCCGGCCCGGCAGCGCCACCAAACGGCACTAACCTGGCGCTGCTGCGTAACCCTGATGGCAAGCGGCGCTTCGAGTGGTTCTTCGACGCCAGCGGCCGGCGTAAGCTGATCCAACGGTCCATCGTCGATCCCAACCTCGAATGGGAAGTCAGCCTCGTCAAGAATTCGGTCGATCCGACCAATCCGCATTTCAATGGCCGTGCAGCACGCGCCAAGCTGATGAGCAAGAGCGGCTATGACGATGGCAGCTTTGGTTTCGGGCCGGGCGTCGCGAAGGCGGACCGCGCCCATGGCGACGACAAGATGGCCTGCTTCACTTGCCACCTGAGCTGGACGACAAGCTGCGGTGGCTGTCATCTGCCGATCGAAGCGAACTGGAAAACTAAGGTCCAGCATTTCGAGGGCGAGGAAACCCGCAACTTCGCGACCTACAATCCACAAGTCGCCCGCGATGACATGTTCCAGCTTGGTCGCCATATGACCACCAAGGGTAATGAGATCACGCCGGTTCGATCGACCAGCGCGCTGGTGCTGTCATCCACCAATCTCAATCGCGAGCGGATCTACATCCAGCAACCGCCGATATCCGGCATCGGTTTCTCGTCGCAGGCGTTCGCGCCGCACTTCCCGCATACCGTGCGTACGACCGAGACGAAGACCTGCTCCGACTGCCACTTGTCGGCGAAGGACGATAACAATGCGATCATGTCGCAGTTGATGTTGCTCGGCACCAACTTCGTGAACTTCGTGGGGCTGAATGCCTGGACCGGCCTTGAAGGCGGGTTCGAGGCAGTACGGGTCACCGAGTGGGACGAGCCGCAGGCTGTCATCGGCAGCTATCTGCAGAAATACGCCTATCCCGATTACTGGCGGATGCATGTCGAGGACAATAAACGCGAGTTGAAGGACTGGGTGCGCGGTAAGGCGTTCGACGGCAAGGCGTCCGGCGAAACGCATCCGATGGAGGAATTCAAGAACATCGTGCAGGGCACCACCGGCCGCGTAGGGTGCCTGCAACTGCGGGGCGAATATATGTTCGTGGCCGAGGGCAAGGGCGGCTTCCACGTCTATGATGTTGCCTCGATCGCCAACAAAGGCTTCTCCGAACGGATCGTGAGCGCCCCCTTCTCAAAACTCGGGCAGAACACCCGCGTCAAAACCACCAATGCAACCTGCATGGCGATCGCGACCAACCAGCCGATCAATCCGCTGCGCAATACGGCGGAGCTTCGGACGATCAATCAGGAGCAGGCGTTCCTGCCGATCTATTCCTATGCCGCCGTGACAGACAGCGTCGAGGGGCTGGTCATGGTCAACATCGAGACCATGGCCGATGGTGAATTCCGCAACAACTTCCTGAAGCGCGCCGTGACGTGGAACCCCGACAATGTGCTGAAAGGCGCGCGCCACATCGTCCTTGCCGGGCAGATCGCCTACATCACTGCCGATGTAGGGCTGGTGGTCGTCGACTTGTCCGATCCCCTAAAGCCGCGCCTTGCCGCTATCCGTCCGCTTAAGGGCGCGCGTGCAAGCGCGATCCAGTTCCGCTATCTGTGGGTCACGGATGCCGATGGTCTTAAGCTGTTCGATGTGACGAGGCTAACGGACCCCGTCGCAGTGCCCTCCGGCACTGTAGCGCTGCCGGATGCCCGCCACATCTATCTGGCACGAACCTATGCCTATGTCGCGGGCAAGGCGGACGGCCTTGTCATCGTCAACATCACCAACCCGATGCGCCCGCGGGTCTATGCCAAGGAGACGTTCGGCGGCATCATGAACGATGTGGAGGACGTTATCGTCGGCACCACAAATGCCTCGCTGTTCGCCTATGTCGCGGATGGCCGGAACGGTCTGAAGGTCGTGCAGCTCACCAGCCCGGCAAGCCAGCCAAACTTCTATGGCTTCTCGCCGCCCCCCAAGCCGGAATTGATCGCTTGGGCCAAGACCCCCTCACCTGCCCTCGCCCTGTCCAAAGGGCTGGACCGCGACCGCGCCGTCGACGAGACCGGTGGCCAAATCGCGGTGTTCGGTCGCCTGGGAGCGCGGCCTTTCACGCGTAGCGAAATGGAACGGCTGTTCCTCTCGCCAAGAGGCATCCCCTATAAAGTGACCGACGAAGTGGACATGAAAGACTGGCGACCACCCCTCAAGGCGCCTGCACGATAACCTTCCAATCTGCGCGAGTCCTAATAAAAACAGTTACAGATCAATGGCTTTTCGATTATACCTAGGGGGAACTACGTAACGTAGGTATAAACCGGGGGGCTAAAAAGGCCGATGCTGACTGTTCGAAACGATCGCGCCATTCGTGCGCTCGTCGCTGGATTTGTGTTTTTGTCGCTGGCCATCGGCGGAAGCATCTGGCTATCTGCTCAACAGCAAGCATCCGTCAAAGCGATTACCCATACGCTAGAGGTCCAGAATCGCCTGTCCGGCATCTTATCGCGGTTACAGGACGCCGAAACGGGCCAGCGCGGCTATCTGCTGACGAACGTAAAGAGCTTTCTTCAGCCCTACGACAATGCCGTGCGCTACTTTCCCGCCGACTTCGTCACGTTGAGGCAATTGCTGGAGGACAACCCAAAGCAGACCCAGCAGTTGTTACTCCTGCAAAAGCTCGCTTCGGAACGGCAGGAATTTCTCAGAATGGCGATTGCCAAGTTCGAACTTGGCGCTCCGATCGACAAGGAGGAACTGCTGCGCGGCAAGCAGACCATGGACAAGGCACGCGCCATAATCACCGACATGCTTGCTGACGAACAGCGGTTGCTCCGCACGCGCGAAGCCATGGCCCGCAGTAGGCAAATCGCGGTCGCGATGGCGCTCGCGCTGAGCGGCATCACGGTCATGATCCTGGGCATCTTCGTGATCCGGCATGCACGCGGTCGGTTAGTCGAAGCGATGAGAACAAGCCAGGCTTTGGCGAATAGCAATGCGCAATTGCGGGACGCGGCGAGAAGTCAGGCTGCCGCGGAATCCCAATTGCGACAGGTTCAGAAGATGGAAGCCGTGGGACAGCTGACCGGTGGCATCGCGCATGATTTCAATAATATGCTGGCGGTCATCGTGGGGTCGCTGGACATCGCCCGACGGCGGTTGGGTAATGAATCAGACACCCGCATCGCGCGGAATATCGACAATGCCATGGAAGGTGCGCAACGCGCCACGCAGTTGACATCCCGATTGCTGGCCTTCTCCCGCCAGCAGCCTCTCGAACCGCACGTGCTGGACGCGAACAAATTTGTGGGCGGAATGTCCGAAATGTTGCGGCGGACCATAGGGGAAAATCTCCGGGTCGAGACTGTTCTGGCAGGTGGACTCTGGCCGAGCTTTGTCGATGCCAACCAACTTGAGAACGCGATACTCAACCTATGCGTCAATGCGCGAGATGCCATGCCCGACGGCGGAAAGCTGACGATTGAGACCAACAACGCGCATCTCGACGATGCCTATGCCGCCGATCATCAGGAGGTGGTCGCGGGCCAATATGTGATGATCTCCGTCACTGACACCGGGATCGGCATGCCGCCCGATGTCGTCGAGCGCGCGTTCGAACCGTTCTTCACCACTAAGGGCGTCGGTCGCGGCACGGGCTTGGGGCTCAGCCAAGTGTTTGGCTTCATCAAGCAGTCGAACGGCCACATGAAAATCTATTCGGAGCCGGGCGAAGGCAGCACCGTCAAACTCTATCTTCCACGCTATTATGGTGAAGGCACAGCCGCTGGAGACCATGCCTCCGCCCCACTGGCGTCGGATTTGCCCCGCGCTCAGGAAGGTGAAATCGTGCTGGTTGTCGAGGATGAAGAGCGTGTACGCCACGTCTCCGTCGATGTTTTACGTGATCTTGGCTACACTGTAGTGCAAGCGGCGGACGCGAGCCAGGCATTGGCGGTACTGGCTGTCCAGCCCCGCATCGACTTGCTGTTCACCGATGTCGTGATGCCGGACATGAACGGCCGCAAGCTGGTCGACCGCGTATTGATCGACCGCCCTACGCTCAAGGTTCTCTACACTACGGGATATACGCGCAATGCGATCGTCCATAATGGGATGCTCGATGCCGGGGTCGCCCTGCTCTCCAAACCCTTCACCATGAGCCAGCTGGCCCATAAGGTTCGACAGGTTCTGAACGGCGAAGAGGCCGGATAGGCGCTTCGTTCGCTGCGACTGCTCCCACACGCAAAAAGAAAAAGGGCCGCCCGGACAAACCAGACGGCCCTTTATTTTGCTGGTCAGCCGTGAGGCCGCGCTGATTAGTCCTGCGTCAGGAAGTCGGGCAGGCCGCCGGCATCGCCATTGTCCTGCGCCTTGTCGCCGCCTTCGCTGCGGGGACCACGCTCACCGCCTCGACCGCCACGGTCACGACGATTGCGATCGCCACCTTCACGACGCGGGCCGCGGTCACCGCGGTCGCCCCGATCACCGCGCGGTTCGCGCGCTTCACGTGCCGGACGGGTGTCTTCCAGTTCGGCGCCGGTTTCCTGATCGACAACGCGCATGGACAGGCGAACCTTGCCGCGTGGATCGATTTCGAGAACCTTGACCTTTACTTCCTGGCCCTCCTTCAGGACGTCAGCCACCTTCTCGACCCGCTCGTTGCGGATTTCCGAAACATGGACCAGACCGTCCTTGCCACCCATGAAGTTCACGAACGCGCCAAAATCGACCATGTTGACGACCTTGCCGTCATAGACCTTGCCGACTTCTGCTTCCTGCGTGATGCCGAGGATCCACTTACGCGCGGCTTCGATCTGGTTGATGTCGGACGAGCTGATCTTGATCAGGCCTTCGTCATCGATATCAACCTTTGCACCGGTTTCCGCGACGATTTCACGGATGACCTTGCCGCCGGTGCCGATGACTTCGCGGATCTTCGACTTGTCGATCTGCAGCGTCTCGATACGCGGTGCATGGGCGGAAAGCTCTGTGCGCGTGCTGTCCAGCGCCTTGGCCATTTCGCCGAGGATATGGGCGCGGCCTTCCTTTGCCTGCTCCAGAGCCTTGCGCATGATCTCTTCGGTGATGCCGGCGATCTTGATGTCCATCTGCATCGTGGTGATGCCTTCGGACGTGCCTGCAACCTTGAAATCCATGTCGCCAAGGTGATCTTCGTCACCCAGGATGTCGGACAGGACGGCGAAGTCCTTGCCTTCCAGAATCAGGCCCATGGCGATGCCCGATACCGGACGCTTAAGCGGAACGCCTGCGTCCATCATCGAGAGCGAACCACCGCACACCGTGGCCATCGACGAAGAGCCGTTGGATTCGGTAATGTCGGAAAGAACGCGGATCGTGTAGGGGAACTCGTCCTTGGTCGGCAGCACGGGGTGCAGCGCACGCCATGCGAGCTTGCCATGACCCACTTCACGACGGCCCGGCGCGCCAAAGCGGCCGACTTCACCGACCGAATAGGGCGGGAAGTTGTAGTGCAGCATGAAGTTTTCGTACGACAAGCCAGTTAGGCCGTCGATCATCTGCTCCGATTCCTTGGTGCCCAAGGTGGTGGTGCAGATCGACTGCGTTTCACCGCGCGTGAACAGCGCCGAACCATGGGTACGGGGCAAGAAGCCGACGATCGCTTCGATCGGACGGATCTGCGTGGTGGAACGGCCGTCAATGCGGGTGCCATCCTTCAGGATCGCGCCGCGAACGATTTCCGCTTCCAGCTTCTTGACGAGCTTCTGCGCAGCCATCTGATCCTGCGGCGTCGCGTCGGCAAAGCCGGTCTTCGCCTTCGCGCGGGCTTCGTTCAGCGCGTTCGAACGGGCCGACTTGTCGGTCAGCTTGTACGCTGCTGCAATGTCCTTGCCGATCAGCTTCTTCAGCTTGTCCTTGGCCGTTGAGAGATCGGCCTGAGCGGCCATTTCCCAAGGATCCTTGGCAGCCTTTTCGGCCAGCTTGATGATCGCACCGATCACCTTGCGGCATGCATCATGGGCGAACGAAACGGCGCCGAGCATGACGTCTTCGGAAAGCTCCTTGGCTTCCGATTCCACCATCATCACGGCATCGTTGGTGGCTGCTACGACCAGATCGAGTTCACCGGCCTTCACGTCGTCCATCGACGGGTTCAGGCTGTACTCGCCATCCTTGTAGCCGACGCGCGCGCCGCCGATCGGACCCATGAAAGGCACGCCCGAAATGGTGAGCGCTGCCGAAGCCGCGATCATCGCGACGATATCAGGCTCGCTTTCGCCATCGAACGACAGAACCTGACAGATCACGTTGATCTCGTTGTAGAAACCTTCGGGAAACAGCGGACGGAGCGGACGGTCGATCAGGCGGCTGGTCAGCGTTTCCTTTTCGGTCGCACCGCGCTCACGCTTGAAGAAGCCACCGGGGATACGGCCTGCTGCGGAGAATTTTTCCTGATAGTGAACGGTGAGCGGGAAGAAATCCTGCCCTTCCTTCACGGACTTGGCGGCGGTCACGGCGCACAGCACCACGGTCTCGCCATAGGTGGCCAGCACAGCGCCGTCAGCCTGACGCGCAACGCGGCCCGTTTCGAGCGTGAGGGTCTTGCCGCCCAGCTCGATTTCTACTTTCTTTACGTCGAACATATTTTATTTCCTTCGCCCGCGATGCCCTATTGCATGGCGGGGCCTTTGGTGGGTCCAGTGACCCATGGGTGGAGAGCCTCGGCTCTCCCTAGCCGTCCCTAACGGAACGGTGCGGGGGACGTTCCCCCGGTTTCACACCGCCGCGCCGAATTGCGCAACGACATGTTTCAGAATCAGAAACGGCCCCGCGCAGGGGCCGCTCCTTCGTTTCGGCTTACTTGCGCAGGCCGAGCTTGCCGATCAGGTCCGTATAACGCGCCTGATCTTTCTTCTTCAGATAATCCAGCAGGCTGCGACGCTTGTTGACCAGCATCAGCAAACCGCGACGGCTGTGATTATCCTTGTGGTGAGACTTGAAATGCTCGGTGAGGTTCGTGATCCGCTCGGTCAGGATCGAAACCTGGACTTCTGGGGATCCCGTGTCGCCTTCAGCGCGGGCATGTTCCTTGATAAGCGCTTCCTTGCGCTCTGCAGTGATCGTCATATGTCTTCTTCCTTCGACATCAGGTTAAAACCACGAACCACCTTGATAACATGATCGTCGGCCTCGACCAATGCGACGGGTATGTCACCCAATATCGCCAGATGGAGTCCAGGGTTCGCAGCTGTCCCGATCAGCGTTCGGCCTTGTTGAAGGGCAGCAGCCTGATCGGCGGTAACAGCGAAAGCCGGGATGTCGTCCAGCCCTGCTGTCAACGGCAGCATATGCTGCGCGATGGAGCGCTCCATAGCAGCATCGGTCAGTTTGTCGAGCGAAATCGCGGCGCCTAGGGTGAACGGGCCAGCCTTGGTGCGCCTTAGCATAGTGACATGGCCAACGGTGCCGAGGGCCAGCGCGATGTCGCGCGCGAGACTGCGGATGTAGGTGCCTTTCGAAACATGAGCGGTGAGGGTTACCGAATCCAGCGCCCCCTCATCCGGTAAGGTGATGACGAGCGAGTGAACAATCACGCTGCGCATCTTCATCTCCACCGTTTCGCCAGCGCGGGCGAGATCGTAGGCCCGTTGACCGTCGATCAGGATGGCGGAATAGGCGGGTGGCGCTTGTTCGATCGCCCCCGAGAACTGGGCAAGTACAGCCTCCAGTTCGGCCAAGGTCGGGCGAACATCGCTTTCCGCGACCGCCTTCCCTTCCATATCAAGTGTGTCCGTCTGCACACCGAAGGCGATGGTGAAGTCATAGATCTTCGACGCATCGAGCATCCGCCCGGCCAGCTTCGTTGCTTCGCCCAGCGCAATTGGCAATACTCCCTCCGCCAAGGGATCGAGCGTGCCACCATGACCGACCTTCGTCTTTGGCTCCCCCGCCTGGCGCAAGGCGCGCTTGACGGCAGACACCGCGCTGGTGGAGCCAAGCCCGCGCGGCTTGTCGAGGATCAGCCATCCGTGCAGCATCAGCCGCGCCACTCTTCGCGCAGGATCGACAGAATAACCGTATCGCGGAAATGCCCGGTCCATGTTCGACGCTGACGTCGCATTACCCCCTCACGCACGGCTCCCAGCTTCTCGACCGCACGCAATGAGCGGGTGTTGCGCGCGTCGATGCGAAACTCGACACGTTGCACACCGCTTGCAAATGCGCGTGCCAGCAGCAGTGGCTTTATCCGGCCATTAAGGCCGGTGCCTCGCACGGCAGGCGTCATATAAGTGCCACCTATTTCAACGACGCCGCTCGCCGCATCGATGTTCAGATAGCCCGAAACACCGACGAGGACTCCCCCGACACGGATGGCGAACGGCTGTCGCTGCGGATTGGCAACGATGGCCCCGAATTCGCGGTCGAAGTCAGCGCCGGACAGGTGGATAGGATATATCTCCCATACTGCGTCGTCTTCGGGACAGATGGCCCGCAAGTCATCACGGTCGCTGTCCACAAGCTGCGTCAGGGCGATCTCGCCCGCTGCAATGGGCGCGAGCAAGGCTTGCATGTCGATCATCGTCAATCTTCCCGCATTCGTGCCATGAAGTGTCGACGGCAGAGCGCGATATAGCTGTCATTGCCGCCAATCTGCGTCTGCGCGCCGTCACGCACCGCCTGCCCCGCGCTATCCACCCGCAGGTTCATCGTTGCCTTACGCCCGCATTCACACACGGCCTTGATTTCGTTCAGCGAGTCCGCAATCCCGAGCAGTAATGCACTGCCCTCAAATAACGCTCCGCGAAAATCGGTGCGCAAGCCGTAGCAGAGCACCGGAATGTCGCTTTCATCGCAAATCCTCGCCAGTTGCAGCACTTGAGACGCGGTCAGGAACTGCGCTTCGTCGATCAGCACGCAGGCGATCGGTGCCTGCGCGTGCTGCTTCAAAATCGCGGTGTGAAGGTCCGTCTCCGGCACGAATACATGCGCCTCCTCCTTTAGTCCGATGCGGGAGGTGATGTACCCGGCGTCATAGCGATCATCGATCGCGGCGGTCCACGGCATCGTCGCCATGCCGCGCTCGCAATAGTTGAAGCTGGACTGGAGCAGCGTCGTCGATTTCCCCGCATTCATCGAGGAATAATAGAAATAGAGCTTGGCCACGATGCGTCAGGGAATGGACGGAGAAATGCTGTCGAGCCAGCGGACGAGCGAGTCGGCAAGGGCAATGCGGTGATCGGAGAAGCTGTGGTCGGTAGCCATCACCTGCACTTGCGCGGCAGGCCATACCGATTGCGCCGCCGCGCCAATCTTGCGCGCAGTCGCGCCGATCCCGCGCTCCGCACCCACAATGCTGACGGGGCGTTGCCCGAAGGCGATAACGCGCGCACTCAGATCGAAGCGGGCCGCGTCGGCAGTCATCTCCTGCGACAGCGCGTCCACGCTGGTGCCCGCAAGCGGTGGCAAGTCGCCCGTCGCTTCGGCCAGCCAAGCGGCCTGCCCTTCCTTCGTAGCGAGCGACGCCGCCGTTTCCGAAATATCCCATGGATCGATCAGGAACAGGCCGGCAACCGCCGGATCGTCCGCAGCGGCATCGGCCGCCATGAAGCCGCCCATGCTATGCCCGGCGACAGCGATGGCCTTCGGGTCGATACGGTATTTCGCCTGGGTGGCGGGATCGTGAAGGAACGCGAGCGCGGTATGCGCATCCTGCGCGGCGTTGGTGAGCGAGAAGCGGCCAGGGCTGCCCCAACTGCCGCGATAGTGCAGCGTCAGAACATTCCATCCATCCCGCCGCGCCGTCTGCGCCAGATCGAGATTCTGCTCATTGCCCGGAAAGCCGTGCAGCAGCAGCAAAGTTGGATGCGGGCCGCGCCCCGACGCCGTATACATGACCGCGTTCATTGCGCCGTCACCCGCAGGCAGCACGAAAGCGCTCATGTCGGCGGGAATGCTCTTGTCCGCGACAGGATCAGAAATGACCGCGCGATGCACTGCCTCTTTCGCCTGCGCTGCGGAAAGGCTCAACAGAACCGCCGCCAATGCCGTCATCTTCCGCATGGAAATCTCCGCCCGTTCTGCCCTGTCGCACCAGTCTTTGGGCCAGACATTCGACAAGCGCAACAGAGCGCCGCAACCTTATTCGGGCTGATCGTCTGCCAGATCCTGCGCAACCTTCGGGTTACGCAACAGCTTCTCGATATGGCTGCCCTCGTCGAAGCTCTCATCGGCCAGGAACTTGATCTTCGCCGCATATTTGAGCTTCGTCCGGCTCGCCACCTGACGTTGGAGATAGGCGGTATTGGTGCGCAACGCCTTCAGCACTGCCTCCTCATCCTTGCCCAGCAACGGCTTGATGAAGGCTGTGGCATGCCGCAGGTCGGATGACATACGCACTTCCGTGACGCTAACGACGTGCTTGGCAAGCACATCATCATGCACGTCGCCGCGCGCGAGGATTTCCGAAAGGATGTGGCGGATCTGTTCGCCCACGCGCAACGCACGAACGGATGGGCCTTCGGGTGGAGTCGTCACAGCCATAAGCATATCCGTGTCATCCCGACATCAGCCGGGATGACACAATTCCTTCCAATCACAAGGTACGAGCGCGTTCCTCGACTTCGAACGTTTCGAGGTAATCGCCAGCCTTGAGGTCTGTGAAGTTCTGCGTGAACGTGACACCGCACTCCAGACCTGCGCGCACTTCCGAAACGTCGTCCTTGAACCGGCGGAGCGAAGCGATTTCGCCCTGATAGGTGATGACGTCGTCGCGGGTAATGCGTGCCTTGAGCGACTTGCGAATAACACCCTCGACCACCAGCAAACCAGCCGCCTTGCCATGCTTGCCTGCCGAGAAGACATCGCGGATTTCTGCGCGGCCAACGATGGTTTCGATACGCTCCGGCGCCAACTGGCCCGCCATCTCGTTCTTCACTTCCTCGATAAGGTCGTAAATCACGTCATAGTAACGCAGCGACACTTTGTCCCGCTCAGCCAGGACGCGGGCCTTGGCATTGGGACGGACGTTGAAACCAATCAACGGGGCACGCGAAGCAGCAGCCAGCGTGACATCGCTCTCGGTGATCGCACCGACACCGCTTTGCAGCACGCGGACCTTGATCTCGTCTGTCGATGCGCGGTTCAACGAGTTGACGATCGCCTCGACCGAACCCTGAACATCGCCCTTCACCACCACCGGATATTCGATGACGGAGGTGTTCAAGGCAGAGAACATATGCTCGAAGCTGGTCGGTGCTGAGGTCGTGCGCTTGCGAGTCTTCTGCTCGGCGCGATAGGCAGCAACTTCGCGAGCGCGGGCTTCATTTTCCACAACGGAAAGTTGATCGCCCGCCATCGGGACGCCGGACAGACCAAGCACCTCGACCGGAGACGAAGGACCAGCAACCTTCACATTCTGGCCCTTGTCATTGACGAGGGCACGAACCTTGCCGCTTTCCGCGCCGACGACGAATGTGTCCCCGACCTTCAGCGTACCCTTGCGCACGAGCACCGTAGCAACCGGACCACGACCCTTGTCGAGCTTGGCTTCGATCACATTGCCTTCTGCCGCACGATCGGGGTTGGCCGTCAGTTCGAGCAGTTCGGCTTGCAACAGGATCTTCTCGATCAGTTCATCCAGCCCCGTCTTCTTGGTCGCGGAAACGAGAACGTCCTGAACGTCACCGCCCATATCCTCGACCACCACTTCCTCACTCAACAGGCGCTCGCGCACCTTCTGCGGGTTGGCTTCGGGCTTGTCGACCTTGTTGATCGCAACGATCATCGGCACGCCAGCGGCCTTGGTGTGGTTGATGGCTTCGACGGTCTGCGGCATCAGGCCGTCGTCCGCCGCCACCACCAGGATGACGATATCAGTAACGTTCGCGCCACGCGCGCGCATTTCACTGAATGCCTCATGTCCCGGCGTATCGAGGAAGGTGATGATGTCGCCACCCTTCGTCTTCACCTGATAGGCGCCGATATGCTGCGTGATGCCGCCGCTCTCGCCCGCCACCACGTCGGTGCCGCGCAAAGCGTCGAGCAGCGAGGTCTTGCCGTGATCGACGTGACCCATGATGGTCACGACCGGCGCACGGGTTTTCAGCGTTTCGACTGCGTCCGTATCGCCCTCGATGCCGATTTCGACGTCGGATTCCGACACACGCTGAATGCGATGGCCGAATTCTTCCACCAGCAACTCTGCGGTGTCCTGGTCGATCACTTCATTGATCGTGACGGGCGTGCCCATCTTGAACAGTGCCTTCACCAGATCCGCACCCTTTTCGGCCATGCGGTTGGCGAGTTCCTGAATCGTGATGCTCTCTGGCACGACAACGTCGCGGCTCTGCTTCTCGCGCGGCTGCTGACGGCCACCGCCATGGGCACGGCGTTCCTTCTCACGGGCACGCTTGAGTGCAGCAAGGCTACGAGCGCGGGCGCTGTCGTCATCGGCAAGCGCCTTGGTGACGGTGAGCTTGCCGGATTGACGACGATCATCGACGCCACGCTTGGTCTTATCGACCTTGGCAGGCTCGGGCCGCTTGATCGGCGACACGGGCGTAAAGCGGCGCGGCGGCGGCACGACATTTGCCGTTGCCGCAGCCGGCGCTTCGGCTTCTGGCGCGGGTGCGGCAGCCTGCGCAGGCTCGGCCGATGCAGCGGGCGCTTCCGACGGAACCGGAGCAGCAGGTGCTTCGACCGGAGTAGGCGCGGCAGCAACCGGCGCAGGCGCGCTAGGCTGCGGTGCAACAACGGGTTGTTCGGTGCGGCGCTTTTCTTCTTCTATCGCCGCAAGTCGCGCAGCTTCGGCGCGACGGCGGGCATCTTCCTGCGCCTGCATGCGGGCTTCTTCAGCTTCACGCAGCAGCTTGGCCTGCAATTCCTGACGCGACATCAGGCTGTTGGCCGGGTTCTGGCGCGGCGGCGGTGGCGGCGCAACGGGTGCAGGGGCCGGACGCGGTGCCTGAGCAACCGGAACTGGCGCGGCCACGACTTCGGGTTCAGGCGTCGGCGCTACGGCCTCGCCCGGCTTGCCAATGAGGCGGCGGCGCTTCACTTCGACCACGACCGTATTCTTACGGCCATGGCTGAAGCTCTGCTGCACTTGGCCGGACTCGACCGTCCGCTTGATACCAAGCGGCTTACGGCCCAAAGTCGGCTTGTCTTCCTTGCTGTCACTCATTGACTAAACTTAACCCTTCACTTGCGTCATCTGGGCGCGCGAACCATCCGGTCCGCAGGCCAATTCCTCATTCTGATCGGCCGGAACGCCCAAAGCGGCGGCGACTCCGTCCTCTTGGGGCGGGGCAGCACGCGAAGGCGCTTCACTAGCGCATCCGAGATAGATTTGCCAGCGGCCAAGGGCGTTTTGCAGACGCGCGGCGGCCTTCTGGTTCGTTACGGCGATATGGACGACGTTCTCACGCCCCATTGCCTTAGATAATGCGTCACGGCCTACAGGCAAGACAATGCCTGCCATATCAGTGCCTTCCGCTTCCTGGCCCACGCGCAAAGCCTGATCCAGTTTGCGGCTTCCATCCGGCCGCGCGTCGGCGGCGTGATAGAGTTGCACGACATTGCCACGCCGCGCCGCATCCTCGATCTTGGCCGATCCGGTGAGCAACATGGACGCCTTCGCCTCCAGCCCCAACCGGTCGAGCAACGCGTCGCGCAAAGCCGCGTCGATACGCTCGGCCAGATCTTCCGGGATCAGCATGTCGCTTGTCTTGAAGGCGCGGACCAGCGCACCTTTCAGCTTGCTGTTGGCAAGCGCCTTTTCCAGCACCGGGCGCGAAACGCCAATCCAGGCACCACGGCCCGGAGCCTTGGCGCGCGGATCGACTGCGACTTGACCCTCTGGCCCGAGCGCAAGGCGCACGAGACCTTCGGGATCGGCGCGTTCGCCCGATAGGATACAACGGCGTTCAGCCACAGGTTCGTTCCCCATAAAGCCCCTCCTTTGAACGAGAAGCGTATGAGGCAAGCTGGAGGCGCGACACCTCTGGCCTTGCTATCGTCGATAGAACGGACGCTCGCTGCGCTCGCGACCCACCCCCAGCCCCTCCCTTAAAAGGGAGGGGAGACGAATGGACGTTAGCCTCAAACCCTAGCGTGTCATTGGGGAGTTTCCGCAACAGCGTCCTCCCCAACATCCGTGGCTTCGTCTTCAAACCAGTGCGCGCGAGCGGCCATGATCGTCTCGTTGCCCTGCTCTTCGCTCAGGCCATATTCGGCGAGAATGCCGCCTTTGTCCTCGGCAGTTTCCTTCGCGCGACGACGCGTGTCGACTCGCTTCTTGGCAACCAGTTCATCGGTGGCAAGATCAGCAAGATCGTCCAGCGTCTTGATGCCTGCTTTGCCAAGCGTGACGAGCATCGCTTCGGTCAGGTGCGGCATTTCGGCCAAGGCATCCTCAACGCCCATCGCACGACGCTCTTCACGAGCAGCGGCTTCGCGACGCTCCAACGCTTCGGTGGCGCGGCTTTGCAGTTCTTCAGCCAGATCCTCGTCAAAGCCTTCTATGCCCGCCAGTTCCTCGATTGAAATATAGGCGACTTCTTCCAGTTCGCCGAAGCCTTCCGCGACGAGCAACTGCGAAAGCGTCTCGTCCACGTCCAGTTCGTTCTGGAACAGTTCGGAGCGCGTGACGAATTCCTTCTGGCGCTTCTCGCTGGCATCCGCCTCGGTCATGATGTCGATGGCTGAGCCGGTCAGTTGCGAAGCCAGCCGCACATTCTGGCCACGACGACCAATGGCGAGCGACAGCTGATCGTCGGGCACGACGACTTCGATGCGGCTCTCATCCTCATCGATGACGACGCGGCTGACGGTCGCTGGCTGCAATGCGTTCACGACGAAAGTCGCGGTATCTTCCGACCATGGGATGATGTCGATCTTTTCACCCTGCATTTCCTGCACGACGGCCTGCACGCGGCTGCCCTTCATACCGACGCACGCGCCGACCGGATCAATACTCGAATCGCGGCTGATGACGCCGATCTTGGCGCGGCTGCCCGGATCGCGCGCAGCGGCCTTGATCTCGATGATGCCGTCGTAGATCTCGGGCACTTCCTGCGCGAACAGCTTCTTCATGAAGTCGGGATGCGCGCGGCTCAGGAAAATCTGCGGCCCACGGTTTTCGCGGCGGACGTTGAGGATGATCGAGCGAATACGGTCGCCGACGCGAACGACTTCGCGCGGGATCTGCTGGTCGCGGCGGATCACGCCTTCTGCGCGGCCCAGGTTCACGACAACGTGGCCGAACTCCACCGACTTGACGACACCGGTGATGATCTCACCCACGCGATCCTTGAATTCTTCATGCTGGCGCTCACGCTCTGCGTCGCGGACCTTCTGGAAGATCACCTGCTTGGCGGACTGCGCGTCAATACGGCCAAGGTCGATGGCGGGCAGCGGATCGACGATGAAGTCGCCCACGGCGGCGCCGGGCTGCAACTTCTGTCCGGCTTTCAGATCGACTTGCTTGAAATAATCCTCGACGGTCTCGACCACTTCGACGACGCGCCAAAGGCGAAGATCGCCGGTATCCTGATCGAGCTTTGCACGGATGTCGTTCTCCGCACCGTAACGTGCACGGGCGGCACGCTGGATAGCGTCCTCCATCGCTTCGATCACGATGGCCTTGTCGATCATCTTTTCCGATGCCACCGAATTGGCAATGGCGATCAACTCGGCCCTGTTGGCGGAAATGGCGTTTGCCATGTGGGGACTTAT
>JBPPMC010000263.1:0-34200 GCA_051305835.1 Sphingobium sp.
AAGCGTGCTGACCGAGACGATCTTCGAAAACCGCTATATGCATGTGCCCGAACTTGCGCGCATGGGTGCCGACATCAGCGTCAATGGCCGCACAGCCATCGTGCGGGGCGTCGAAAAACTAACGGGTGCGCCCGTGATGGCGACCGACCTGCGCGCGTCGATGAGCCTCATTCTGGCGGGCCTCGCCGCTGAAGGCGAAACGCTTGTCAGCCGCGTTTATCATCTCGATCGCGGGTATGAGCGGCTTGAAGAAAAGCTGTCCGCAGTGGGCGCAGATATCGAGCGCATCAGCGATGGCTGAAGGTGACGTGCCCGGCCCGTCGGCTACACTCACCGATCGCGAAGCGTTGCTGCGCCAATATGACCTCGACTATGCAGGCTTCGAGGAACTCGACGAAATCACCGCCTTCGCCAGCGCCCTTTGCGAAACGCAAACGGCTCTCGTCAGCATCGTCGAGGATGAACGCCAGTGTTTCATTGGGCGGACGGGCATGGAGGCGAGGGAAACGCCGCGCAGTGTTTCCTTCTGTGCGCATGCCATGTTGGGCACCGAACTGTTCGTCATCCCCGACGCCACGCAGGATCCGCGGTTCGCGGACAACGGCCTCGTCATTGGCGGACCGCATATTCGCTTCTATGCGGGTGCGCCGCTCGTGAATACGGAAGGAGAGCCGCTTGGGGCACTCTGCGTCATCGATTACCAGCCGCGCGAGGGCTTAACGACGCTCCAGCGCCAGGGACTTACGGTTCTGGGCAAGCAGGTTACTGCATTTCTTGAGGCACGCCGCGCCGATCGTTTACTACGGCTAGAAGCTGCGGAACGCGCGGACGCCCTGTTGGACAGCGAAAAGCGGTTCCGAACGCTCGCCGATACGATGCCGCAAATGGTGTGGTCGACACAGCCTGATGGCTATCACGACTATTATAATGCCCGATGGTATGAATTTACGGGCGTGCCGGAGGGTTCGACCGATGGCAAGGAATGGAACGGTATGTTCCATCCCGATGAGCAGCCTGAAGCGTGGAAGCGCTGGAGCCATTCGCTGAAAACCGGCGAACCGTATGAAATCGAGTATCGCCTAAGGCATCACAGCGGTCAGTATCGCTGGACATTGGGGCGCGCGTTACCGATCCGGGATGCGGATGGCGTGATTACACGCTGGTTCGGCACCTGCACCGATATCCATGAACGCAAACAGGAAATGGAAGAGCGCGAAATGATCGCGCACGAACTTTCCCATCGCATCAAGAACATCTTCTCGGTCATCGCAGGCCTGATCGGGCTGTCCGCGCGCGAGCGGCCGGAACTGAATGAAGTCGCCAGCCAATTGCGTGACCGCGTAACGGCTTTGGGGCGGGCACATGATTTTGTTCGTCCCCACAGTGCGGATTCTGCGTCCAGCGCTGGCCAGAACAGTCTGTTCGGTGTCTTGAACCAGCTATTCGCGCCCTATCAGACCGCGGGTCAGGAAAAGATCCGGATCACCGGGGACGACCAGGTGGTGGATGACCGCTCCGCCACGCCGCTTGCGTTGCTGTTTCACGAACTCGCTACGAACGCGGCAAAGTACGGCGCGCTTTCAACGCTTGAGGGTCGCGTGACGGTCGACGCCCGGGCATCGGGAGCGGACTGTGTTTTGACGTGGATCGAACGTGGTGGACCGCCCGTCAATTCTAGCGGTACGGCGGGTTTTGGAAGCCGCCTCGTCGCGCTCAGCGTGGAGCGTCAGTTGGGCGGCCGGATCGAGCGGGAATGGAACGTCGAGGGTCTGAAAATTACCCTGTATATTCCGAGCCGCGCAATGAGCCGCGAGCGGGTAGGAACGGCGTAAAGCCCGCGATCGAGGAATAATCGAAGTCGTCGCTGTCTTCACCCAATTCACTGGCAGCCAGTCGCAACGCAGCTTCTATCGTCGTGCTGCGGAATGGCTTTGTAATCACGCCGAGCGCTGCTGAAGCGGCCCTGCCGATCTGGCTGGGGTTGGCAGTGACATAGATGACCTTCACGCCATAGTTTTCAGCCAACACGCGCCCGATGCTGGACCCCGTCGGGCCGTCCCGAAGGTTGAGATCGACCAAAGCAATGTCGCTCTCTGCGGCAGCGTCCAGCGCTGCGGCGCTGTCGGCCGCGATCGCGCTGACATTCAGGCCAGCGGACATCACAATATCTTCGATTTCGAGAGCTACGAATATCTCGTCCTCAACGATCAGAACGCGTTTGGTCATTGCACCTTCACCAGTCATCAGGTCGGGAATGCGCAGAGAGCTAGCAAGTTCCCGCTTAATCTCGATTAACGATGATGATGTTGCAACAGCGCATCACAATGCGGCATCTATGCCATGCAGCGCGAGTCCGACGAGACCGCCCACCAAAGTACCGTTAATGCGGATATATTGAAGGTCGCGGCCCACTGCATTTTCCAGACGGCTGGTCACCGTCCCGGCGTCCCAGCCGCGAACGGTTTCACTTACCAGCTTGACGATACTGTCACCGTAAGTCGCCGTTGCGCCAACGACGGTGCGACGCGCGAAGCGATTGAGAACCGCCCGCAGATGCGAGTCCTGCTGAAGCGTGCCGCCCAGGTGCCGCAATGCTTCGCCAAATCGGCCCGCCATTGCACTGGACGGATCGCGCGCGGCCCTAAGGAGACCCGCCCTGCCCTGTTCCCATAGCCCGCCAATCCAGCGTACCATCGCGGGGTTGGCAATGATTTCGTCTCGAACCTTCGCGACGCGCGCCTGCATTTCCGCATCGAACTGCAAGTCGAACGCCAGTTTCTGCAGGCCCTCTTCCGCCTTGGCCCGAAGTGGATGTTGCGGATCGCTCCCCATTTCCTCAAGCATTTTCTGCAAGCCACTGATGATGGCATTGGCGACATTCTCATCAAGGCCGGTCCACTTCAGCAGTTTGCCGGCGCGCGCATGCACCATCTCGCGGATCAAATGATCATTCGCTTCCAGCGTGCGCCCCGCCCACAGGATGACGCCGTCCAACACCGCAGAATGTCGACCGTCCCGCATCGCCGCCTCAAGCGCCTGCCCCACCAGCGGGCCGACATTCAGCGCGCGTAATCGCTGCGCGATGGCGCCCTTCACCATTCCGCCCAGGCGCTCCTCATCCAGAGCTTCCAGCAGGTTCGCTGCGAGGCGGGACGCACCCTGCCGCAAACGCCCGTCCCCACCTACCGGCTGGCTGAGGAAGCGCCCGGCGGCAGAGGCCACGTCGACGCGGCGCATACGGCGCGCCACGACCGCGGAGGTCAGGAAGTTATCCCGAAGGAACGCCGCAAGTGTGTCGCCTATGCGATCCTTGTTGCGCGGTATGATGGCGGTGTGTGGGATCGGCAGGCCAAGTGGATGGCGGAAAATCGCCGTCACGGCGAACCAATCGGCAAGCCCGCCCACCATCGCGGCTTCGGCGAAAGCCTGCACATAGCCGATTGCCGGATGGCGATCGGAAAAACCGCGGGCCAGCGCGAACAACAGCGCCATGGCGAACAGCATGCCCGTCGCGATCAATCGCATACGCCGTGCGCCGCTGGCCGGAACCGGCGCGAGATCGATGCGAAACAACTTCATGCCTCGCTCAACGATCTTCGCGCCGTTTCGTTCAGGCAACAACCGCCTAAAGCATCCTGGGTCACTCGGCTGGCTGAGCCACGCCCTCCGGGTCAGCGCCCTCGTCGCCCGGCCGGTACGTCAACAGACCACGGCTCAGGCGTGGTCCCAGCCATGCCTCGATGCCGATCGCCAGGCTGAAAGCGGCAGGCACAATGATGAGCGTCAATGCAGTAGACAGGATCAGGCCACCGATAACGGTGATGCCCATGGGTTGCCGCCATGCTCCGTCGCCCGATAGCGACAGCGCCGTCGGCACCATCCCCGCCACCATCGCCACGGTCGTCATGACGATAGGCTGCGCGCGCTTGTGCCCGGCGTCGACGATCGCGTCATATTTCGGCACGCCCTTGTCGATCTCCTCCAGCGCGAAGTCCACCACCAGAATGGAATTCTTGGCCACGATGCCAAGCAGCATCAGGAGGCCAATGAACACCGGCATCGAGACAGGCTGACCGGCCAGATGAAGAGCGATGCCCCCTCCCAACGGCGCAAGAAGCAGCGACCCCATATTCACGAACGGCGGCATCACGCGCTTGTAGAGGAGCACCAGCACTGCGAACACAAGCAGCACACCCGAAAATACCGCAATGACGAAATTCATCAGCAGTTCGGCCTGCCATTTGGCGTCACCGATATTCAGTTCCTGAACGCCCTGGGGCAAAGCCTTCATCGTCGGCAGCTGCTTGATCTTTTTCATCGCCTCGCTGGCGACGAGTCCCGGAGCCAAATCCGCGCCAACGACAATGCGCCGGATCTGATTATAGCGACGAATTTGTGTTGGTCCGGCTCCGAACGTGATGTCCGCCACAACCTTCAACGGCACTGACCCACCCGACGCCGTGGGCACCGGCAGATTTTCGATGGTGCTCAGGTCACGCCGCGACGCCTCCGCGATCGATACGCGGATCGGGATCTGCCGATCGGAAAGCGAGAAGCGCGCGCTGTTCTGGTCGATGTCGCCCAGAGTCGCGATGCGGATGGTCTGGCTCAGCGCCTGTGTCGTCACGCCCATGCTCGCGGCCAGGTCCATGCGCGGCTTGATGATGATTTCGGGCCGCTGCATGTCGCCCTGCACCCGCGGATCGCGCAGTTCCCCCAAAGTCGCCATTTCACGGACCAACTGGTTCGCGGTCTTTTCCAGCAATTCGGGATCGTTGCTGCCGAACATCATGATGACGTCCCGGCCAAAGCCACCGCCAGATTGCGACTGAAAATTCACCCGCGCGTCGGCTACGTCGCGGAATTTGGGCGCCATTTTCCGTTCCCAATCCACGGATGAAATGGGGCGCGTCTTGCGCAACGTCAGATAGATGTCGGCCTTGGTCGGCTCGATTTCCGCAAAGGCCGTTTCCACGACATCCTTGTCGGCCGTAAGCATATCGGAGATTTTCTGCGTGACCTGCCTGGTCTGCTCCAATGTGCTGCCCGGCACCATCTCCACCTTCACCTGGCTGAAATCGGTGTTGATGGTGGGCTGGAACGCCATCGGCAATGTTGCAAAAGCAATGATGGTCAGGATGAACGAGAGGAAACCGATCCCGAGCGTCCAGAACCGATGGTCCACGACAGATGCCCGCGCCCGACGCCGTATTCTTATCCAGACCCGTGAAGCCCCGTTGCGCGAATTATCAAGAAGCCGTTGCCATTTATCCTGGGACCGCGCGCGGTTGGCCGCTCGTTGGTCAAGCGACCAGCGCAACACCGCCATGTAGCGGTCCATCATCCAGCCCTCGCCATGCACTGCATGCCCATGTGCTTTCAGGAAATAGGCCGCGACCATAGGCGTGATCAGGCGCGCCACCGCGAGGCTCATCAGCACGGATACGACCACGGTCATACCGAACTGGATGAAAAACTGTCCTGAAATACCCGGCATCAATGCAACGGGAAGGAACACGGCGACGATCGCCATCGTCGTCGCCAGCACGGCCAGGCCAATCTCGTCGGCCGCGTCGATCGATGCCTGATAAGCCGATTTGCCCATGCGCATGTGGCGTACGATATTCTCGATTTCCACGATGGCGTCATCCACCAGCACGCCCGCCACAAGGCTGAGTGCCAGCAGGGAGATGCCGTTCAGAGTGAACCCCATCATGTCCATGAACCAGAAAGCGGGGATCGCGGACAGCGGGATCGCCAACGCCGAAATCAGCGTCGCGCGCCAGTCCCGCAGGAACAGGAACACGATCACGACAGCGAGAAGCGCGCCCTCGACCATTGCCGCCATGGCGGATTCATACTGGTCCTTGGTATAGTCGACGCTGGTGTATAGCTGCTTGAACCTGACCTTCGGGTTCTCCTTGGCCATCTTGTCCAGCTCTTTCATCGCGTCGTCATATACAGTGACGTCCGATGAGCCTTTGGCCTTTTCGATGGTGAAGCTGGTGACCTGACGCCCATCCATCAGCCCGATCGCGCGCTGCTCGGCGTACATGTCACGCACATCGGCAATATCCGCCAGCTTGACGGCCTGTCCATTTGCAATGGAAATCTGTGTCTGGCCCAGGCTGTAAGCGTCCTGCGCATTGCCCAAAACACGAAGCGATTGCTCGGCACCTGCGATCTCGGTTCTGCCGCCTGCCGCGTTCAGGTTCACCTGCCGCAACTGCTGATTCACTTGCGACGCGGTGATGCCATGCGCCTGCAGGCGCGCCGGATCGAGTATCACGCGAATTTCGCGGCTCACGCCACCGCTGCGGTTCACCGCGGCCATGCCGGAAATGCCGAGCAGTCGCTTGGCTACCGTATTATCGACGTACCAGCTCAGTTCTTCCAGCGTCATGTCCGTGGTTTCGGCGCTGAAGATCGCGATCGGGCCGCCATCGATATCGACCCGGACCACCTGTGGCTCGAGTATCCCGTCCGGCAAGTCGCTGCGAATCTGGTCGACGGCGTTCTTCACGTCCGCCACTGCGCGATCGACCGGCGTGCCGATGGTGAACTGCACGAACGAGCTGGAGTTGCCTTCGCTGGCGATTGACGTGATCTCGTCGACGCCACTGATGGATCGCACTGCCGCTTCGATGCGCTGCGTCACTTGCGTTTCAAGTTCCGAAGGCGCCGCACCCGGTTGAGTGACGATCACTTGAACCGCCGGAAAGCTGATATCCGGCTGGTTATTGATGTCCATCCGCATGAAGCTGACGACACCGGCCAGCAACAGCGCCACGAAGATCACCAGCGGGGTCACCGGGTTCCGAATGGCCCAGGCGGATATGTTGCGAAAGCTCATGTCTTTGCCTTTGTTCGCGGGTTGCGGACAACCGCGCGTCTTAGTTCCTGTGGCGAGTTAGCGGACAGCCCTCTTCAATTCCGGCTTTACCTTCTGCCCTGGATTGAGGAACGCACCTGCCGAAGCGACAACGCTTTCCTTGCCCGTCAGGCCGCTAAGCACGGCAACCCCGGTGCTAGACACTTGTCCGATCTTCACGCTGCGGCGCTGGACGACGTTCTTGTCATTGACGACAAAGACGTAATTGCCATTGGCGTCGCTCTGGACGGCGGATTCAGGAAGCAACGGTGCGTTACCGCTGCTGGTGACGATGCTGACGGCCGCAAAGCCGCCCGGGCGTATGCCGGGGCCATAGGGCACGGCGACACGGGCTATGCCCTGGCGGCTGACGGGATCGATGATGGGGGCAACTTGCCAGACACTACCCTTTACGCCCTGCGCACTACCTACCGGCGTGACCAGTGCAGACGCCCCGACCCGCAGCCGCGCCAGATCGCTTTCGCTCAACATCGCACGCAACTCCATGGCGCCATCCTTGGCCACGCGAAAAAGGACGCCACTGCCGGTCCCGACAACCTGGCCGGGTTCCACTGCACGCGTCAGCACCAGGCCAGCGGCGGGCGCTCGGATATCGAGGCGGCCATTGCGCGCGCGTTGCTCGGCAAGTTGCGCTTCGGCCACGCCGACACGCGCATTGGCCGCAGCGAGTGTTGCTTCCCGCTGATCGATATCGGCCTGCGAAATAAATCCGCGGCCGACCAGTTGCCGCGCCCGCTCAAGCTGCGCCTTCGCCAGTTTTGCGTCCGCGCGTGCGACACCGATCTGTGCGGCAAGCGATTTGGCCTGTTCCGATTGCACCGAGCGTTCGATGACCGCCAGCGTCTGGCCCGCCGCCACCCGGTCACCGGGCTGCACCAGCACGCGGACGACTTGCCCGCCTTCACCAACCACGCCCACCGGCATGTCGATCCGCGCATTGAGTGATCCGGTTGCCGTGACGGTGTTTTCCACATTGGATTGGCCGGGCCGCAAAACTGTTACGACAGGCGCAACGGCGACAGGGCCGGCCGCGTCTGCCCCTGCAGCGGCATCGCCTTTCCGGCCGAAGACGACGGCGGCGATGATGAGGATAATCGCCACCACGACAGCGACGATTATGATCCGCCGTTTCCGCGCACGACGCGCGTCATCTCCATATTGGTCGATGTTTATGTCACCCACGACCTGTGTTTCGTAATTCATGCCAGTCCACTCTTCTGCGTGGCGGCCAAATCACCAGATCCGGGCCTCGCCTCTTGCCACTGTGTTACCTGAATATAGCACCGCGCTCAAGATGAAAACGGCAACATCTTCCGATATCTGCTTCGTAGCGCCCCGGGCAGGAGAAATGATCTTATTTCAGCGTATTTGCAAGCCTTTGCAGGTCCAAATGGACAAGGTTCATTCGCAAGGCGGAACATTGTGGCAAACCGGAGACACTGGCGGTGATCAGGATGCGTGCAGGCCAAACAAAAAGGCCCGCTCCAAGAGGAGCAGGCCTTGATGATTGCTGTGGTGTAGCGGGGTTTAGCGAACGCTGCCGCGACGCACCAGATTGACGATCGCCAGCAGTACGACTGCGCCCACGAACGATGCAATCAGCGACGACAGGCTGAAATCGCTGTTGTTGATCGTGCCACCGCTGAGCACCAGCCCGGCAAGAAACGCACCCACGATGCCGACGATGATGTTGAGGAAGATGCCCTGCTGGGCGTCCGTCCGCATGACAATGCTGGCGAGCCAGCCGATTACGCCACCGATGATAAGCCAAATGATAAGGTTCATGATATTCTCCTCCGTCCAAGCACCCCCTGCTCGGCTATTCTGAGGACGTAAACGGCGAAGAGGCCTGCGCGTTCCCTGTCGGTATCAAAGAATATTTCGGTTGGCGATGTATCGGGACTTTCAAACCCACCAATATCGACAAAAAAGGACCGCCCGTCGTCAGACGGGCGGTCCATCCCTCATCCTCTCACAGACGTGTAAATCAGTATTTTTGCTGACGCTCGTACAATGATTTATAATGTTGGATACGCGTGACGCGCAGGCCGGGCATGCCGGAGCGATCCACTGCGCGCTGCCAGCCGGCAAATTCCTCCAGCGTCAGCGAATAGCGCGCACATGCTTCGTCGACAGTCAGCAGCCCGCCATTGACGGCGGCTACCACTTCGGCCTTGCGGCGCACGACCCATCGTGTCGTTCCAGCCGCGGGGAGGCTGTCGATCGTCAACGGCTCACCGAGTGGGCCGACGACTTGGGCGGGGCGGATTTTCTGATTCTCGAACATTCTCACCTCAATAACGGCACCGGGTTCCTGACCCCTGAGCTTGCGCCCGTTGGGAACATGCAGCCTCTATGCAGCACAGCGTTGAACAACGGCTAAAGCGCCACGGTAAACGCCACATTCACTACTCTTCCCCCACCGTCAGTTTTCGCGCGAGCTGCGGATGGAAGCTGCCCGCGAGACAAGCGGCGTCGATCACGCCACCCGTGCCTTGCCCTTTTTTTATTCCGAAAAGCCGGGCCAGCACTTGAACCTGATCGTCGTCCCGATCCTGCCCCCGCAGGAAGGATGCCATCCTCTGGGCCGTGGGGCTGGCCGCCTGCTGCGCCGCCGAAGCGGCGAGCAATACGGCCAAGTCCGCAGTCCATACGGCCCCCGGCGGCAAAGCACCGGTGGCCTTTAGGGCCAGCATCCTGGAGAAACTCAAATCCATGCTGCTATTCGTACGGCGGAAAGGATAAGGGGCCGTAAACTCGGCAGTCACACCCTGTTAGGGCATCTGAATACTGCGTTAAGCAGGGTAGAAAACGCCCGCTTTTCGGGCTATGGGCCTCTCATCATGCAGGGTGATTTTCAACTGGAAGCGCCGTTTTCGGCGCGGCGCATCGTCGTTGCCATGTCCGGCGGCGTGGATTCCAGCGTCGTGGCGGCGCTGGCGGCGCGGACGGGCGCGGAAACGATCGGCGTCACGCTGCAACTTTACGATCATGGCGCGGCGACGGGGCGCACCGGCAGTTGCTGTGCGGGACAGGATATACGCGACGCCCGCGCAGTCGCTGATCGCCTCGGCATAGCCCATTATGTCTTTGATTATGAAAGCCGGTTTCGCGAATCGGTGATCGCGGACTTTGCCGATGAGTATATGGCGGGGCGCACGCCGATCCCCTGCGTGAAGTGCAACATGGGGGTGAAGTTCACCGACCTGTTCGCCTTGGCGCGCGATCTGGGCGCGGATTGCCTCGCGACCGGGCATTATGTGCGGCGGGTAATCGGGCCGCATGGCGCAGAGTTGCACCGCGCCGTCGATCCCGCGCGCGATCAGAGCTATTTCCTGTTCGCGACGACCGCACCGCAGCTCGACTATTTGCGCTTTCCGCTGGGCGGCCTGCCCAAGCCGCAGGTGCGCGCCATCGCCGAAGAGTTGGGACTTGCAGTCGCACTGAAGCCTGACAGCCAGGACATCTGTTTCGTGCCCGATGGCGACTATGCGAAGATCGTGCGCAGCGTGCGCCCCGATGCCGACGAAGGCGGGCCGATCGTCCACGTTGACGGACGGGAATTGGGCACCCATCGCGGGCTGATCCATTACACGGTGGGACAGCGCAAGGGGCTGGAGATCGGCGGACAGGCTGCCCCGCTCTATGTCATTCGGCTCGATCCCGCGCGGCGCGCCGTCGTCGTCGGACCGAAAGCCGCACTGGCGGTGGCGTCCGCGTCGCTGACCGACATCAACTGGCTGGGCGGCGATTTCAGCGGGTCATTGACGGCCAAGGTGCGCTCCATGGCGCGCCCGGTGCCAGCGCGGCTCGAATCAGGACGGCTGATCTTCGACGCGCCGGAGTTCGGCGTAGCGCCCGGTCAGGCGGCGGTGCTGTATGATGGCGAGCGCGTGCTCGGCGGCGGCTGGATCGCGGAGACCGAGGCGGCTTTGCTCGAACCGGCCTGACGCTACTTCGGGGGGTCCAGCAGGCATCCCCAGCCCGCCCGATAACGCGCCGTCCGGTTCGCCATCAGCGGCACGCCGGCCGTGACCGACTTGCTCTCCGGCGAATCGCTGATCGACACGATCCACATGCCCGGTTCCGTATCGCCCTTGCAGCTTTGCATGTCGCGACCTTCGACATAGCGACAGGAGCAGGTCATCCGCGCGCCATAGGCCGCACCTACCTGCGCCTGCGCGGTCCATCCGCGCCAGTTCCAGATCACCGCAACGACAAGTGCGGCGGCCAGCGCATAAGCGGCGAAGCGCCAGTAACGAGTGATCGACATGCCTCCCCTTTCCGCGACGCCATGCTATGAGCGGCGCCATGAAGACGAAAAGCGCCCTGCGCGCAAGCCTTGCCCTGTTGCCGCTGATAATGCTGGCCTCCGCCATTCCCGGACGCAGCCAATCATCCGCGCTCTACACGGTCGAGGCCGATGAAGCCGCCTCCGAAAGCAAGCTGCGCGGCGCCACAGACGCGATCTTCGACGATGGCGGCATGGGTGAAACCCGCGCGCTCCTGGTGCTGCATGATGGAAAGATCGTTGCCGAACGCTATGCGCCCGGTTTTGGCCCGCAGACCAAGCAGCTTTCCTGGTCGATGGCGAAGAGCGTGACGGCGGTGCTGGTCGGGCTGATGGTATCTGACGGCAGGCTCGCACTCGATTCGCCAGCGCCCATGCCCGCATGGAATCAGGCAGGCGATCCGCGCGGCGCGATCACCTTGCGCCAGTTGCTTACCATGTCCTCCGGCCTCGCTCATGCCGAAGACGCAGCAGACGCCGACGGCGCAATCGCAAAGACCGACATGGCGCGGATGCTGTTCACCGATGGGGCGGGCGACATGGCGGGCTATGCCGAATCAAAGCCAATGGCCCAGCATCCGGGCACGCAGTTCAACTACAGCAGCGCGACGAGCGTCATCCTGAGCGATATTCTGACTCGCATGCTCACCAGCAGCAACGATCCCGAGACGCGCCGTGCGGCGATGATGCAGTTCATCGAGGGACGCCTGAAACAACCCGTCGGCCTCTCCAGCCTGACACCCGAGTTCGATGCGCGCGGCACGATGATCGGCGGCAGCATCATGCACATGACGGCACGCGATTATGCCAGGTTCGGCGAATTTCTGCGCAATCGCGGGCGCGCCAATGGGCGGCAAATCCTCTCGCAGCGCTGGGTAAAGTTCATGACTACCCCCAGCGTACAGGAACCAGCCTATGGCGGGCATCTGTGGCTCAATCGCCCGAGCGAGCGGAGCGCCCTTTTCCCCGACGACGGTCCACGCAGCCTGTTCGCCTGCATTGGGCATAATGGGCAGTATATTCTGGTCGCGCCCCGCCAGCGGCTGACCATCGTGCGGTTGGGTATTTCAACTGGCGAGCAACGCAAGCTGCTGAAACCCGCCTTGAGCAAGCTGGTCGCGCTGTTCCCGAACTAGCGTCTCAGACGCCCAGCTTGTCCAGCCAAGCGCGCGCCTGCTTGGGTTCGCCGACGGCGCTCGATGGCACCGGCCCGCGCGAGGCAATAAACTCTTGATGGAGCGCGAATGTCTCCATCCCGAGTTGTTCGCGCATATCGTCGATGGTTTCACCCAGTTCGATCAGGGTGTCGATAACCGGCGCGATCTTTTCCCGCGTGCGGCGGTCCCCCTGATGATCGAACAGCCCCCATGATCCGGCCGCAGTCGTTTGCAGGGCCGCTACCAAAGTTTCCAGATACTCCGCTTCCAGTTCCTCGCGGCGGGTATCGAGACGTTCAAGACGATCAGCTTTTGCCATCGCACCGCCTTAGACCCGCCCGCCGCGCCGTCAAAGCCGGAATGTGCCTTCGATCACCGTGACACACCGCCCGCCCAGCACGGCGCGGTCTCCGCTTAACTGGCATGTCAGATGCCCGCCGCGCCTGCTCGCCTGAAATGCCGTGAAATTGTTCCGCCCCAGCCGTTTTGCCCAATATGCCGTCAGCAGGGCGTGGGCGGAGCCGGTCACCGGATCTTCGTCGATACCGGCACCGGGCACGAACACGCGGCTGATGATGTCAGTGTCGTCGCCCGGTGCCGTCGCGATATAGAGTATGTCGCCGGGATCAATGCCTTTCAGGCGATGGAAGTCGGGCGTCAACGCGTGAATTTCCTCAGCAGTGGCATAAACGAGCAAGCTGTAGCCGCCATCGCGCCAATGGGTTTCCACCGGCGCGCCGCCAACGCCTGCCGCGATTTCCGGCAATGCCTGCGGCGTCATTTCCCACGCCGGCAGGTCCAGCGCATAGCCTTCTCCATCGCGGCGGACCTCCAATATGCCCGCTTTCCGGGTACTGAAACGGATACATGAATCCTTGATCAGCACATGGCCGCTCGCCAGCGTCGCATGGCCACATAACGCGACTTCGACCACCGGTGTAAACCAGCGCAGCTCATAATCCGCAATCCCGCTGGCATCCGGCACGGTGAACGCCGTCTCCGCCAGATTATTCTCCGCCGCAATCTGTTGCAGCACTGCATCGGGTAACCACGCGTCGAGCGGCATCACCGCTGCGGGGTTGCCGCCAAACGGCGCGTCGGCGAAGGCATCGATTTGAAAAAAGGGTATGGCGGGCATGTTCGACCTGTTTTGTCAGCGAGTTTCACCACCCTGATCACATGACCCCGGAGATAAGCCAAGGGCCGGTCAGGCCGGAATGGCCCCCGGCGTGGCGGCAGGATCGAAATGCCCCTCCGGATCGGGATGGATCAGAATCTCGACGCCTGGAAATTCCTTCTCCAGCCGCGCCTCCACTTCATCCATCACGCGATGCGCCTCGGCGACCGTCATGGCAGGATCGACCCACACATGAAACTGTACGAAGCGCTGCGACCCGCTCGACCGGGTGCGCAGATCGTGGATACCCTTCAACTCAGGGTGTAGGGAAGCGATCTTGAGGAAGTGCTGGCGGTCCGCCGCAGGCCATTCATGATCCATCAACTGATCGATCGCGCGATTGGCCGATGTCCACGCGCCCCAGCCCAGCCAGAGGGCAATGGCGACCCCGAAAAACGGGTCCGCCCCCCGGATGCCCGCATATTGCTCCAGCACCAAAGCCGCGATGACGGAGATATTCAGGATCAGGTCCGACTGATAATGCAGGCTATCCGTGCCAATCGCCAGCGATCCGGTGGCGACGATGGCGCGGCGCTGATAGGCGATCAGCGCAAGGCTCAGCACCATGGCGACGATGGACACGCCGATGCCATATTCCGCAGCCGCAACCTGATGCGGGCCGGAGAAATGATTGAGCGACCGCCAGCCGATCGCGACCGCCGCAACCGCAATCAACGCCACCTGAAACAGCGAAGCGAGCGCCTCCGCCTTGCCATGTCCAAAGCGGTGATTGTGATCGGCAGGCGTCGCCGCAACGCGTACCCCCAGCAACGTCACAAGACTGGCAATGAGATCGAGGCCAGTGTCGGCCAGCGAACCCAGCATCGCCGCCGACCCAGTGCGCGACGCGGCAATCACCTTCAGCACAAGCAGCAGCGACGCCACCGAAACACTGGCGATCGCGGCGCGCTGGGCGATGTTGGCGCTCATGGGTAGAGCAGGCATTCCGTCCAGCCATCACCAGACCGTGCAAATACCCGCCGCTCATGCAGCCGGTGTTCGCGATCCTGCCAGAATTCGATCTGTTCGGGAACGATCCGAAAGCCCGACCAGTGCGGCGGGCGCGTCACGTCTCCGCCGGAAAATCGGTCCTGCATTTCCTCGAACCGGGCGGTGAACACTTCGCGCGATTCCAGTGGCCGCGATTGATCCGAAGCCCATGCGCCAAGCTGCGAATCCCGCCCGCGCGTCGCGAAATAGGCATCGGCTGCGGCGTCGTCAACGCGCTCCACTGCGCCCTCGATCCGGATCTGCCGCCGCAGTGACTTCCAGTGAAACAGCAGCGCGGCATGCGGATTGGCGAAAATCTGCGACGCCTTCCGCCCTTCCAGATTGGTGTAGAACACGAAGCCTGCCGGCCCATGCCCCTTCAACAGCACCATCCGCACCGAGGGATGTCCGTTCGCATCGGCCGTCGCCAGCGCCATCGCATTGCTGTCGTTTATCTCGCTTTCGCGCGCGCTGGCATACCAGCGGTCGAACAGCACCAGCGGATCGTGAATGTCGGCGTCAGGCGTTTGATCGGTCATGCCCGCTGTGTAGGGCGACGCGCGCAGAGTGTCGAGCCGCGCTTGAAGCGCGACAAACGGCTTTCCACATGATAGCGACCCCCTCAACTTTCTAAATCACGTGACGAACATGCAAAAGGTAAAAATGGCTGATCCCTACAGCATATTGGGCGTGGCGCGCAGCGCGAGCGAGGCCGAGATCAAGAAGGCGTATCGCACGCTGGCCAAGACGCTCCATCCCGATCGCAACAAAGACAATCCTAAAGCGGCGGAGAAATTCTCGGACGCAACGCGCGCCTATGACCTGCTGACCGACAAGGACAAGCGCGCGCAGTTCGACCGGGGCGAAATCGACGGAGACGGCAATCCCACCAGCCCCTTCGGCTTTGGTGGCGCGCGTGGGGGTCATCCAGGCGGGCAGCGCGGGGCACCGGGAGACTTTGAATTCAGCCAGGGCGGCGGCGATTTTGGCGACATCTTCGAAGGACTGTTTGGCGGCGGGCGGGGCGCAGCGGCGGGCGGTGGCGGCTTTGGCGGCTTTGGGCGCGGTCGCGGCGGTCCTCCGCCCAAGGGCGCGAATGTCGCTTATCGCCTTGCGGTGTCCTTCGTCGACGCGGCTACCCGCGCGCCGCAGCGGATCACACTGTCGGACGGCAAGACGATCGACGTCAAACTTCCGGCGGGTGTCGAAACCGGCACGCAGATGCGGCTTGCAGGCAAGGGCGAGCCCGGACCCGGCGGCGCGGGGGACGCAATCATCACCATCGAAGTGGGCAATCACCCCTTCTTCACGCGCGATGGCGACAATGTGCGCCTCAACCTGCCGATCACGCTGGACGAAGCGGTCAACGGCGCGAAGGTCAAAGTTCCGACCGTGGAAGGCCCGGTGATGCTCGCTGTGCCCGCCGGATCGGCATCGGGCAAGACGCTGCGTCTGAAGGATCGCGGCTTCACCGGCAAGAGCGGCACGCGCGGCGACCAGCTCGTCACGCTGATGATCGACGTTCCGACGGAGGACGCCGCATTGAAGGAATTCGTTGCGAACTGGCAGGACACGCGCGCCGTGCGGGGACATTTTGGCGCTTGAGGGCGTTTCCCCCCGCATGAGAGACGTTTCCCCAGAGTCCCCGGAGGCACGGCAACAGCGTCTGCTCGAAAAGCCGGAACATGCGCACCGCTTCCGATTGTCACGCCTGAAGCCCGGCGCGAAGGCAATGCAGGTGATGAAGAGAGTGGCCATCGGCGTGTACACCGATGGCTTCATTCACGCGGGCAACCTTGCTTATATGTCGTTGCTCACGCTCTTCCCGTTCTTCATCGTTGCCGCCGCAATCACCAGCTTTTTCGGGCGGACCGACGATGGCCTCGCGACCGTGAACGGGTTTCTGCAAACCGTGCCGCCCAGCGTCGCCGAAGTGCTGCGCGCGCCGATCAATCAGGTGATCAACGCACGCCTCTCCAGCGGCGTGTTATGGCTCGGCGGTATTGTCGGCCTGTGGTCTGTCGGCAGCCTGATCGAGACGATCCGCGATATACTGCGTCGCGCCTATGGCACGCAATTTGGTCGCGCCTTCTGGCAGTATCGGCTAGGGTCTATCGGGATCATCATCGTCAGTGTCTTCGCAATGATGTTCGCTTTCTCGCTTCAGTTGGTCTTGCAGGGTGCGGAAGAATTCCTCGTGCGGATATTGCCGTTCGCCGATGATGCGATCCAGATCGTTACCGCCAGCAAGGTCGTGCCCATGGCGATCCTGACGCTCGCGCTCTATTCGCTGTTCGTGTCCCTTACCCCCAGCAAATATCGCGGGTCGGAGTTTCCGAAATGGCCCGGCGCGCTGCTGACGGCGGGGTGGTGGTACGGCACGCTGATCCTGTTGCCGATCGCGCTATCGCACCTCTCCAGCTACGATCTGACCTATGGCAGCTTGGCCGGCGTCATGATCACGCTCATTTTTTTCTTCCTAGTCGGGCTTGGCGTGGTAATTGGCGCCGAACTCAATGCGGCACTGGCGGAATTTCCAAACGGGGAAACCGCCCCCGTCATACAAGAATAAAAGGATTAAAAGGGCATGGGCGAAGGGATGACGGGCACCCTGATGCAGGGGAAACGCGGTCTCATCATGGGCCTGGCGAACGACAAGTCGCTGGCCTGGGGCATTGCCAAGGCACTCCATGCACAGGGTGCGGAACTGGCCTTCTCCTATCAGGGCGAGGCTCTGGAAAAGCGCGTGCGTCCGTTGGCCGAGCAAGTGGGATCGGACTTCCTGATCCCCTGCGACGTGTCCGACATGGCGCTCCTGGATGCGACCTTCGAGACGTTGAAGGAGCGCTGGGGCACCATCGACTTCATCGTCCACGCTATCGGCTTCTCCGACAAGAACGAGTTGCGCGGCAAGTTCTACGATACCAGCCTCGACAATTTCCTGATGACGATGAACATCTCCGCCTACAGCTTCGTCGCCGTCGCCAAGCGCGCCCGCGAACTGATGCCGGACGGTGGTTCGCTGCTGACGCTGAGCTATTATGGCGCAGAAAAAGTGATCCCGCATTATAATGTGATGGGCGTCGCCAAGGCCGCACTGGAAACCAGCGTCAAATATCTCGCCATGGATATGGGACCAGAGAATATCCGCGTGAACGCCATCTCCGCAGGACCGATCAAGACGCTTGCGGCCAGCGGCATTGGCGACTTCCGCTACATCCTGAAATGGAACGAATATAACTCACCGATGCGCCGCAACGTCACCATCGACGATGTCGGCGGCGCAGGCCTCTACCTGCTCAGCGACCTTGCCAGCGGCGTGACCGGCGAGATTCACCACGTCGATGCGGGCTATAACGTCATCGGTATGAAGGCCGAAGACGCGCCGGATATCGGGCTGGATAAGTAAGGCGCAACCCCTTCTCCCTCTCCCCTTCAAGGGAGAGGGTCGGGGAGTGGGGGATATAAGCATATGAGTTTCAACACATTCGGTCGCGTATTCCGCTTCACCACCTGGGGGGAAAGTCACGGTCCCGCCATCGGCGCAGTCGTGGACGGTTGCCCGCCGGGGCTGCTGATCGATGCCGAAGTCGACATTCAGCCCTTCCTCGACAAACGCCGCCCCGGCACGTCGAAATATACGACACAGCGGCAGGAACCCGATCAGGTCCGCATCCTCTCCGGCGTGTTCGAGGGACGCACCACCGGCACACCGATCAGCCTGATGATCGAGAACGTCGACCAGCGATCGAAGGATTATTCCGACGTCGCCAAGGCATATCGCCCCGGCCATGCCGACTATGCCTATGACGCCAAATATGGCTTTCGCGATTATCGCGGCGGCGGGCGATCCAGCGCGCGGGAAACGGCTTCGCGCGTGGCGGTGGGCGCAGTGGCGCGGCTCGTCATTCCCGATGTCGACATTTTCGCCTATGTCAGCGAAATCGGCGGCGATGCGATCAACCATGCCCGCTTCGACGCGGCGCAGATCGACGAAAATCCCTTTTTCTGCCCCGATCCGGTAGCTGCCAAACGCTGGGAAGACTTGGTCGATGGCGCGCGCAAGGATGGGTCGTCATTGGGCGCGGTCGTCGAATGCGTCGCCATTGGCGTGCCCGCGGGCTGGGGCGCGCCGCTCTATGCCAAGCTGGATAGTGAGCTTGCCGCCGCGATGATGAGCATCAACGCAGTGAAGGGCGTCGAGATCGGCGACGGTTTCGCCGCCGCACGCCTGCGTGGCGAGGACAATGCCGACCCGATGCGCCCCGGCGAAGATGGCAAGCCCGCGTTTATGGCCAATCATGCCGGCGGCATCGCGGGCGGCATTTCCACCGGCCAGCCGATCAAGGTTCGCGTCGCCTTCAAGCCGACAAGCTCGATCCTGATCCCCGTCGACACCATCACCCGCGACGGCGAGGCATCCGACATCATCACCAAGGGCCGCCACGACCCCTGCGTCGGCATCCGCGGCGTACCTGTGGTCGAAGCGATGATGGCGCTGGTGCTGGCCGATCAGCGCTTGCTGCACAGGGCGCAGTGCGGCGAAGCCGAGGAATAAGGTTCCTTGCACCGCTACGCACGCGACACAGAGAAGTCGCCGCAGACTGGAAGGGCTTATCCAGAAAGTGGAGCGGGAAGTGTTTCCCCTTTGCCAGACCATCCCCGTACATACGCCACAGCAACCGAGCACGAGCTGGACCCGTGAGGCCTTTGCGATCAAGGACAGCCTTGCAAAAAAGCGCTGAATGGCCGTAGCTCGCTAACCGGCCCAACGAGTTACATTTTCTCGCCGCCATCGCATAACCGTAGCGGCTTGCGTTGCGGCGGTCGTTCTCCCTTGATAGGCTCAAGACGACAGCATCCGGGTAAATCCCGCGCACACACGTAACCGGGGGACCGCATGGCCAAGCGCCTTACTTCCATCATCCTGATCGCCATGATTCTGGGTGTCATTACGGGTTTCATCGCCAATCAGTGGATTGGCGCAGACAAGGATCAGGCAAAGGACGTCGCGGGCTATTTCCACTTGCTCGCCGACATTTTCCTGCACCTCATCAAGATGATTATTGCGCCGCTGGTGTTCGCCACCCTCGTTTCGGGCATCGCGAACATGGGTGATAGCGCCGCACTCGGGCGGATCGGCGGGCGGGCGCTGCTGTGGTTCATCACCGCCAGCCTGATCTCGCTTAGCCTTGGTCTCATCTTCGTCAATTTCTTCGAACCCGGCGTCGGCCTCAATCTCGTCCAGAGTGGCGGGGATGCGGGCGTCGATACCAAGGCTCTCAACTTCCGCGACTTCGTGCTGCACGTCTTCCCCACGTCGATGGTCGACGCGATGGCGACCAACGCGATCCTGCAGATCGTCGTGTTCTCGCTGTTTGTCGGCGTAGGCCTGACCGCCATTGGAGAGCGCGGCAAGCCAATCCTGGCGGTGGTGGAATCGCTCGTCGAATTGATGCTGCAAGTCACCAGCTATGTCATGAAAGTCGCTCCGCTGGCGGTGTTCGGCGCGATCGCTTCGGTGGTGACGGTGCAGGGCCTCGGCGTGCTCGTCACCTTTGGGCAATTGATCGGGGAATTTTACCTCGCGCTGCTGACGCTCTGGATCATCCTTGGCTTTGCGGGCTTCCTCGTGCTGGGGCGGCGCGTGTTCACCCTTGCCCGCTATGTTCGCGAACCGCTGCTGATCGCCTATTCGACGGCATCGTCGGAGGCCGCTTATCCCAAGCTGCTGGAGCAGCTCGATCGCTTCGGCGTGCCGCGCCGCATCTCCAGTTTCGTGCTGCCATTGGGGTACAGTTTCAATCTGGATGGCTCAATGATGTACGCGTCGTTCGCGACGATCTTCATCGCACAGGCCTATGGCATCCACTTGCCGCTCGCGACACAGATCACGATCCTGCTGGTCCTGATGATCACCAGCAAGGGCATCGCCGCCGTCCCGCGCGCGTCGCTGGTGGTAGTCGCCGCGACGCTGGCGCAGTTCAATCTTCCGGTAGAAGGCGTGGCGTTCATCCTCGCCATTGACCAGTTCCTCGACATGGGCCGCACCGCCACGAATGTGGTCGGCAACGCCATCGCGACTTCGGTGGTGACCAAATGGGAAGGCATGCTGGAAGTCGAGGAGCCGGAATATGTGGAACGCCCACATGCCCCCTCGCACACGGCGGCGGGCGGCATGGCCGGGCTGGATTTGGCGCCGGACATGGTGAAGGATGACCGGAAGGGGTGAATCGCTCCTAAAAGCCGTCTAAGCTGGTGGCCCTTCCAGATATTGCGGCTTGCCATCATCGATCTTAAGCCACGGCTGCTTGGCGGATGTCCAGATGTGCTCGGACGGCGCAAAGCGATCCGGATCGTCCAGACTTCCCATCGTCAAGCCGATGGTATTGCCGCTCCGGCGCTCGGAAAACAATGTCGTACCGCATTGGGTGCAGAAGCCCCGCCGCACCCCGGTATCGGCATCGAACCAACCGACTGGCCCGGTGATGGTAACACCATCCAGCGGCACCATTACCCTTGCATAAAAGGGACTGCCGGTTGCTTTTTGGCACCGTTTACAGTGACAGGCCCGCACGTTGATGGGTTCCGCATCGGTACTATAGCGGCAGGCGCCACACAGGCACCCGCCGTGAACTGTCGCCTGCTGCGAAACTGCTTTATACCCGCATCGGCATCAGCACATACAGTGCCGCGCTCTTGTCATTCTCGCGGATCAGCGTCGGTGCCGCCGCATCCGCCAGGTGCAGTTCGACGATATCGCCATCGACCTGCCCCAGAATGTCGAGCAAGTAGCGCGCGTTGAAGCCGATCTCGAAATTGTCACCCGCATAGTCGCCGGAGACTTCTTCCGCCGCCGTGCCGTTCTCCGGGCTGGTGACGGACAGCGTGATCTTGTCCTTGTCGAGCGCCATCTTCACGGCGCGCGTCTTTTCGGTCGCGATGGTCGCGACGCGATCCACGCCTTCCTCGAACCCGCGCGGGTCAATGCGCAACAGCTTGTCGTTGCCCGTTGGAATGACGCGGCTGTAATCGGGGAAGGTGCCGTCGATCAGCTTGCTGGTCAGGATCGCGCTGCCGATGCCGAAGCGGATCTTGCCCGCCGAGAGCGATACCTGAACGCTGCCATCCACTTCGTCGAGCAGTTTGCGCAGTTCGGCGATGCACTTACGCGGCACGATGATGTCGGGCATGCCCTCCGCGCCATCAGGACGTGCCACGGTGACGCGCGCCAGCCGGTGTCCGTCGGTTGCCGCAGCCTTGAGCACGGGCAGCGGATCGTCCGATACGTGCAGGAAGATGCCGTTCAGATAATAGCGCGTCTCTTCGGTTGAGATCGCAAAGCGCGTCTTGTCGATAATCTGGATAAGCGTCGCGGCTGGCAGCTCGAAGCTGGTCGGCAATTCGCCCTCGGCGATGATGGGGAAATCGTCGCGCGGCAATGTCGACAGGTTGAACTTGGCCCGGCCCGCCTGGATCAGCATCTTGCCTTCCGATGCCTGCAACGAGACCTGGCTCCCCTCCGGCAGCTTGCGGGCAATATCGAACAGCGTGTGCGCGGAGATCGTCGTCGCGCCCGGTGTTTCGACTTGCGCCTGCACGCTCTCGACGATCTGCAAATCGAGGTCGGTTGCCATCAGCTTGATCGCGCCATCGGAGGTTGTCTCGATCAGCACGTTGGACAAAATGGGAATGGTATTGCGCCGCTCTACGACAGACTGGACATGGCCCAGGCTCTTGAGCAGCGTTGCACGTTCGATAGTGGCCTTCATTCCCTGATCCCGCTTCTATTCTGCTTGCCTGTCTGGATGCCACCCGAGTCCGGATGGTCGGGCAATATGCCGCTCCTTCATTACCGACTATGCTACGATGGGCAAGCGCGCCGCTTGCAAAAATGCGTGGGGTAGGCTTTGCGGGGGCGTGATGAGACCGACACAGCTTCTTGGCATAGCGACTTGCATGATGGCAGTAGCGCAGCCCGCGCCTGCCGTTGCGCGGGATTCGCTCGGCGTGTTCGAAAGCTGGGGCGCGTTTCGCGATCCGACAGTACCGCGCTGCTATGCCATTGCAGAACCCGCCCGGCGGGGACGCAATGGCGACTGGAAGCCGTTCGCCTCCATAGCCACATGGCCGCGTCAGAGTGTTCGCGGGCAGCTTCACATCCGTCTCAGCCAACAGCGCCGGGTTGGCAGCGGCGTTACGCTCAGCATCGGCGATCAGCGCTTTGCCTTGGTGGCGGGGAACGCGGATGCCTGGGCACCCGACAAACAGAAGGACGCCGCCATCGTCGCGGCCATGCGGTCCGGCACCAGCATGAGCGTCGAAACGCTTGGGGGCAATGGCCGCGCCTTTGCCGATGTCTATGCCCTGCGTGGGGCCGCCACCGCCATCGACGCGGCAGCTCTGGGCTGCTCGCGACGATAGGCGCGGAACGCTGGCATTTCGGGGGCTTTCGCCCTATATGCCGGTCCATGCAAATTCCCGGACATATCGATCCGGTGCCGGTTCCGCGCACCGTGACACCCCGTGCCGATGGCCGCGTCGATCTTTTGGGCCTGAACAAGGCGCAGATACAGGGCGCGCTGCAGGAGGCGGGCCTTGAGCTGAAGCAAGCCAAGCTGCGGTCCAAGCAGTTGTTCCACTGGCTCTACCATCGCGGCGAAACCGACTTCGACGTGATGACCGACCTCGCCAAGCCGATGCGGCTTTGGATGGTGGAACGGTTTATCATCGGTCGCCCGGAAGTCGTCGAGGCGCAGGTTTCGAGTGACGGAACCCGCAAGTGGCTGCTGCGATCGGACGATGGGCAGGATTACGAGATGGTGTTCATCCCGGACGCAGGCCGGGGTACGCTCTGCATCTCCAGTCAGGTCGGCTGCACGCTTAATTGCCGCTTCTGCTATACGGGCACGATGCGGCTGGTGCGCAACCTGACCCCCGGGGAGATCGTGGGACAAGTCATGCTGGCCCGCGATTCGCTGGGCGAATGGCCGAAGGGCAATATGGCCGCAGCGATCGACGATGAAGATGAGGATGACGACGCCCCGCTCTATACCACCGACGGGCGCATGCTGACGAACATCGTAATGATGGGCATGGGCGAGCCGCTCTACAATTTCGAGAATGTGCGCGACGCGTTGAAGGTCGTGATGGATGGCGACGGCCTCGCCCTGTCAAAGCGCCGGATCACGCTATCGACCAGCGGGGTCGTTCCCCTGATGGCGCGCGCGGCGGAAGAGATCGGCGTGAATCTCGCCGTGTCGCTCCATGCCGTCACCAAGGAAGTGCGCGACGAAATCGTGCCCATCAACCGGAAATACGGGATCGAGGAGCTGCTGCAGGCCTGCGCCGATTACCCGAAGGCGAATAATGCGCGCCGCATCACCTTCGAATATGTGATGTTGAAGGACAAGAACGACAGCGACGACGACGCGCGCGAACTGGTCCGCTTGATCAAGCATTATAAGCTGCCCGCAAAGGTGAACCTCATTCCGTTCAATCCCTGGCCGGGGGCGAACTATGAATGTTCCACGCCGGAGCGTATCCGCGCGTTCAGCAATCTGGTGTTCGCTGCCGGCATCTCTGCACCGATTCGTACCCCCCGCGGTCGCGACATCATGGCGGCTTGTGGACAGCTCAAATCGGCTTCGGAAAAGAAGAGCCGCGCCGAACTGGACAGGCTTGCGGAGGAAAAGCAGGCTGCACTTGGCTGACGCGCCGCTTTTCTATCCGGACGAGGCGGCTGTCATTCGTTTGGGCGAGCGCTTCATTGATTGCACGCTTCCCAAAGCGGAATGGACCCATGCCGCGCATTTTGCGGTTTGCCTCTGGATCTTGCAATGTCGAGACGATCTGGATGCGGCGCGCGATATGCCCGACCTGATTCGTCGCTACAATATCGCGACTGGCGGCATCAACAGTGATGAAGCGGGTTATCATGAGACGATCACGCAAGCATCGATTCGCGCGACGCGGGCGCATCTGGGGCAATATGGCGCGAAGCCTTTGCACATCCATCATGCGGAATTGATGGCCGGTCCTTGCGGTCGGAAGGACTGGCTGCTCGAATATTGGTCAAGTGAGTCATTAATGCATGTTAGGGCGCGCAAGGGCTGGACAGAGCCGGACAGGCATTCTCTACCTTTTTGAAAACCCTTGTTTTTCCGACGGTTGCAAATTTTGCATCTGCGAAAGCGCCGTTCGCACTTGCAGCAAACACCGGTGTCAGTCATACAGAACTTGCCTTTCAGGCATCCTCTCCTAAAACTTTTCGGGCTGATCTTCGGATCAGTCCTTTTTTTTGGTGCCAGCTTCATCTATGGAGATGCCGCTGCTGTCGCGCCGAATAACATAATTTGGAGCGGTGCCGCCGGTAAGACCGGCATGGCGGGGCTGTGGCATGGGGGATTGAGCGCACACTCTGAAGCTCTCCCCCATCCGTTTTGCGGATTTACGCAGTCGGCATTTGCAACTTCTGATAGCTTTGCATCGTAGCTCCCGTCACAGTCATAATGTGCCATCTCAAGGCGAGCAGGCGAGTTTCATGAAAACCGACATCAGTATGGAACGCGAAGTGGCGGGAGGCTCGCTCGTAAAGCGGCATCGTCTCTCGACGCGGCTGTGGCACTGGGTGAACGTCGTCGCCATGGTGACGCTGTTCATGAGCGGCCTTGGGATATTCAATGCACATCCCCGGCTCTATTGGGGCCAGTTTGGCGCCAACTTCGATACCCCGTGGCTCGAACTCGGCCGCTTTCCCGGATGGATCACGCTGCCCAGCAGCTATAGCCTTGCGATGTCTCGCCAATGGCATCTAGCCTTCGCGCTGATCTTCGCGTTCGCGACACTGTTCTACATGGTCTGGAGCCTGTTCAATCGTCACATCAACCGCGATCTGGCTTTCCGTCGCGGCGAACTTTCGCCCGGCCATATCTGGCGGGACGTGAAGGATCATGCCCGACTCCGCTTTCCCACGGGCGCGGCGGCGCTGCGCTATAATGTGCTGCAAAAGGCGAGCTATATCGGGGTGATCTTCATCCTCATCCCCGGCCTGATCCTGACTGGCCTCACCATGTCGCCGGGAATGAATGCCGCCCTGCCCTGGCTCACGGAGATATTTGGAGGCCGGCAATCCGCGCGCTCCATTCACTTCATCCTGGCCTTTGCGATCGTTGCGTTTTTCATCGTGCATATCCTGATGGTGCTGCTGGCGGGGCCATTCAACGAAGTCCGCTCGATCATCACCGGATGGTATCGCCTGCCCGCCGATCGGGAGAAGGACCAGTGACGATGATGTCCCGTCGTTCGATGATGACCGGCCTCGCATTGGGTGCCGGCGGGCTGCTCGCCGGGTGCGACCGGCTGGCGAAGAACGAGACATTCCGGGAGGCTTTGTTCAGCGCCGAAAACGTGCATCGCTGGACTCAGCGCGCGCTCACAAACCGCGACGCATTGGCGCAGGAGTTCTCGCCCGACCAACTGTCGCCCTATTTCCGGCCCAACGGCACGCGCAATCCGGACACGCCGGAATATGCCGCCCTGTCCGCCAACAACTTTGCTGACTGGCGCTTGCGGGTCACGGGCCTTGTCAATCGGCCGCTGTCATTGTCGTTGCCGCAAGTCAAAGCGCTGCCGCACCGCGAGCAGATCACGCGGCATGACTGCGTCGAGGGATGGAGCGCCATCGGCAAGTGGCGCGGCGTGCCGCTGCGCACGATCCTCGATGGTGCGGACCTCAAGACCAACGCCAAATATCTGGTCTTCCACTGTGCCGATACCAATGGCGGCGCGCGTCCCTATTATGAGAGTATCGATATGATCGACGCGTTTCATCCGCAAACGATCCTCGCCTACGCGTTGAACGACAAATCGCTGTTCGTGGCCAATGGCGCACCACTGCGGTTACGGGTTGAGCGGCATCTGGGCTATAAACACGCCAAGTTCCTCACGGGGATCGAAGCTATCGATAGCTTGAAAAACATCCACGGCGGCAAAGGTGGCTACTGGGAGGATGTCGCCGGATATCAATGGTACGCAGGTATTTGACCTGATTGGTTTGCTGACCTAAATCGCAATTCATGTGGCTATTTAACCGTCTTCTCCCCAGGCTGATCCGCAAAGGCCGGCTGACCGTTATCTCGCATGACGGCAAATCCTTCACTTATGGCGATGGCGATGCTGCTTGGCCCAATCTCACCATGCGGCTGCATGACGGCCGCGTCGCGCGCGATATCGTCCGTGACCCGCGGCTTGGCGCGGGCGAGGCCTATATGGACGGGCGCTATTCCATAGAGGGCGGCGATATCCTTGATTTCGTGACGTTCGTGCGCGCCAACAAGCCCTGGGAACGTGGCGATTATGGTTTGAAGCGCGTGGGGCCGATCGCCAGCGTCACGCAGGGACTTGTCGGTCGGATCAACCGCGTCAACCAGCGCCGCACCTCGAAAGCGAACGTCGCGCATCATTATGATCTTTCGGACCGGCTGTACGACCTGTTCCTCGATCGCGACCGGCAATATAGCTGCGCCTACTGGACCGATCCCGCCAACAGTCTGGAGCAGGCGCAGGCCGACAAGCTGGCGCACATCGCGGCCAAGCTGTATCTGTCGCCGGGGCAGAAAGTGCTCGATATCGGCTGCGGCTGGGGCGGCATGGCGCTGTATCTGAACCGGACATGCGATGTGGACGTGCTGGGCATCACCCTGTCCGAAGAGCAACTGAAAGTCGCACGGGCGCGGGCGGAGGCCGCCGGCGTCGCAGATCGCGTGAAGTTCGAGCTATGCGATTATCGCGACGTGCAGGGGCAATTCGACCGCATCGTGTCCGTGGGCATGTTCGAACATGTCGGTCCGCCCAACTACAGCGAATTTTTCCGCACTTGCCACAACAAACTGACGCCGCAGGGCGTCATGCTGCTGCACACGATCGGCCGCATCAGCAAGCCCGGCACGACCGATGCGTGGACGCGAAAATATATCTTCCCTGGGGGCTACAGTCCTTCCCTCAGCGAAGTGATGAAGGCGAGCGAGCGCAACAAGTTGATGATTACCGACGTCGAGGTGTTGCGGCTGCATTATGCCTATACGCTGCGCGAGTGGTACAAACGTGTGCAGGACAAGCGGGCGGAGATCGAAGCGCTCTACGATGCACGCTTCTTCCGCATGTGGAGCTTCTATCTGGCAGGCGCAGTGGCGGCTTTCGAGAGCGGGGGCATGGTGAATTTCCAGCTGCAATATTGCCGCGACCGCAAGACGTTGCCGATTACGCGGGATTATATTGTGACTGAGGAAGCGCGGTTGCGGACGAAGGGGTAGCCTCTTGCGCAGTTCAGATAAGTCACACATCCGTTCGGGCTGAGCTTGTCGAAGCCTTCTACTGAACGAAGTGAAGTATGCTTCGCCTGCGGCTCAGCACAACCCTTCGACAAGCTCAGGGCGAACGGAGTTTTATTATTCGAAACTAGAAAAAGGCCCGGTGAGCGCTCACCGGGCCTTCTGAATCTTAAGCCGCAGCCTTCGAACGTGACTGCCTTTTACGCTCGTTCGGGTCGAGCCAGCGCTTGCGCAGGCGGATCGACTTGGGCGTCACTTCGACCATTTCATCGTCGTCGATATAGGCGATTGCCTGCTCCAGCGTCAGCTTCTTCGGCGGCGTCAGGCGAACGGCGTCGTCCTTGCCGCTCGCGCGGAAGTTGGTGAGCGCCTTGCTCTTCATCGGATTGACTTCGAGGTCATCGGGCTTGGCATTTTCGCCGACGATCATGCCCTCATAGAGCACCTCGCCCACGCCAACCATCAGGATGCCGCGTTCTTCGAGCGGCCCGAGCGCATAGGCATTCGCCTCGCCCGCACCGTTCGAGATCAGCACGCCGTTCTTGCGGCCTTCGATCTTGCCCTTATGCGGACCGTACTTTTCGAACAGCCGGTTCATGATGCCCGTGCCGCGCGTGTCGGACAGAAATTCGCCATGATAGCCGATCAGGCCGCGCGAGGGTGCGGAGAAGGTAATGCGCGTCTTGTTGCCGCCCGATGGGCGCATGTCGGTCAGTTCCGCCTTGCGGATGGCCATCTTGTCCACGACGGTGCCTGAATATTCCTCATCCACGTCGATCACGACGGTTTCATAAGGCTCTTCCAGACCGTTCTCGCCATCCTTGAACAGCACGCGCGGGCGGCTGATGCCAAGCTCAAAGCCTTCGCGGCGCATCGTTTCGATGAGCACGCCCAACTGCAATTCGCCACGACCAGCCACTTCAAAGCTGTCCTTGTCGGCGCTCTCGGTCACCTTGATCGCGACGTTGCTTTCGGCTTCGCGTTCCAGACGATCGCGGATCATGCGGCTCGTCACCTTGGTGCCTTCGCGACCCGCCATCGGCGAATCGTTCACGGCAAAGCGCATGGACAGTGTGGGCGGATCGATCGGCTGTGCGTGCAGCGGCTCGGTCACCTGCGGGTCGCAGATCGTGTTCGACACGGTAGCGACAGTCAAGCCAGCCAGCGAGATGATGTCGCCTGCCTTGGCTTCATCGACGGGAACGCGCTCCAGACCGCGGAATGACATGATCTTGGACGCGCGGCCGGTTTCGATGATCTTGCCATCGTTATCCAGCGCGTGGATCGCCTGATTGGTCTTGACCGACCCTGAAAAAACCAGACCGGTAAGCACGCGACCAAGGAAGTTGTCGCGGTCGAGCAGTGTCACGAGGAACTTGAAAGGGCCATTCGGATCGGCCGATGGTTCGGGGACATGATCGACGATCGTCTGGAACATCGGCGTCAGCGTGCCGGAGCGTGCCTGCGGATCATCGCTGGCGTAACCGTTGCGGCCCGAAGCATAGAGCACAGGAAAGTCGAGCTGCTCGTCGGTCGCTTCCAGGCTGACGAACAAGTCGAACACTTCGTCCAGCACTTCCTGGATGCGCTCATCGGGACGATCGACCTTGTTGACGACTACGATGGGGCGCAGACCCAGCGCCAGTGCCTTGCCGGTCACGAACTTCGTCTGCGGCATTGCGCCTTCCGATGAGTCGACCAGCAGGATAACGCCGTCGACCATGGAGAGGATACGCTCCACTTCGCCACCGAAATCGGCGTGGCCCGGCGTATCGACGATATTGATGCGCGTGCCTTCCCACTCGATGGAAGTCGGCTTGGCAAGGATCGTGATCCCGCGTTCTTTTTCCAGGTCGTTGCTGTCCATGGCGCGCTCTTCGATGCGCTGGTTGTCGCGGAAAGTGCCCGATTGACGGAACAGTTGGTCAACGAGAGTGGTCTTGCCATGATCGACGTGCGCGATGATGGCGATATTACGCAGGGACATGAGATGCCTTTGGGATTAGGGTTCCGTCGACATGAAGCCGATCCGGGTGTCGCGGCCCCATAACGGAAACTTGCCAATCCCGCAACCATTGCGGCAAAGCGGAGCACGAGGTGGCGTATAAAGCGCATCTTCGGCTGGCTTTGGCGATATTGACCCTTATAGTCTTACCAACCGCTCTTGCGGCGCAGGTGTTTTATTCTAATATGACACCATAGGAGATATTATGGCTTCGACTGCGACCACCACTGCCGATCCGCTGACGCTCACCCCGCCCGAGCCGGTCCCTGCCGTTGCGCCGGAAAAAGCGATCGGACTGGTGCCGATTGACGATGAGAAAAAGTCGAAGCTGGACGAGAAAGTCGATGCTTTCGTCGACGACTTGGTAGCGCAGGACGCGAACAGCCCGGAATTTGGGATGCGGGTCGATCAGCTTACCAACATGGGCCGAAAAGAAATTTCCGAAGCGGCAGGACACAGCAACCGCTTTCTGGATCGTCCGGTGCGGGCGATGGATTCAGACAATCAGGTCGGTGCGGACCTCGCGCAGCTACGCCGCACGGTCGAGGATCTCGATCCGGGCAAGCGCGGCAACCTGACGGCGCCGCGCAAACTGTTCGGCATCATCCCGTTCGGCAACAAGATGCGCAATTATTTCGACAGCTACAAAAGTGCGCAGAGCCATATCAACGGCATTTTGGGCAGCCTCGCCAGCGGCAAGGATACGCTGATCAAGGACAATGCCGCGATCGACGTAGAGCGCCAGAATATGTGGGCGACGATGGGCAAGCTGGAGCAGATGATCCACATCAGCAAGACCATGGACGCCCGGCTAGAGGCAAAGTCCCTGGAACTTGATGCGATCGATCCCGCCAAGGCAAAGGCGATCCGCGACACGGCGCTATTCTATGTACGCCAGCGGACGCAGGACTTGCTGACGCAAATGGCAGTGACGGTACAGGGCTATCTGGCGCTGGATTTGGTGAAGAAGAACAATTTGGAATTGGTGAAGGGCGTCGATCGCGCCAGCACGACGACTGTCGCGGCGCTGCGGACGGCTGTGACGGTCGCGCAGGCGCTGGTCGGGCAGCGGCTGGTGCTGGAGCAGATCACTGCGCTGAATACGACGACAGCGAACATGATCGATTCTACCGGAAATCTGCTGAAGACGCAGACGGCGACGATCCACGAACAGGCGGCGTCCAGCACCATCCCTATCGAGACGTTGCAACGTGCGTTCCAGAATATCTACGACACGATGGACAGCATCGACACCTTCAAGGCCAAGGCGCTGGAGTCGATGAAGACCACCGTGAACACGCTGTCGAACGAAGTCGAAAAGTCTAAAGGGTACATTGCCCGCGCCGAGGGGCAGGCTCAGGCGCAGGCCAGTGGCGGGTCTGCCGCCAATCCGTTGTTGAGCGCGATCGAGGCTTAACGGGATGAGCGTCTCATTCCCATCCGGGCTGAGCCTGTCGAAGCCTTCTACTGAACGAAATGAAGTATGCTTCGCCTTCGCTCAGCACAACCCTTCGACTTCGCTCAGGGCGAACGGTTGGGGAGTTGTGCGACCATGACCCGGTCCGACCAGATCCTCTCGGACGCTGAAGCGATTCTGAACCGCACGAGCGACCGCTACCGCAGCCTGTCGTCGCGCGCCGGGCAACGGCGGCGGGCGGCAGCCGTTGCGAAGTTCAAGCGGATCATCGCGGCAGTGCTCGCGGTCGTGATCGGGGCGGCAGTGGTCGGCTGGTTCGTGCCGCTGGGGACGAGCGGCATCATGATCGTGCTTGCCCTCATCCTCGCCGCGATCCTGCTGTTCGGCCTGATCCCGTCGGAGCGGCAGGTAAAGCCCGAGAAGCTGGCGGAGACGGACCTCAAGGCGCTGCCGCTCCAGACTGAAATCTGGCTCGACAATCAGCGCAAGGCCCTCCCCGCGCCCGCCGTGCAGTTGATCGACAGCATCGGTGTGCGCCTCGAAACATTGGCGCCGCAGTTGGCCACGCTTAACCCACAGGAACCCGCTGCGCTGGAAGTCCGCCGGTTATTGTCGGACCATCTGCCCGAACTCGTGACGGGGTATCAGAACATCCCCGAACCGATGCGACGGCAGGAGCGCAATGGTCGCGTGCCCGAGAAGCAGTTGATCGAGGGACTTTCGGTGATCGACGGAGAAATCGACCGGATTACGGAGCAGCTGGCATCGGGCAATCTCGACGATCTGGCGACGCATACACGCTTTCTGGAATTGAAATATCAGGAAGCCAAGCAACTAGGTGCGCCGGAAACGGGTCAATCGGGATCGAGCCAGTAGACCCGCTTTGCCCGCTGCTATCCGCCAAGCGTGATAGATGATCCATCTCACGCTGATCCTCGTCGATCTGCTCACGGGCTTGATCGAAGCTGGCGGATGGGCGCTGCTGATCGTCGGTAGCGTTATCGCCGGAGCGCTGGCTCTCGGCTGGGGTGCGCTTGCACTGCTTCGTCGGAGGCGGAACTAAGCCGAACCGCTCGATCCGGGATATAAATAGTAAGGGGCGAGCATATGCCCGCCCCCCTTGTTCCACAATTAGAAGTGGAAGATCACGCCAGCCATCGGACGGATGCTGTCGAGATCATAGGTTTCAGCCTGCAGACGCAGACGGATACCGGAGTTGCCGGTCAGACCGCCAAGACCAATGTCCTTGGGGCCGACTTCAACGTCAACGCCATAGATCCAGTCCTTGTGATCGCCATAAGCGCGACGACCATTGACCCACTGGTAACCAGCCGATGCGAAGATCATGCCGCTGTCGCCCGCACGCGCGCCAACGCGGCCGCGAACGCCATATTCCCAATCAATGTCGTTGAAGCCCTTGGTCGCATTACCTTCGGCGCCGACGAAAACCGGGCCGAGTGGAATGTTCACGCCGGCAACGCCGCTGACCAGGCCGCCATTCATCTTGCCACCGCGCGGCGAACCAAATTCGCTGCTGCGATCGAAGGAATGATAGCCGCCCAGTACGCCGACATAAGGCTCAATGCCGAAAGCAGGGGTGCCGTCCGGAGCGGTCGGCGCTGCCGCGTCCTGCGCCATGGCAGTCGCGGGGAGGATTGCGAGTGCGGCAGCTGCCAGCAGAAATTTCTTCATATACTTAACTCCAAGTTACGCCCGCTTTGTCTGCGGTCGCGGTCTAAACATCGTAGATCGGATAGTGTTGCAACGCAGCGTAGATATTAAGGAACTGTGACAATTACGCACCAGTGGAAATACGTGTGGCAGTTTTCCGTCGTTACGCGGTTGTAATTATATCGCCACAGCGGCCCAATGAGCCGGTGCGTCGAAATTGGTAAAGGAATTTGGATGCCCCGCGAGGATTCGAACTGTTCTTTCGCCACGTTTCGCCACCCTTCTTTTGGCCCCCGTAAATGCTGGCCTCTTCCCCCTTTGTTCTTTCGCTGTCATTCGTTGCCAAACGTGGGAAGCCGCGTATATAGGTGGGAGCGAATGAGGGAACGGACATGGGCAAGCTAACCACGATCAACGTGAAGAACGCCAAGGCGGGTCGCCATGCCGATGGAGACGGGCTGCATTTACTCGTGAAGCCCACCGGCGCACGGTCGTGGCTCTTACGTGTGCAGGTTTCTGGCCAGCGGCGCGATATAGGTTTGGGATCGGTGGACCTGAATGCGCGCCGCGCGGACACTGCCGAGATCGAGCAGGAAATATCAATTCTGCACCGTCGCCACCTGACCTTGGCAGAAGCGCGCGAGAAGGCTGCTTTGTTACGGCGCATTGCTAAAGCTGGGCGCGATCCAGTCGCAGAGCGCGACAAAGGCCGGGAACTGGTGCCGACCTTCAAGGCAGCGGCGAAGTCTTGCCATGACGAGCTATCGAAGGGTTGGACGCCCAAGCATGCCGCCGCCTTCCTCTCCTCGCTGAAGGAGCATGTGTATCCGCACATGGGCGAGAAGCGGGTAGATCAAATCGAAGCCAGCGATGTGCGCGACTCCCTTGCCCATATTTGGACAGAGGTGCCTTCTATGGCGCGCAAAGTGCGTCAGCGGATTGGCACAGTGCTGAACTTCTCGAAGTCTAAGGGCTGGCGATCGACCGAAGCACCCGGCAAGTCTGTCACTATGGGGCTTTCCCGTCACAGCAAGGCGGGCAACTTCGCGGCGATGCCCTATGTCGCCGTGCCTGGCTTTGTTGAAGATTTGAAGGCGAAGGATGAAACGGTTGGGCGGCTCGCCCTGCTCTTTCTTATCTCGACGGCAGCACGATCGGGTGAGGTTCGCGCAGCGCGCTGGTCGCACATCGACCTTGAAGCGAAGATGTGGAACCGCCCTGCCGACCTCATGAAGGGGCGCGTGGAGCATATCGTGACCCTGAATGCGG
>JBPPMC010000310.1:0-8580 GCA_051305835.1 Sphingobium sp.
ACCGGCGCCGGAAACGGCTTAACCGCCATATCCGGCCTCCGGTTCCGCTTCGCTCCACCTCCACCCGGATATGGCGGTGGTGAGCATAATCCACTAACAAACCACACGGTCCACTCGGTGAGGGCAGATCACTCTGGCCTAACCTTGCGCCACGCGGCATGATGACGCTCATAGTCCGTTTCTTTTTCCTCTCCGGCGTTCAACTCGCATTTCTGGGGATTCTAGGGGAATATGTGACATCGATTCACGCGCAGGTTCGCAAGCGCCCACTCGTGGTAGAAACTGAGCGTATCAACATGGAAACCGGCGTAGCCAACGGGGATAATCCGGTCCATGCCCTTTTGCAGAAGCTAGGTGCAGAGGCGGCGTGACACGGCTTCTGGATGGGAGATTAATAACCGGCAGCAAACGATTACTGCCCGTGCCTGTTTCCTTGCGAACGCTGACTGCGGCGCTGGTCGCCTCGTTCGCAATCGACAATGTGTTGCTGCTCGCCTTTCTGGGCCAGGTTCCGGAATTGACGGCGGCGCTCGCGCTGATCCTGCCGGCGGCCCTAGCCTTTATTACCTACAAGGCTATGCCAGGTGATCGCAGTATAGACCTGCAAACCGTCCTGGTCTGCCTCATTGTTGCCGTCCTATTGTTGGTGTTGGGGGGGAGGGCCGCCTTCTCTATGCAAATGCCGACTGGCAGATTCGCGATGCCGTACTTGCGGACATGGGCAATCATCGATGGCCATTTGACTATTGGCTCGATGGGCGAGCACAGCTTTTGCGTGCACCGGTCGGCATGTATCTTGTGCCGGCACTTCTGGGCGGGGCCAGTCAGGTCGACCGCGATTGGATTCTCCTGGCACATAACAGTGTGATCGTCGCCCTTATTCTCGCACAAGGGGCGGCTCTGCTCGAAGGCCGCCGCGCGCGGCTGATCGCGCTGATTATTTTTATTGCATTCAGCGGACTGGACCTAGTGGGCAGCCTTATTCGCCAGTGGAATATTGGCGAGGCGAACTGGGACCATATCGAGCGCTGGTCAGACTACTATCAGTATAGCGCGCACACCACGCAGCTTTTCTGGGTTCCCCAACACGCGGTAGCAGGCTGGACAGTTGCACTCTCCTACTTGCTTTGGCGTAAACGCCTCGCCTCCGTTGGACTGTTCGCAGCGAGCATACCGCTGGTCGCACTCTGGTCGCCATTTGCCCTGTTCGGCGCATTGCCCTTTGCGGCTTTTGCCGGCCTTCGCGCTCTGCTCACCGGTGCCTGGAACCGGCTAGATATACTGTTGAGTGCGATGACAACTGCGCTCGCGATTCCGGCACTGCTCTATCTGTCTACCGATGCAGGAGCTGTAGGGGGAGGACTCACCCCTCTAATTTTGCTGCCCTACCTCCTGACCATGCTGATCGAGGTTCTCCCTTTTGTCTTGCTGCTTATGTTTAACAGGACCGACGGAACCGACCGCGCGACCGTCCTGATCGCAGGGTTGTGTCTCTTCCTCATGCCGCTGTGGTCGATAGGCAGCAACAACGATTTTCAAATGCGGGCGTCGATCGTGCCATTGGCACTCATAGCCTTCCTTCTTGCCGATCGGGCAGGCCGCTTGGTAAAATGGCTTGATAAAGCCTGTGTCTTTGGCCTTGTCCTGTTGGGATCGGCAACCGGGGGTTTCGAGATCGCGCGTGCCTTCAGGTTCGCTCCTTCGCCCGTGCCGCACTGCTCGTTAGCAGGCGCATGGGATCGGCAGACAGGCCTGGTCGTTCCACACGCGTCCTATTTTGCGGCCCATAAACAATTTTTCTTCACGATAATTTCTGCAGACCGCTTTAGCGAAATCAACCCAGGCAAGTGCTGGAATCATCCGTGGATGGCACCGCGGGGCGTTGTCGCCGAGCAGCCGGGCGGCATATGACTCTCTCTGGCGACGGGTCGGTCTCGTCCGCATTAGCCCTGTCTTATCTCAGACTGAGAAGTCACTGAACGAGATCGCCAGCGCGGCGGATGAACCCTATAGACCCCGACAGGCCTCGGGTCGCGATGATTGAGACAGTCCGCAAGTTATTAACGTGCAAAACCGCTTCTATTTGGCTCCATTGAGAGGCCACTAAAGCGTTTAGCGGCGAAGCTCTGCGGCTGCTGGCCCAAGTGCCCATCGCTTTTATGTCGGGTGCACCAGATCTAATTTGAAGTCGATAATCCCGACGGTGTACCTTCACCTGCGGGCAAGCTAATCCGAGCGCTGATCACGTCGAGCGGATTCCGGAACCATTGCTTGTCAGCTGGCATTCATGAATGATGCAGTTTCAGACGGAGGATTGCTATGTCTGTGCATCGCTACAGAAAATTGGTCCGGCTTTGGAAAGCTGAGCTGAAGGCTGCCGAGGCGGCTGTCGATCACATTACCGAACTGGCCCATCGGTCACTGGCGCGCCGCTATGCAAGGCTTGCCGCCCTTGCGCATCGTCGGCTGTCGATCGTTTGAGTTCAGGGTCATTCAAATCCGAAATTAAGTGACGGAGAAACATACTTCGAAAATGCAGCGGCGTCCGGAACTGCTTTACGCAAAAAGAGAGGCGGCATCCCGTGCGGGAGCCGCCTCTCTTAATTCAGCGCTGAGCGCAGATTACATCGCGTTTGCAGCGCTGTTCTCTACGGCATTCGCAGCGTTCTGCGTGTTGTCAGCAGCGTTTTCCATTGCATTCGCAGCATTCTCAACGACGTTTTCTACAACGGCGTTCGAAGCGTTCGATGCGTTTGCGGTTTCATTGGCGGGCTTTTCACCGCAAGCGGCGAGTGCCATCAGGCCGGCCGATGCGACAACTACAGCGATCTTCTTCATCTTATAAGGCTCCCATAGCATTAGCACGCGACGGGGTGTTAATGCCCTTACGCGAGCGACCCGCTTTAGAGTGTGCGGTTAACAAATCAACGATTTTTTGCGTCGGTGAACGGATGGAATCGCGCGACGACTCGTTTTAACGCGGCCGAAACTCACTTTCCGCTCAGATTTTCGGGGGCGTTGGCGGCGATTGCCAACACGCTTGTCCATGCCGCGACGTTCTGCCTTAGCTGCTCGGGATCGACCTTATCCAATGTGTCGTCCGCCGTGTGATGCAGATCGAAGTAGCGGGTGCCATCCTGCTCCAGATCGATGGTGGCGATGCCAGCCGCTGCAAATTTCGCATTGTCGGCACCGCCCGTTGCCTTGCCATCACCAGCGCCGATCCCGAGGGGCGCAAGAGCCGTCGCGATCCGGGAAGCGACGGGCTTGGCGCTATCGGGAAACGCAAAACTCACCCTCCAGACGCGATCTGCACCGAAATCGGATTCAGATGTCAGGACGTGAAGCTCATTCTTATGCGCTTCGTAATAGGCATTGCCGCCATATGATCCCACTTCCTCCGCACCCGCGAGTACGACCCGAATAGTCCGGCGCGGCGTTCCTGCGTCCATGATCCGCTTCGCCGCCGCCGTGACGATCGCGACGCCCGCGGCGTCGTCAATGGCACCCGTGCCCAAGTCCCAGCTATCGAGATGGCCAGTGACCATGATGATGCCCGCTGCCGGGTCGCTGCCGGGTACTTCCGCGATGACGTTGCCCGATTGTTGTGTGCCATTGAAGCGCGGCGTGAGCAGAAGCGAGATGCGGACGGGTTTGCCACGCTTGAACATGCGCTCAAGCTGTTCGGCATCCGGCACCGACAGAGCGGCCGCCGGTATCGGCGCCACGCCTTCGGGGAAGCGAGTCACCCCCGTATGTGGCACGCGGTGATGATCGGTGCCGATGGACTTGATCAGGATCGCGGCTGCGCCTTTTCGGGCGGCGATACCGGGACCGACAAAGCGCGCCCCGCCATATTGTCCATAGCTCGATCCGTCCTGTGTCGGCTTCATGGCATGACTGACGAAGGCGATTTTTCCTTTCAGACTGCCATCCGGCACTGCCTGAAGATCGGCCAGCGTCGGGAAGTACAGGACGTCCGCCGTCAGACCTTTCTTGCCCGTAGCGCCGCTATTGCCGAGCGCCGCTATGGCCAGCTTTTGTGGAAAAGGAGAGATTACGCTCGCGGTTTCCTCACCGCGGACCCATGCGGGCATGGGATATGTTTCGATATGCACATTGCTGAAGCCCAATGATTTGAGCTTGGTAGCGGCCCATTCGCGCGCATTGGCTTCCTGCACCGTCGCGGCGGGACGGGGACCGACTTCGGTGGTGATTCCCTCAATGATGTCCATGGCGACATCATCCTTCAGGGCGGCATCGCGCAAGGCTGTCACGTCGGCTGCCGTACCCGCCTGTGTGGCAGGCGTCACATCGAGCGAAGGCGGGGCCGCGGCGGGCGATGCAGTCGCAAGGGCGAGGAGGGGAAGGGCGAGCGGGATCAATCTGATTTTGTGCATGGTTGAAGGCCTAGCGGGCATCTCCCTATTTGCCAATATCCCCGCGCTCCGCTAACCGGACGGCAAATCCTTACATCTGATCCCTTTGCGGAGAGACTTCTCACATGGCCGTCCAATATAGTTACGTCATGAAAGGCCTGACCAAGACCTTCCCAGGCGCGAACAAGCCGCTGTTCAATGGTATCCACCTGCAATTCCTGCCGGGTACGAAGATTGCGATCATCGGCGTCAATGGCGCGGGTAAATCCACGCTGATGAAAGTCATGGCGGGATATGACAAGGATTACACCGGCGAGGCATGGGCCGCCGAGGGTCTTCGGGTCGGCTATCTGGCGCAGGAGCCGCAGCTCGACAACAGCAAGACCGTCAAGGAAAACGTGATGGATGGCGTCCGCCCGGTCGCGGACATGATGGACCGTTTCAACAAGATCAGCGAGATCATGGGCGACCCGCCGGAGGACGCCGACTTCGACGCGCTGATGGAGGAAATGGGTACGCTTCAGGAGAAGATCGACGCGGTCGATGGCTGGACGCTCGACAACCAGCTTGAGATTGCGATGGAGGCATTGCGCTGCCCGCCGGGCGACTGGGGCGTGGAAAGCCTTTCGGGTGGTGAAAAGCGGCGTATCGCGCTGTGCCGTTTGCTGCTTGAAAAGCCTGACATTCTGCTGCTCGACGAACCGACCAACCATCTCGACGCGGAAAGCGTGCAGTGGCTGGAACAGCATCTGATCCAATATGCCGGCAACGTCATCCTCGTCACCCATGACCGCTACTTCCTCGACAATGTCGTCGGCTGGGTGCTGGAACTCGATCGTGGGCGCGGCATTCCATACGAAGGCAATTATTCCGCATGGCTGGAAGCCAAGGGCAAGCGGATGGAGCTGGAAGAGCGCGAGGACGCCGGTCGCCAGAAGGCGATCAAGGAAGAGCTGGAGTGGATCCGGCAATCGCCCAAGGCCCGTCAGACTAAGTCCAAGGCGCGTATTCGGGCATTTGACGAACTGGTCGAAAAGCAGGAAAACCGCGCTCCCGGCAAAGCGCAGATCGTTATTCAGACGCCCAAGCGCCTGGGTGGCAAGGTGATCGAGGCGCATGGCCTCACCAAATCCTATGGCGACAAACTGTTGTTCGAGGGGCTGGACTTTCTCCTGCCGCCGGGCGGCATTGTAGGCGTGATCGGACCGAACGGCGCGGGTAAGTCCACGCTGTTCAAGCTGATAACCGGACAGGAGCAGCCCGACGAAGGCGATATCCAGGTCGGCGACACCGTCCAGCTTGGCTATGTCGACCAGAGCCGCGATTCGCTGGATGCGAACCATAATGTCTGGGAGGAAATCTCCGGCGGTCATGACCTGATGACCATCGGCAAGCATGAAATACAGACGCGCGCTTATGTGGGTGCCTTCAACTTCAAGGGGCCGGACCAGCAGAAGAAAGTCGGCCAGCTATCGGGTGGTGAGCGCAACCGCGTCCACCTCGCCAAGATGCTCAAGGAGGGTGGCAACGTCCTCCTGCTCGACGAACCGACCAACGATCTCGACGTCGAAACGCTGCGCGCGCTGGAAGAGGCGCTGGAGAACTTCGCCGGTTGCGCCGTGGTCATCAGCCATGATCGCTTCTTCCTCGATCGCCTGGCCACGCATATCCTGGCATTCGAGGGTGACAGCCATGTGGAGTGGTTCGAAGGCAACTTCGAGGCATATGAAGAAGATAAGCGTCGCCGGCTGGGCGATGCGGCGGATCGGCCTACGCGGCTGGCGTATAAGAAGCTGACGCGGTGATTTTCACCCACCGTCCGTACTGAGTAGGGGCTGAGCGAAGCCGAAGACGCGTATCGAAGTAGCATGCCTCGCGCCTGATCCTTCGATACACCACTTCGACACGCTCAGCGGCTACTCAGGACGAACGGTGGGGGACAGTTGGTGTGCGTCCGCCAAATTCCGCTGGCGCTACTTCCGGGGCGCCATTCCGCCGAACGTTACGATGCTTTCCGCGCCGTTCGCGCTCACGGCGGATACCCCGATGAAGGTATCATCGACGATGATGCCGTTCAGTAGCATTTCCGTCGCGCCCTTCACGATCCGGCTATCCGCCCAGTCCTGCGTGTCGGCCCGCCGCCAGCGGACCCGATAGGCAGTCGCGCCCGGAACGGCGTCCCAACTGACCCTGGTGTCGAACGATAGCGCGCCATCGAGGCTTACAGTGGCCGGGGCCGCAGGCGCGCTCGCCAACTCCCGCAAGGTCGCCACGTTGAGCGCGGTTACCCGGGCGAGGTAGGGGAAGTCCATCGCGGCGACAGTGTCGCCATATTCGCGCCCGCCCTCGGTGCGTAGATCCTGATGCTGGCGATCGTAATTTTCGACGCCTACCGAGAATCGTACTGCCGGATAGCCTGCTTCCAGGAACGGCGAATGATCTCCGCCTCGTCCGAAGCGATCGGGGCGGCGGACGGCGAACACGTCCAGACCAATGGCCGAGTTGCTTTCCGCGATGCCATCGACCTTCTTGGCGAGGGCGCGCGAGGGGCTGTCATCCTCGCCGCCGATGGCCCGCCGGGTTAGTGCAGCCTTGATGTCTCCGGCCGCCCCGGTCCCTTCGGAAAATACCCGCACCCGCTGGTCCACGATCATGCCATTCTGGCCGAGCGTATTGCCGACGATGTCATTGTTCAACATGGCCCGAACTTGCCAGCCACGCGCCTTGGCCGTCGCGGCGAGCAGTTTGCCGCCCCACAGACCTTGTTCCTCGCCGGAGAGCAGCGCGTAGACAATCGTGCCGTCGAACTTCTCGCCCGCCAGTACGCGTGCGGCTTCCAGCACTAGCGCGGAACCCGACCCATTGTCGTTCGCGCCGGGTGCGTCGCTGGCGGCGTCCATGACGTCACTTACGCGGCTGTCGATATGTCCGGCGACGATGACGACCTGATTGGGATCGCCGGTTCCGGTCTGGAGCGCGAGCACATCTACGACCTCCACGCCATTGGGCGCACGCGGGCCTGTGAACCGGTCGGCCACTGTCTCGACCTTGAGGCATCCGCCGCAGCTTTTTGCGATGCGGGTGAATTCCGCCGCACCCCATTTCCGCGCCGCGCCGATGCCGCGCTTTGGATCTGTGGTGGTCGACAAGGTGTGCCGGGTGCCGAAGCTGACGAGCTTCTCGACCGTAGCCTTCAGTCGCGCCGGATCGGGCGCTTTGGTTTGGGCAAGGACCGAGGACGAGAGCAGAGCGAGGGCCGTGGCCGCGAGAAGATGTCGTGTTTTCATGAGTGCCATAGTGCAGTGGCAGGCGCGGCTTGGCAACGGCTGCCAAGCCATTCAATCCATGGTAGAAAGGAACCAGTGTTCGTCGCCCTGCAACCCGATCGCTGTGAGCCTTCCAGTCATGTAGGCACCCGTGTCGATACCGATGCGATTGGCATGCTCATCCACTGTCTGCGTAATCGTGTGGCCGTGGATGACCACCTTACCGAACGCCTCCCGGCTTTTGAGGAATTCGGCGCGAATCCACCGTAGATCCTCCGGCTCCTGCGAGCCAAGAGCGACCCCAGGCCTCACGCCTGCATGCACGAACACATAATCGCCGATCTCCACCATGTCGGCAAAACCGTCGAGGAAGTCGACATGTGCGCGGGGGATGTTGTTGAGCATCCAGTCCGTCAGTTGCTCTGCTTTCATAGCTTCATAATCGGCATCGCTCAGGCCGTAGCTGCGCAGCGTTTCATCGCCGCCAATGCGGCAGAAAAAGCGCGTCGCCGCGACTTCGCCTCGGGCCGCACGGATAAAGATTTCCTCGTGATTGCCTTTGAGAAAGCGAACCGCTCCCGACCGTGAGAGTGCCAAGGCATGTTCCACCACCTGCCGCGATTGAGGACCACGGTCGATCAGATCGCCAAGTAATATCAGTTCGGCAGGACAGGGAATTGAATCGGCATCATCATTGTCGATCCGCCGCAGCAAATCGATGAGCAGGTCAGCGCGTCCATGTATGTCGCCGATTGCATAAACGCGCTTATCCTCGCCGATGGTGGCTGGCCGCGTCTCGGGCCTCTCTTCCACCTCGGCAGGTTCGGTCTCGACCGACCTACGAAACAAGCGCAGCATGATCGATCCTCCGCCGGATGCCTGCCGCCTTGGCTAACTCAAAGTTTGGGCAGCGTCACGCCCTTTTGCCCCATATA
>JBPPMC010000313.1:0-47508 GCA_051305835.1 Sphingobium sp.
ACGCGTAACGACAGAAAGATTATCAGCAGTTGCGCTCACGCAATGATTCCTCGAAGGTCCGAATTAACACAGGATGACTGCGACGCCCCCTAGCATGGCTTTCGAGCCGGGACAAACCCACGATGCGGGCCTGTTGCCGCGCTATGGGACAGCGGTTTTCGCGCGGTTGGAGAACTGGTTGGAGCAGGAGCGGGACCATGTGCCGCTATGGCTGCCGGTCGGCTTCGGCAGCGGCATTGCTGCCTGGTTCGTCCTGCCCGATCCGATGGCGTGGGCCGCATTCTGTTGTCTGATGATGGGGATGGCTTTGGCGAGCGCGTTCCTGCCAGAAGGTGGGCGTTTCCGGCGGATTGTGGTGGCGGCATGCCTCTTGGCCTGCGCCGGATGCATGATCGTCTGGGGGAAGGCGATGTTGGCTGGCACGCCGTCGATTGCGCGTCCCGCCTTCGTGGAGGTCGTCGCCGATGTGAAGGCAGTGGAGCCGCTACCGGCGAAAGGCATGACGCGGCTTGTCGTGACGCCCGTTTCGCGACCCGATCTGCCGGAACGGATACGCGTCAATGTAATGGATAAGGACCGCATCGAAGGGCTTGCGGCGGGTGCGACCGTGAAGTTCCGCGCGCGGTTGATGCCGCCTGCGCCGCCCGCCGTGCCGGGCGCTTATGATTTCGCCCAGCGTGCCTTTTTCCTTGGCATCGGGGCAACGGGCCGCGCCTTGCCTCCGCTGGAGATCGTGACTGCCGCGCCCGCCGGTGTCCTGCCATTGCGGCAGAGACTTTCCAGCCATGTGCAGGCGCAGATCGGTGGCGGGCCGGGCGCTATTGCCGCGACGCTGGCGACGGGCGACCGGGGCGCGATCAGCGAGGAAGATGCCGAGGCGATGCGGCGCAGCGGTCTGGCGCATCTGCTCTCGATCAGCGGTCTACATGTGACGGCGCTGGTTGGAGCCGTGATTTTCCTGATTTTTCGGGTGTTGGCGCTTAGCCGCCGCGCCGCGTTGCGCTGGCCGCTGATGCTGATCGCGGCGGGTGGAGGGGCCATTGCCGGGATTGGCTATACGTTGATGACAGGCGCGGACGTACCAACGGTGCGGTCCTGCGTCGCGTCTTTGCTGGTGCTTGGCGGCCTCGCTTTGGGGCGCGAGGCTCTCACGCTCCGGCTGATCGCGGCGGGCGCGGTGTTTGTGCTGTTGCTGTGGCCCGAGTCGCTGGTCGGACCTAGTTTTCAGATGAGTTTCGCGGCGGTTATTTCCATCGTCGCTCTGGCGGAACATCCCCGGTTCCGAAAGCTGACGCATGGGCGGGACGAGGCATGGCCTTTGCGGTTGGTGCGGCATGTGATGGTGCTGCTGATGACGGGTATCATCGTTGAACTGACGCTCGCGCCGATCGCCTTGTTCCATTTCCATCAGGCGGGGATGCTGGGTTCGCTGGCCAACCTGGTCGCCATTCCATTGACGACGTTCGTGGTGATGCCTTTCGAGGCTCTGGCGCTGGTTCTCGACGGGATCGGAGCGGCCTTTGGCTGGTCGCTGGGTGCGCCGGCATGGTGGGTTGTCGATCAGTCGCTGCGCTTGCTCTTATATGTAGCACATGAAGTTGCGGCTCAACCCTATGCCGTCGCCTTGTTGCCCGCGTTCGGGGCTTGGGCGTTCGGATTGGTGGTGGCTGGCGGTTTGTGGTGCCTGTTGTGGCGGACGCGCTGGCGTTGGCTGGGTTTGGTGCCAGTGCTGGCGGGCTGTGCGATGATGCTGGCCGCGCGGGCACCCGACGTCCTGGTCACGGCAGATGGGCGGCATCTGGCCGTTCGGACTGCCGATGGGGGCATGGCGGTGCTGCGCGACAAGGCCGGTGATTACGTGCGCGACACTCTGTCTGAAAGCGCCGGGTTCGATGGAGAGCTGGCGGCGCTGGCGTCATTGCGGCAGGCGAAATGCAGCGAGGATTTGTGTGCCGTGACACTGACGGAAGGTGGGCGGCAGTGGCGATTGCTGGCAACGCGAAGCCGCGATCTGGTGGACTTGCCGGTAATGGCGAAAGCATGCGCGGAAGCGGATATTGTCGTCAGCGAGCGGTGGTTGCCGCGAACATGTGTGCCGCGCTGGCTGAAGATCGACAAGGGGATGCTCCGGCAAACGGGGGGTGTCGCCATCGACCTCAAAAATGGAATAGTGCGGACCGTCCGAGCGCCGGGCGATGCGCATCCCTGGATCATGAAGGACACACGGCGCGGACCATAAAAAAGGGAGCCGCGTCGCCACGGCTCCCTCGATCCATCAGGGGATCACCCACCGTTTTAGGCGGCGCGCTGATCCTGGTTGATGTCGATAAGCTGACCACCATTAATGGCGATCTTCTTCGGCTTCATTGCTTCGGGTACTTCGCGAACCAATTCGATGACCAAAAGACCGTCGGACAGTTCCGCATTCTCTACCCGCACGAAGTCGGCCAGTTCGAACCGGCGATCGAAGCTGCGGTTGGCGATCCCGACGTGCAGATACTTGCCCTGATCGGACTTCGACACGTCTTCCTTGCGACCGCTGACCTGTAGCAGATTCTGCTGCGCCGTGATCTCAAGCTCTTCGCTGCGGAAGCCAGCGACAGCCAGTGTCACGCGATAGCGATCCTCGCTCAGCCGTTCGATGTTGAAGGGGGGATAGTTGTCGCCCTGAGTGGCTCGCGCATTATTCTCGATCAGATCGAAAAGGCGATCGAAGCCAACGGTGGAGCGGCGATAGGGAGTCAAATCAAAACCACGCATTGTCATATCTCCTATGAGCATAAAAACCATGCGACGGACCCAGATGGCATCCGTCATTATGTTTGTCCAAAACCCCGAAATGGCGGCCGGACAACGGAAATATGGTTGCGGTTTTACTGTGTTCAAGAGGATATTTTTGGAGATCGGCCGAGAATCATAAACGCCCGGACCGTTGCCGATCCGGGCGTAGATGGACGATTGCTCGTCTCCCCCTTGGTACTGCGTCAACCGATCCTTTAGCCCCCAAGCTCCGGACCGGGACTGCAGCGTCCCTGAACCACGGCCATTTGCCTATGTTTCATTTATGTTGCTATGCCCCGGCCGCCCCGCTGTCATCAGCAAAGTGAACAAGTGATTCATTTTGGGAACGCCCTGTGTTGTATGGGCAACAGAGGTCCGCCTTGCCTCCTCCTTGCGTGCTCCCTAGAGCGAGGGGGCGAGCGCCCAAGGGATACTAACAACCACATGATTCTGTCGCGGTACGAACGAATGATTGCGCGGCGCTATCTGTTGCCGGGCAAGGGGGAGGGCTTCATCTTCCTGGTTGCCGGAATCAGCCTTGCCGCGGTGATGCTGGGCGTGGCTGCGCTGATCATCGTGATGAGCGTGATGAACGGGTTCCGGGCCGAGCTGTTCGACAAGATCGTCGGGCTGAACGGGCATGCCGTAGTGCAGGGCTATGGCGGGCGACTGCCCGATTGGCGCGACATCTTGAAGGAAGCAAAGGCCACGCCGGGAGTCACGAGCGCCACGCCGCTTATCGATCAACCGTTGCTAGCCAGCTATCAGGGGCGAGTTGAGGCGGTCCTGGTGCGGGGCATGACCGTGCCCGACATACGCAATAACAAGACGCTGAAGGGTAAGGTGCTGGCGGGCAGCCTCGCCGCATTAAGAGTGGGTGGAGGTAAGGTTGCGATTGGCGCACGACTTGCGGAAAATCTCGGGGTTTCGGTCGGCGGTCGATTGAGCGTGATCAACCCGGCGGGACGTGCCACGCCGTTCGGCACGGTGCCGCGTGAGATTAGCTATGAAGTCGCTGCGATCTTCGAAGTCGGCGTTTACGAGTATGACAAGGCGTTTGTCGTCATGCCTATAGAGGATGCGCAGACCCTGATGTTGCTCGGCGATGCGGTCGGCATGATTGAGGTGCAAACGGCCGATGCGGATAGGGTTCAGGATATACTTGCGCCCCTTGCCGACAAGGTGCAGGGCCGCGCCGTCATAACGGATTGGCGTCAGTTGAACTCTTCCTTGTTCGAGGCGCTGGCGGTTGAGCGGGTGGCGATGTTCGTGGTGCTGTCGATCATCGTTCTGGTGGCGGTGTTCAACATCCTGTCGTCGCTCATCATGCTGGTGCGCGCCAAAACGCGGGACATTGCGATCCTGCGGACGATGGGCGCGTCGCGTTCCGGCCTCATCAAGATATTCATGACGGTGGGCGTGACTATCGGCACGCTTGGCATGGTGGCGGGTACGATCCTTGGCTTCACCTTCCTCTTCTTCCGGCAGTCGGTCGTCAACGCGATCCAGTTTCTCACGGGCCAGAATTTGTGGGATCCCTCCATCCGGTTCCTGACCGAACTGCCGTCAAAGGCCGATCCGGTGGAAATCGTGTCGATATGCGTGATGGCGCTGGTCTTCAGCTTCCTCGCGACGCTGTATCCCGCGTTCAAGGCGGCCAACACCGATCCCGTACAGGTGCTGCGTTATGAATGACGTTCTGAAAGTTACGGACCTCAAGCGCAGCTTTACGCAGGGCGACGTTACGATCGACGTGTTGCAGGGCGTGAACCTGACGGTAGGCGCGGGCGAGATCGTTGCTCTCCTCGGGCCATCGGGATCGGGCAAATCGACGTTGCTTCAGGCAGTGGGCTTGCTGGAGGGAGGGTTCGACGGGTCGATCATGATCGGCGGCGAGGAAGCGGCAAACCTTTCAAACGACGGCCGCACGCGGGTGCGGCGGGATTCGCTCGGGTTCGTCTATCAATTTCATCATCTGCTTCCCGACTTCAATGCGGCGGAAAATGTGATCCTGCCGCAGATGATTCGCGACGTTCTTCCAGCGGCGTCGCGCGCGCGGGCCGAGTCCCTGCTGACCGACCTGGGGCTGGGGCATCGGCTTGACCATCGGCCGAGCCAGCTTTCGGGCGGCGAGCAGCAGCGCGTTGCCGTGGCGCGCGCGCTGGCCAATCGCCCCGCGCTGGTGCTGGCCGATGAGCCGACAGGCAATCTGGACGAAAAGACAGCGGACATCGTGCTGGCGGAATTTCTGAGGCTGGTGCGCGAAGAAGGTTCTGCAGCTTTGGTGGCTACGCATAATGAGCGTCTGGCGGCAAAGATGGATCGCGTGGTCCGCCTGCATGGTGGGCGGCTGGAATAGGGAAGAACGTCGATGAGGCTGTACGACTTTACCGTGAAGACGGCCGATGGCGGCACGCAGGCTTTGTCGGACTTCGCAGGCAAGGCGCTGCTGATCGTCAATACCGCCAGCAAATGCGGTTTCACGCCGCAATATGCAGGCCTTGAAACCCTCCACCGGGAATATGGTCCGCGCGGGTTTAAAGTGCTTGGCTTTCCATGCAATCAGTTTGGCGGGCAAGAGCCGGGCGACGCGGCGGAGATCGCCAATTTCTGCTCGCTGACCTACGATGTCAGCTTCCCGGTTTTTGCCAAGGTCGACGTAAACGGATCGGGCACCGACCCGCTATTCGCCTGGCTGAAGGCGGAGGCGCCCGGATTACTTGGTACGCAGGCAATCAAGTGGAACTTCACCAAGTTCCTGGTCGATCGCAGCGGCAAAGTCGTGGGCCGCCATGCTCCCACCGTGAAGCCCGAAGCGCTCAAGGCCAATATAGAGGGGCTGCTCTAGCCCCTTCTTCTTCATCATTGGGCCAGCGCGGCGAGCTTTTCGGGTCTGACTGCAGCCACGGCGGCTTTCAACTCTTCGATGCTGGCGGCATTGCCGCTCGCTTCGATCATGAAGCGGTTGTCGACTGTGGTGCCATATTTGCCCTCGCCGGAACCTTTGTCCCAGCTTTCGGTGACGATCTGGCCGCTTGCAGTGCTGGTGCGCTCATAGCCATTGGCGGTCTGCTTGTTCGATTCGACATTCAGCGCTGCGCCAAGGCCGGCAAGTGCCCCCATCGCTGCCATGTCGGTCAATTCCACGCGGATGTTGCGCTCGCCCGCCTGATAGCGCGCCGAAGCGTTGGACCCACCAGTGCCGAGACCGGCGCTTTCGATTTCGGTGCGCTGATAGTTCCCGATCGACGCCGGGAGCATCGCTTGCAGAGCAGAGGGCGCGATCGCGTTGGACTTGCCGGTCTTGGCGGACTCTTCGATCTGTTTGGCGGCTGTCTCCATTTTCTTGGAAGCGGCCTCCATCTTGGAAAGATCGACGGTGCCGATGCCGGGGATGCTGACTTCCCCTTCAGGCGCGCTGCTGCTGCTGACTGCACCATAGGGTGAGCCACCGAACATTCCGCTCAGGGGAATGGCGATCGCCCCGATGATCAACGACATGACGATCGCCACGAGAACCGTGACAGCAGTGTAGGAGCCGGCCTTTTCGCTCGGCGTTTTCATAAGCAACGGAAGGCCGGTGTAGAGCAGGTACAGGCTGTAAAGGCCGAGCAGTGTCAGGATCGACAGCGCCGGGATCAGGGCGAAGATGCCTGCGAGCCAACTTGCCGTATAGGCGTAGACCGCGACCTTGAATGCCTGAACGCGATTGCTCTTGCCCCCGAATTTAGGCGCCAGAAAGTCGATGATCAGCGCGATTACGACGACCCCCACCAAAGACAGCACATATTGCACGACGGCCATGCTGATCGCGCCGCCGATCGAGGGACGGAAATATACGCCGAGCGCGCCGTATCCAAATACCAGACCTCCGATCAAGCCCGCCAGCGGAGGGATGGCGGCAAGGATCAGGGCATATCCGGTGAATAGGCTACTGATCGTGGTCGGCTCCGCGTTGATGCGCGGCCATTCTTCCCTTGGCGTCAGGATAATGGCTTTTGCGCGATCCACGAGAGATGCGGGCGTGGGATTGGGTATTTCCGTGGTCATGGCGTGTCCCCTGTTTCTGTGCTAACGAGTGTGTGCTCAGATGTCCTCACTATAGTCGCTGACCATATGCTTACTGTGACCGGGGTTACAGGTCGCCTTATTCTTAATCCAAATCGACCACTCAGGGAAACTACCCACAGATTTGGCCGCACGGGGGCTTTAACGAATCGCCGGGAACGTCCAGAATAGGCGGATGCCCCATGCTTCCTTCGTACCCTTGCGCGTTTTCTCCTGTTATACGATGCTGGACGGCGCGATCGAACCGAAGGCGATTGCCAAGCAGGCCAAGGCACTGGGTTTCCCCGCCGTAGCGCTCACTGACCGCAATGGTCTTTATGCGGCGATGGCCTTTTCCGACGCGTGCAAGAGTGAGGGCGTGCAGCCGGTGATCGGCGCCATGGTGGGGATAGCGCGACCCGGTCGCCCCGCCAATGCCGCGCCTGTGCATGACTGGCTGGCGCTCTACGCACAGGACAGCGCGGGCTACGACAATCTCTGCGCGCTCGTGTCGATGGCGCATCTCGATCGCCCCATCGAAGAACAGCCGCATGTCTCGCTAGGCGATCTGGTCGGGCGGACCGACGGGTTGATCGCTTTGACGGCGGGCGGCGAAGGGGCGCTGGCGCGGTTGTTTGCCGAAGGGCAGCCAGAGGCGGCATTGTCCTATTGCGAGCGGCTGGAGACGCTGTTTCCCGATCGGCTCTATGTCGAAATCGTGCGACGGTTCGACGTGACCGAGGGGAAGGCGGAAGCGGAACTGCTTGATCTTGCTTATGCGCGGGACTTGCCGCTGGTGGCGACGAATCCGACCTGTTTTGCTGAGCCGCATTTCCATGCCGCGCATGACGTCATGCTGTGCATTGCCGACAGCGCCTATGTAGATAGCGAAGATCGGCGTAAAAGCTGCAAAGACGCGTGGATGAAACCGGCCGCCGAAATGAAACGGCTGTTCGACGATTTGCCGGAAGCGCTGGCGAATACGCTGGTGGTGGCGCAGCGTTGCGCCGTGATGGCCCCGAAGCGCAAGCCGATCCTCCCTAGCCTCGCGGGTGATTTGCTTGGCGAAGAGAAGCAGTTACGGGCCGACTCGACGGCTGGGTTGGAGCGGCGGCTGTGCAAGATCGTGGCGATCCACGAGGGGACTGACGCGGCTACCTTGGATAGCGAAACGCTTCGGGCGCGCTTTCCGGAATATTTCAGCCGCCTGGAATTCGAGCTGGATATCATCGTTCAGATGGGGTTCCCCGGCTACTTCCTGATCGTTGCCGACTTCATCAAATGGGCAAAGACGAACGACATTCCCGTGGGTCCGGGGCGTGGATCGGGTGCTGGTTCGGTCGTCGCATGGGCGCTGACGATCACCGATCTGGATCCGCTGCAATTGGGGCTGCTGTTCGAGCGCTTCCTGAACCCCGAACGCGTGTCGATGCCTGACTTCGATATCGATTTCTGCGAAACACGGCGCGGCGAAGTCATTCGCTATGTGCAGGCCAAATATGGCACCGACCATGTGGCGCAGATTATCACATTCGGTAAGCTGAAAGCCCGCGCCGTGCTGAAGGATACAGGCCGCGTGCTTCAGATGAGCTATGGGCAAGTCGACCGGCTGGCCAAGCTGGTGCCGAACCATCCGACTGACCCCTGGACGCTTGAGCGGACGATGAACGGGGTCAACGAGTTCGCGCAGGAATATAAGAATGATGCGCAAGTCCGGCGGCTGATTGACCTGGCGCTGAAGCTGGAAGGGCTGCCGCGCCATAGCTCGACCCATGCCGCTGGCGTGGTGATCGGCGACCGTCCCTTGCAGAAGCTGGTGCCGCTTTATCGCGATCCGCGGTCCGACATGCCGGTCACGCAATTCGACATGAAATATGTCGAATATGCCGGATTGGTGAAGTTCGACTTTCTGGGCCTGAAGACGCTGTCGGTGCTGCAAAAGGCGGTGCAGTTGCTGGCAAAGCGCGGTGAAATTATCGACCTTGAGACGCTGCTGTGGGATGATGTCGCAGTTTACGAGTTGCTCCAGCGCGGCGATACGGTGGGCGTGTTCCAGTTGGAATCCGAAGGCATGCGCAAGACGCTGGCGGCGGTGAAGCCTACGAACTTCGGCGACATCATCGCGCTCGTGTCGCTCTATCGCCCAGGTCCAATGGACAATATCCCGATGTTTGGCCGTCGAAAGAACGGTCAGGAAGATATTGAATATCCTCATATTCTATTGAAGCCGATCCTTGAAGAGACATATGGAATTTTCGTCTATCAGGAACAGGTGATGCAGGCCGCGCAGATCCTTGCGGGCTATTCTCTGGGTGACGCCGATCTTCTCCGCCGCGCGATGGGCAAGAAGATCAAGGCGGAGATGGACGCGCAGCGCGACCGTTTCGTTAGGGGATGTGCCGAACGCAGCCAGATCGCCAAGGCGAAGGCCAATGAGCTATTCGATTTGATCGACAAGTTTGCGGGCTATGGTTTCAACAAATCGCACGCGGCCGCCTATGCACTGCTGGCCTATCAAACCGCGTGGCTGAAGGCGCATTATCCAGCAGAATTCTACGCTGCTTCAATGGCTTTTGATATACATTTAACAGATAAGCTCACAGTGTTCGTGGATGATATGCGACGGATGGGGCTGACATGCCTACCACCGGACATAAACATCAGCGAAGCGGATTTCTCCGTACAGGCAGTGACTCCACCGGACGATCATGCCGATGATCCCCGTTACGGCTTTGCAGTGCGCTATGCTTTGGGCGGATTGAAGGGCGTGGGCGAGAAAGCGATGGACACGCTGGTCGCCGAGCGTGAGGCGCATGGTGCCTTCAAGGATCTTGATGATTTCGCCGATCGCGTGGAGCCGCGGCTGCTCAATCGTCGGCAGTTGGAAAGCCTCGCGGCGGCGGGCGCTTTCGATGGCATCCATGCGGACCGAGCGGGTGTGCATGCTGCGGCGGAGACGATCCTGTCGGTCGCGTCCAGTGCGGCGGATGCGCGGGAAAGCGGGCAGGGTGGCTTGTTCGGAGGCGAGGAAATCGCGCATGCCGATGTGCATATTCCCCCACACACCCCTTGGAGCGTTGCCGACCGGATGGCGCAGGAGAAAGAAGCGTTCGGCTTCTATTTCTCCGCGCATCCTGTCGATCGTTTCCGCCACATTGCCGATGCCAAGGGCGCGCGCAGCTTCGGTTCGATCTGCGCCAGCCCCATCGCTATGAATTCGGAAGGACGCGCGCATGCCATCATGGCGGCGCTGGTCGAGGATGTGCGGTGGCGCGACACGCGGCGGGGCGGACGCTATGTGTCGGCGACATTCTCCGACAGTAGCGGGCAGTTTCAGGCGAGTTGCTTTGACGAGGACGCCTGCAAAGCCATCGACGCATTGGGCAAGGATGGCGATTGCGGCCTGCTGACGGTAGAACTGGATCGGCAACCGGGTGAGGAAACCCCCCGCGTGACCGTCCGTGGTGTCCAGCCTTTCAACCGGGTCGCCGGTAGCACACGCATGGAGTTGTGGTTGGACGTGGTGCAGGACAGCGCCATTTCTGGGATCACGGCCATATTATCGGTCAGCAGGGGCGGGCGGAGTGAAGTCGGTATCCGCAGCCTGATGCCCGATGGCCGGATCGTCCGCGTGCGCCTGGGGCGTGATTTCCTGATCGATGCCGAGATATCCGAAAAGCTTTCGATCGTGCCGGGCGTCGTTGGTCATCGTTTCGCGGCGGTCGAGCCACCGCGTCTGGCGCTGGTCTCCTAGCCTGCATCATCGCCCTTGTGTCTCCGGCCAGCGCAAGGCACCATCGCTGAAAATAGATGGAGAGCGATGATGATAGGCGGTATGCAGGACTTCAGCCTGCGCGTATCCACGATAATCGATCACGCCGCCCACGAACATGGCGCTCGCGAAGTGGTGAGCCGCTACGCTGACGGCAGTATCGCGCGGACAAACTGGGCGGAGATCCGCCACGATGCTCGTCGCTTTGCGCAGGCGCTTGAACGGATCGGTATCGGCAAAGGCGAGCGCGTGGCAACGTTGGCGATGAACCATGCGCGGCATGTCGTCGCGTGGTATGGCGCGATGGGAATGGGTGCGGTGCTGCACACCATCAACCCTCGGCTGTTCGACGAGCAGATCGTCTACATCGCCAATCATGCCGAAGATCAGGTGCTGGTGTATGACGCGATGTTCGCGCCGCTGGTCGAGCGATTAAAGCCGCAGTTCAAGACTGTGCGGTATTTCTTCTGCTTCGATAGTGCAGGAGAGGGGAGCTTCGATGCGCTCCTGTCGATCGAGAATGGCGAATATGATTGGGTGACAGGGGACGAGCGTGATCCCTGCATGCTCTGCTACACCAGCGGAACCACCGGTGATCCCAAGGGCGTGCTTTACACGCATCGCTCGACAGTGCTGCATGCGATGGCGGGCGTGCAGCCGGCCTGTATGAATCTGGGGCCGGATAGCTGCATCTTGCCAGTCGTTCCGCAATTCCACGTGTGCGCCTGGGGCGTGCCCTTTGCCGCGCCGATGGCCCGGGCGAAGTTGGTGCTGTCCGCGACCAACGACCCGGCCCTGATGTGCGCGTTGAGCCGTGAAGAGAAGGTCACGCATAGCGCCGCCGTCCCGACGGTATGGCTTGGGATGCTGGCTTATCTCGATGCGACGGGCGTAGCGCCTCCGCCGCTTGAGCGCGTCGTGATTGGTGGATCGGCGGCGCCACGTGCGATGGTCAACCGATTGATGGATATGGGCATCGCGGTGAGCCATTTGTGGGGAATGACGGAAATGTCACCGACCGGCACGGTCTCCCGCAAAAGCGCCGACTTCCAGGATCTGCCGCGCGAAACGCAACTGGACCTGCTCGCCTATCAGGGCGGGGTGCCATATGGCGTCGAGATGCGGATCGTCGATGACGAAGGCGCCATTCTGCCGCGCGATGGCAAGGCCACCGGGCGATTGCAGGTTCGTGGACCATGGGTCATCGCGCGCTATTTCGCGGATGAGAGCGGTCCTGCCGTGGATGCTGATAACTGGTTCGACACGGGTGATGTGGCGATCATCACGGGCGATGGCGTCATGCAGATCAAGGACCGGTCGAAAGACGTCATCAAGTCCGGTGGTGAATGGATCAGTTCCGTAACGCTGGAGAACGAGGCGCTTGGCTGCGAGGGTGTCGCCGAAGCGGCGGCGATAGGATTGCCGCATCCGAAGTGGGATGAGCGCCCGGTTTTGATCGTCGTCCGGAAGGACGGGGCGAAAGTGTGCGAGGCAGATATACAGGCGCATCTTGAGGCACGTGTCGCGAAGTGGTGGTTGCCCGACAGGATCATCTTCGCTGAGACCCTTCCGCACACCGCGACAGGCAAACTACTCAAGACTGCCCTGCGCGAAACCTATCGCGATGTTGCGCTTAGTTAGGGGCGGTCAGAACAATTGCAACTGATCGCCCTGGGGCGGGCGGAATAGATCGGTACGCAGGGCAATCCGTTCATTCTGAAGCCCGGCCCGCAGGCGCGCTTTTTCAAAACGGGCGCGGATCAGATCGGCCCATATGCCTTGCCCCCGCATCCGTGATCCGAAGTTTGGATCATTGTCACGTCCGCCACGCAAGTCACGGATAATGTTCATGACCTTGGCAGCGCGATCGGGATAGTGCGCGTCGAGCCAGGCCCGGAAAAGCGGCGCGACTTCGTGCGGCAGGCGGACAGGAATCCAGAATACGCCCCTCGCGCCTGCCGCAGCAACGCGCGCGACCAACGCTTCGATCTCATGATCGGTGATGGCCGGTATGATCGGGGAAATGGAGGCATGCACCGGGACACCTGCATCCGCCAGCCGGGCAATGGCGGCGATCCTGCGCTCCGGATGCGAAGCGCGCGGTTCCAGCGTACGGGCAATCGCAGGGTCGAGGCTGGTCACCGAAATGCTGACGGCAACCAGCCCCTCCCGCGCCATGCCCGCGAGTAAGTCGATATCGCGCAGAACCCGGTCAGACTTGGTCGTGATGAACAGCGGGTGGCGGCATTCCGCCAGCACTTCGATGCACTGCCGCGTGATCTTCCAGTCCCGTTCGATCGGCTGATAGGGGTCCGTGTTCGTCCCCATTGCAAGCGGCGTGACGACATGGGAGCGTTTCGACAGTTCGGCGCGCAGCAGCTGGGCCGCGTCCGGTTTGGCAAACAGCTTCGTCTCGAAATCCAGTCCCGGCGAGAGATCATGCCACGCGTGGGTTGGTCGAGCGTAGCAATAGATGCAGCCATGCTCGCAGCCGCGATAGGCATTGATCGAATGATCGAAGCCAATGTCGGGGGAGCTGTTGCGCGCGATGATGGTACGCGATCGTTCTACTGTGACCGTGGTCTGTGGTCTTGGCGGCGTACCGTCCACCAGATCGAGCGCGTCGAGCCAATCGCCGTCCGCTTCACGCGCAGGCAGAGCGAAGCGCGTGCTCGACATGTTTTCGGTTGCGCCACGGCCTTTGACGATGCTCATGAACTTAATAGAACATACCAAGAACATAAAGGCAATGTGGATTATGCATGATGCTTCGCTGAAAGACAGTTTCCAGATACGCTATTTTACACTTGCATTCTGAACGGCGCGTTGCAGTAATGCTGCAACGCACAAGGACGTCGGTTGGCGCTCACAGCGGAAGGAGATCGGATTGCCCTTCTACGAAATGCTTGATGGTCAGGAAGCGGTTCGCGATTGCTACGCGGAAGTGCAAAGCTGGGTCGAGCGGACGGGTATAGTGGGGCTTAATAGGCGGCTTGAAGAAGCGGAGGCCATTTTCCGCCGGATCGGCATCACCTTCGCCGTCTATGGTGAGGGCGGCGACCCGGAACGGTTGATACCGTTCGATTTGTTGCCACGCATCTTTACGGCGCATGAGTGGCGTGTGCTGGATCGCGGAATCCGCCAACGTACCCGCGCGTTGAATGCGTTTCTGCATGACGTATATCATCGCGGTGAGATCATTCGCGCGGGGATCATTCCTAGTGAAATAATCTACAATAATAGTGCTTACACGCCTGAGATGGTTGGGTTTTCTCCGCCCGGTAAAGTGTATAGCCATATCGTTGGTATTGATATCGTACGCACTGGCCCTGACCAGTTTGAAGTGTTGGAGGACAACTGCCGGACGCCTTCCGGTGTGTCCTATATGCTTGAAAATCGCGATATCATGACGCGGATGTTTCCAGATCTGTTCGCGAAGGGCATCGTGGCGCCGGTCGATGATTATCCCGCGGAATTGCTCAAAAGCCTGAAGGAAGTCGCGCCGCCGGCCTGCAAGGGCGACCCGGTGGTCGTCGTTCTAACGCCGGGATCGCTCAATAGCGCCTATTATGAGCACAGCTTTCTTGCCGATCTCATGGGTGTTGAACTGGTCGAGCCGATGGACTTGTTCGTGCAGGATGGCCGGGTTTGGATGAAGACCACGGGTGGCCCCACCGCTGTCGACGTGATCTATCGCCGCATTGACGATGAATATATCGATCCGCTGGCCTTTAATCCCAACAGCCTGCTGGGGATTCCGGGCATCTTCAATGTCTATCGAAACGGCGGGGTTACGCTATGTTCGGCGCCTGGTGCGGGTATTGCCGATGACAAGGCGGTCTACACCTATGTGCCCGAAATGATCCGCTTCTATCTGGGCGAGCAGCCGGTCCTCTCCAACATACAGACGTGGCAATGCGCAAGGCCCGATGAGTGCGCCTATGTGCTCGAACATCTGCACGAGTTGGTAGCCAAGGAAGTGCATGGATCGGGCGGATACGGCATGTTGATCGGACCGAAATCGACCAAGGAGGAAATTGCGGCCTATGCCGACCGTATTCGTGCAAATCCTTCCGAGTTCATTGCCCAGCCCACACTGGATCTTTCCACGGTTCCGACATTAGGGCCAGCGAGCGTCGTCGAGCGCCATGCTGATTTCCGACCTTATTGCCTGGTGGGAAAGCAGTTGCGGTTGGTGCCGGGCGGCCTCACGCGCGTCGCGCTGACCGAAGGGTCGTTGGTCGTAAACTCCAGCCAGGGGGGCGGGGTGAAAGACACCTGGGTTCTACAAGAATGATCCAGCATGCAGGACTGACACAATGCTGAGCCGGACCGCCGAGAACCTCTATTGGATGGCCCGCTATATGGAGCGTGCCGAATCCACCGCGCGGCTACTCACCATGGGGCAGCGCATGGCGATCCTGCCGGGTGCGCACCATCGGGACGAATGGCGCTCCGTGGTACGGGCGACCGGCTGCGAAGAGAATTTTCCGCCGGACGCGCATGTGCGGGAAACGGATGTTGTCGCGTATCTGATGCTGGACCCGGAGAATCCTTCGTCGATCCGCTCCTGCCTGGCGCGCGCGCGGGCCAATGCCAAGTCGGCGCGCACCATGCTGACGCAGGACATGTGGGAGGCGCTGAACGAAGGTTGGCGCAAGCTCGACAGCTACGACGTGTCAGAGGCGCGGCAGCAATTGCCGAGCCTGATCGACTGGGTGAAGACGCGCGCCATGACGTTCCGTGGCGCAGCGGACAGTGGGCAGCTTCGCAATGAGGGGCATGATTTCCTGCGAACCGGGGCCGCGCTGGAACGGGCGCAGATGACGTTGCGCCTGCTTGACGTCAAATATTACGTCTTGCTGCCCGAGACCGAAGTGATTGGCGGCAATCGCGACCATTATCAGTGGACGTCGGTGCTGCATGCGCTTTCGGGAAGCCGCGCCTATCACCATGTTTATGGCGGCGCATATACGCCGTGGCAGATCACTGACTTCATCATGCTCAACAGGCTGTTTCCGCGCAGTGTAGCTTACTGCTACGATCAACTCGCCTATCGCCTGAACCGGCTCTCGGGCTGGCACGACACGCGCGGCCAGGCGCATGAATCGGTATTGAAGATGGTTGCGGGGCTGGAAAGCATCGACAGCGGCGAGATATTCCGGCTGGGGCTGCACGAAACAGTGCAGAACGGCATCGCATCCACCGACAGGCTGGCCATGGAAATCGCGGAAGATTACCACTTCGGATGACCGCCGATGCGCGGTCGCAACAGGATCAGGGCTACCGTTCATGAAGCTTCTTGTCCGACACCAGACGGTCTATAATTACGAAGCCGGTTCCAGCAGGGTAGCCATGCTGCTGAAGCTGAAGCCGCGTGACCACTTCGGACAAAAGGTTCTGGAGTGGGAGGTTCGTATCAATGACGAGCCGGTCACCAACTTCGCGCCCAATGCCTTTGGTGATCTTGAGGCGCTATGGATGCGCCACGATCGAACGGATCAGGCTACCATACTCGCGACCGGGATAGTCGAGACGAGCGATACGGTCGGCGTTATCGGTGGCCTTCGGGAGCAGTTTAACCCACAAATATTCCTGCGCGAGACGCCGCTGACAGCAGCGTCCCCCGCAATTCGCGAAATGGCGAGGGCAATCCCCAGCGCTGATCCATTGGCGCGGCTACATGCGCTTTCCGCAGCGGTGATTGGCAACGTGACCTATCGCGCCGGGGTGACGAACGCCAGCACGAGTGCAGCCGATGCGTTCGCCTTGGGTGCGGGCGTGTGTCAGGATCATGCGCAAATCTTCATAGGGGCGGCGCGCTCCATCGGCGTGCCTGCCCGCTACGTTACAGGCTATCTGCTCGCACAGGGCGAGGATGCACTGCATGAGACTCACGCGTGGACGGAGGCATTGGTGCCCGGTTTTGGATGGATCGGCTTCGATCCGTCCAACCAGATCTGCGTGACGGAAAATTATATTCGCGTCGCCTGCGGGCTGGACGCCGACGATGCGGCGCCTGTCCGGGGTTCGGTGACTGCGGCAGGATCGATCTGGATTGACGCCGACGTACGGATAGCCCAAGCCAGCGACGATGAGCGCGAGCAACAATTGCAGAAGCAACAGCAGCAGCAATCCCAGCTTGTTGGCGCAGCGCGGCGCGTGAACATGGGAGCCGGGGGGCTATGACCTATTGTGTAGCAGTGCGAGTCGATGATGGGCTGGTGCTACTCTCCGACACCCGGACCAACGCGGGCATGGACAATATTGCCCGGTTTCGGAAGACGTTCACCTATGAAGTGCCGGGCGAACGGGCGATCGCGATCATGTGTTCGGGCAATCTCTCGATCACGCAGGAAGTGAAAAGCTGCCTCTCGCGCGCCATCAAGGATTCGGCGGAAGATCCTGAAATTGAAACGATTTTAAATTGTGCGACGATGCACCGAGCTGCTCAACTGGTCGGCGACGCGATGCGCTCCATGCAGAAGCGCTATCGTGATACGATTGAGATGCAGGGTTCCGGAGCAGACGCATCCATACTGGTCGCAGGGCAGCGCAGGGGTGGGAAGGGTCGACTGTATCTTGTTTACAGCGCCGGAAATTTCATCGAGGCGACGGCGGAAACCCCTTTTTTCCAGATTGGCGACCATAAATATGGCAAGCCCATTCTGGATCGCATAATCGCGAACGATACGTCGCTGGAGGAGGCGACGAAGGCGGTGTGTGTGTCGATGGACTCCACGCTTCGCTCGAACCTGTCGGTCGGAATGCCGCTGGACCTCACAATCATCCCGAGGGACGAATACCGGTTCCGCACGCGCTTCCGGATCGAACCAGAGGATGAGCAATTCGCGGCGATCTCGCGTGCTTGGTCCGCCGCGTTGCGCAAGGGGTTTGAGGATCTTCCCTCCGTTCTCGATTGATCGCCGCAATACCGCATAGCTTGCAACTACGCTGCGACAGACTATTTCAATCTCATACCGAAACCATCGTTGAAGGCGCACCATGACTGCAACCCATTCCACGCGCATGCTGATCCTCGGCTCCGGCCCTGCAGGCCTCTCCGCCGCGATTTACGGCGCACGCGCAGGCATGGCGCCGATCGTCGTGCAGGGGATGCAGCCGGGCGGGCAACTGACGATCACGACCGATGTTGAGAATTATCCGGGTTTTCGCGATGTGATCCAGGGGCCGTGGCTGATGGAAGAGATGCAGGCGCAGGCCGAGCATGTCGGCGCGCAGATGATGTATGACCAGATCGTCAGTGTCGATTTGAGCCAGCGTCCGTTCCGCCTGATCGGCGATGGTGGGACAGTCTATTCCGGCGACACGCTGGTCATCGCGACGGGCGCTCAGGCGAAGTGGCTGCATGTCGAGGGTGAAGCGCATCTTGGCGGCAAGGGCGTTTCGGCCTGCGCGACTTGCGACGGGTTTTTCTATCGTGGCAAGAAGGTGGTGGTGATCGGCGGTGGCAACACGGCAGTCGAGGAAGCGCTATATCTCACCAACCACAGCCATGATGTGACGCTGATCCATCGTCGCGATTCGCTGCGGGCGGAGAAGATCCTTCAGGATCGGCTGTTCGCGCATCCCAGCATCAAGGTGGTGTGGAACAAGGCGGTCGAGCGCTTCGTGGGCGGCGGCGCGCCGGAGGGACTTGTCGGCGTAGACCTGATCGACACGGTAACGGGCGAGGCCTCGCATATTGCTACAGATGGTGCGTTCGTGGCCATCGGGCATCAGCCCGCGACAGCATTGTTCGAGGGGCTGTTGCCGACGGACGATGGATATCTGGTGGTTGAAAAAGGCACCAGCCGGACGAACATTCCGGGCGTATTCGCGGCGGGCGATGTCAGTGATAAAATCTATCGGCAGGCTGTGACGGCGGCGGGCATGGGCTGCATGGCAGCGCTGGACGCAGAGCGCTTCCTTGCCGAAGCCGACTTTGAATCGATGGCGAAGGCCGCCGAATAGTCGGCAGCGTCTAACGGCTGGTCTTGGTCCTTGCGAAGGCCAGCAGACTCCCAAATGTCTCGAACGTATCGCCGTCAACATCGTCATCCTCTATGATGATGTCGAGGCGATCCTCCATTTCGGTTAGCAGACCCGCAACGGCCATCGAGTCCAGTTCAGGCAAAGCGCCGAACAGTGGCGTTGCGTCGTTGAATGCGGCGGCACGGTCCTCGCTCAATGACAACACGTCTCGCAAAATCGCGCGAAGCTGTTCGGTGAGGGCATCACTCGTCTGGAGACGATCGGACATGGAATGGGGTTCTGCTGTCATGACGCCTGCCGCCCTATCGCTTGAACCTGCGCGCGACAAGACCGGAAATCCCCGCACGTGCAGCGGGTAGCCAGGCGGAGGCGAAGCGCGGATTATAGGCGTCGACGCGATATAGTGGTCGCTGACTGTCCATCCAGTGGGTTTTATAGGCGTTGTTGCCTGTCCCGTAATCGATCCGGACCACATGATCGTCATCGATGGCGGCTCGAAACATGTGGTGGCTGAGCAGGGTGCCCGGCGACTGCGCATCGAAGGCGGCATCGTGGGCGAGCTTGTGGATCAACGCGACGTCGTTTTCCACCGTCCAGAGTTGCGCGGCGACTGGTTCCCCGTTCCGCCGTGCAAAGCCGATGCGCAGCGTTCCGGCGCGTGCCTCATGTTCGGCCAGTGCGCGGAGGAAGGGCGCAAATGGCTCCGCTTCCTTCCAGCTTTTGGCGTAGACGCGCATATAGTCTGCCCAAAGGACATCGGTGACTTCATGGTGGACGGAAATGTCGAAGGGATCTCCACGTCCTTTGCGCTGAACCAGGGTGCGCAGGGGGCCAGGGCGGGCGGACCAGTAGGTTTGAAAGTCACGGCCTTTGAGGTCGAGAAGGTAATTGACGCCGATTGGCCTTGCCGTCGCCAGCCAGCCGGTTGCGTGGAGCGACTTTAGCAATAAGTCTGTCGTGCCGTCGTCCGCTGTTACCGGGAACAGCTCTAAACGCCCCGCGCGCTTCGCCAGCCGGCTGGCGATTTGAGTGAGGAGCCGAAATTGCATGTCTGCGTCGGGCTGACCGCTGAACAACGGGCGGAAGGCGAAGCTGTACCAGTTTGCCACGGCTCGGCGGCTATTGTCATCGCCGCAAATCAGGAACAGCCATGCCTGCGCATCGCCTGCGCGCGCATGGAGAATATCGACGGCCTGTTCCGGCAAACAGTGTCGGTGCAGAGATTCCAGCCATTCGATCCGATCGAACAGCGACGGCTGTGACGACCGATCGAGCGCCCCGGCGGTATGCCGCCAAGCCTCGACGAAGCTGCGATATTCCCATCGCCGTTGCAAAGGACTATCTCCCGCCATGGAAGCGGTGTTAGCGAGGAAGTCTGGAGATGAGGTTAAGCGCGATGTCTTCTCCGCAAACATTGCCGATCGATCATATCCTGCTGCGCGGGGATCCGGCACGCCCGGCGCTGGATGGTCGCTCAGGACACCTCGATTTCGCAGAACTTGAAGCGACGTTGGGGCATCTGGCGGCCTGGCTGCATGGCTTCGGGCTTGATCCCGGCGATCGCGTGGCGAGTTGGGTGGCCAAAGGACCGGTTGCCGCATTGATGCCGATGGCGGCGGCAAGGGCCGGGCTGGTCCATGTGCCCGCCAACCCGCTGCTGAAGCGGGCGCAACTAGCGCATATCCTTGCCGATAGCGGCGCGCGGCTGCTGATCGGGACGCAGGCGCGGCTCGATACGCTGGAGGCTGGCGATCTTCCCGATGACTGCCATGCGCATACTGAAAGCGACACGGCCTGCGCCATGACGGGCGGTCCCACGCTGCCGCCATCCGAAGTCGATCCCGATACGCTGGCGGCGATCCTGTATACCAGCGGATCGACGGGCAAGCCGAAGGGTGTGATGCTCTCGCATACTAACCTTTGGCTGGGGGCGGCTGCGGTTGCGCAATATCTGAAGCTGCAGCCCGAGGACCGGACGCTGTGCGTGCTGCCGTTCAGTTTCGATTATGGGCAGAATCAGCTTTTCTCGACATGGTATGCGGGCGGATGCGTGGTGCCGCTGGATTATCTGACGCCGCGCGATGTGATCAAGTCGATCGAGCGGCGTGGCGTGACGACACTTGCAGGCGTCCCGCCGCTTTGGGTGCAATTGACCGAGTTGGAATGGCCTCGGCAAGTCGCGGAGCAACTGCGCCGGATTACGAACAGCGGTGGCGCCTTGACGCCCCCGCTGGTGCGGCGCTTGCAGGCGTTATTTCCAGCGGCGGACATCTATCCGATGTATGGTCTGACGGAGGCGTTCCGGTCTACCTATCTCCCCCCTCCTTTGGTGGACAGTCATCCGGACAGCATGGGGTCGGCGATTCCCTTTGCCGAAATACTGGTCGTGCGGCCGGACGGCATGGTCACCGATGATGATGAACCGGGCGAGCTCGTTCATTGCGGGCCATTAGTGGCACATGGATATTGGCGTGATTCTGCCCGCACGGCGGAGCGGTTCCGTCCTGCGCCCGCTGCATCGGCCTATGGCGGCATGGCGGTGTGGTCGGGGGACACGGTTCGGCGCGATGCCGATGGGCTGCTCTATTTCGTCGGGCGGGACGATGCGATGATCAAGTCCGCTGGCAACCGGATCAGTCCTACCGAAGTCGAGGAAGCGGCGGTGACCGTTGCAGGCGTTGCGGAAGCCGTAGCATTGGGCGTATCCGATCCCCGGCTTGGCGCTGCGGTCCGGCTGTTGCTAAGGGCGGAAGCGGGCGTCGATACGGCGCAATTGGAGAACGACGTGCGCGGCCATTTGAAACAGGAACTGCCCAACTTCATGCAGCCGCGCGACGTGCGGTGGGTGCAGGCCTTTCCCGCCAACGCTAATGGCAAGATCGACCGCGTGGCGATTGCGAAGGATCATGGCCTATGAAGCCCATGGGGTCGATCCCGCCCTGGTTCACCAGTGAGGAAGGCATGTTGTTGATCGGCGAGTGCGGCGTGGCCTCGCTCGTCGATGAAGCGGGCGATACGCCGCTGTTTATCTACGACATGGGAATAGTCGAAGCACAGGTGCGGGATTTGCGCGACGCCATGCCGCCCGAATTGTCGATCCACTATGCCATCAAGGCGAACCCTTATGCGCCCCTGCTGGAGCGCATGGTCGGGATGGTGGATGGCTTCGATATTGCCTCAGGCGGCGAATTGCAGACCGCGCTTGCGGCGGGCCAAGCGCCCGATCACATCAGTTTCGCCGGCCCCGGCAAGCGGGATGACGAGCTTTCCGCCGCCATTTCGGCAGGCGTGACGATCAATCTGGAATCGGAAGGCGAAGCGGGGCGCGCGCTGGAGATCGCGGCGCGGCTGAACCGGGTGCCGAAACTCGCCGTCAGAGTGAACCCCGACTTCGACTTGCGTGGGTCCGGTATGCGCATGGGCGGTGGTGCCAAGCCCTTCGGGATCGATGCTGATCGCGCGCCAGCGTTGGTGCGACGCGTGATCGATGCGGGGGCCGATTGGCGCGGCTGGCATATCTTCGCAGGGAGTCAGGCGCTGGACCCGCTTGCGCTGATCGAAACGCAGGCAGCGACGGTTGCGTTGGCGGCTAGGCTGTCGGAGGCAGTGGGCATGTCGCCGCCGCTCGTCAATCTGGGTGGCGGGTTTGGAATACCGTATTTCCCTGGAGACAAACGGCTTGATATTCGCCCCATTGGCGCGGCCCTGACAACGTTGCTGGAAAGCCGCCCTGCCATTCTTGCGGCTACGAAGTTCGCGCTGGAGCTTGGGCGTTGGCTGGTGGGCGAAGCGGGAGTTTACCTGACGCGCGTAATCGACGTGAAGGACAGTCAGGGCGAGCGTTTCGTAGTGACCGACGGCGGTATGCACCATCAACTCGCGGCGAGCGGCAATTTCGGCACGGTCGTCCGGCGCAATTATCCCTTGGCGATCGCCAATCGTTTCGATCATCCTGCGGCAGAAGAGGCGGTCAGTGTCGTCGGATGCCTTTGTACCCCGCTCGACCGTCTGGGGGACAAGGTGGCGTTGCCGCACGTGGAAGTCGGCGATTTGGTCGCGGTGTTCCTCGCCGGTGCTTATGGCGCGACCGCCAGCCCGGCTGCTTTTCTTGGCCATCCGGCAGCGCAAGAGATGATCGTCAATTAGTCCGAAACGGGCAGAAAACGCCCACGCCTAACGCTATCTTTACCCTTAGCGCCCATGAAGGCAGCCGAAGTCCTGCGTACTTTGCGGCTGCCTCCCTCTCGGCATCGCGACGCGCGCAGGCGGTGATGAGGGTGAGACGATCATGGTTTCTGGTGCTTTCGGCCGTATGTCTGTTGGGCTGTCGCTGCTGGCGGTAACGCTGTCGGGCTGCACGACCACGCGAGATGCGCCCACTTTACCCACCGCTTCGTTCGTTGGCGCGGACGAGGGACCGGGCGAGGAATATGTCATCGGGCCGCTCGATGAACTCACCATTTTCGTATGGCGCAACCCGGAACTGGGCGCAAAGGTTCAGGTGCGGCCCGATGGACGCATCACGACACCGCTGATCACCGACCTGCCCGCAGTGGGAAAGACCCCGGCGATACTGGCCGACGACATCAAGGCGGCGCTGAGCAAATATATCGAGAACCCGTTGGTCTCGGTGATCGTCAACAATTTCTCCGGCACGTTCAGCCAGCAGATCCGCATCGTCGGTGCGACCGAAAAGCCCGCTTCGATTCCCTATCGCGCAAACATGACGCTGCTGGACGCGATGATCTCGGTCGGCGGTCTGTCGGAATTTGCGGCGGGCAACAAGGGGCGGCTGATCCGCCACGAGCGCGCGACCGGCAAGCAACAGGAATTTGCGGTTCGCCTCAACGACCTCATCAAGAAAGGCGACACGCGGGCCAACGTGCTGCTGGCTCCGGGCGATGTGATCATCATCCCCGAGAGCATGTTCTGACGCTACAATCAGGAATAACAGCACCTTATGTCTGGTCTTTACGATGAAATCCTGATCGCGCTGCATGGCGTGTGGAACCGCCGCTGGCTTGCGCTGGCGGTTGCGTGGGGCGTCTGCATGCTCGGCTGGCTGGGAGTGTCGCTGATCCCCAACAGCTATGAATCCAAGGCCAAGGTGTACGTCCAGACGCAATCGATCCTGCCTGAACAGGTAGGAATCACCCCCGTCGAGCAGCAGCAGGATGTCGATCGCGTCCGGCAGACTTTGGCGAGCGCCGCCAATCTGGAAAAGGTCGTGCGCGGCACGGATCTGTCGCAGGGCGTATCCAGTGACCGAGATCTGGCGGGCAAGGTCGCCGCGTTGCGCACCCGCATCAAGGTAGTGTCGACGCAGGATAATCTGTTCGAGATCACGGCCTCATCCGCCGACACGAGCATCGCCGATGGCGCAAACGCAAAGCTGGCGGCGCAGATTGCACAGAAGCTGATCGACATTTTCGAGGAAGAGAATGTTGCTGGCAACCGGGACGAAACGCGTCAAAGTCTGACTTTCCTTGATTCGCAAGTCGCTCAACGGGGCAAGCAATTGCAGGCTGCCGATCAGCGCCGCGCCGAATTTGAACAGAAGTACCTTGGGCTTTTGCCCGGTGCCGGTTCGATAAGCGACCGTATGAATGCGGCGCGCACGGAATTGAATGCGATCGATAGCCAGTTGATTGCGGCCCAAAGCGCGCTCGCCGCCATGAATTCGCAGCTTGCTGGCACGCCTGCCACGATCTCGGGTGGGTCTGGCGGCGGGGCACCGACTGCACTGGGTTCGGTGATGGCGGAAATCGCTGCCAACAAGGCCCGCGGCTGGACCGAGAGCCACCCCGATATCATCGCGCTGCGTCGTCAAGCCGCTGCGCTGAAGGGGCAGGGCGGGGCATCCGCCGCGACAGGCACACCTAACCCCACCTACACATCGCTGAAGTCTATGCAGGCGGAGCGTGCCGCCACGGCGCAGGCATTGCAGATCCGCAAGAGCCAGATCCAGGCCGACCTGAACGCCATGTCGAACCGGCAGGTGTCCGAACCCGGTGTCGCCTCCGAGCAGGAACGACTCAACCGCGAATATGAAGCGCAGAAGACGCAATATGAGAAGCTGCTGTCCGACCGCGAACAAGTCCGCCTGCGGGGCGACGTGCAGAGCGAGACCGGTGCCGTAAAGTTCCGCGTGATCGAACCGCCAAGCGTGCCATCTACCCCTGCCGCGCCCAATCGTCCGCTGCTGCTGCTGGCAGTGCTGATCGTCGGGATCGGCGCTGGCGTCGGTACGGCCTTTGCCATGGGGCAGATGCAGATGACCTATCCCACGGCCGCGCGGCTTGAAAAGGCGGCGGGTCTGCCCGTCATCGGCGCGATCACCGAAACGATGACGCTGGCGCAGCATGTGGTGCGCAGGCAGCGGTTGAAGCTCTTTCTGGCGGGCAGCGGTGGCCTTGCGGGCGTGTGCCTTCTGCTGATCGCCGTCGAATTCGTCCAGCGCGGCATGGCGTGAGGTACAGGTTATGACAAGGCACAGCCCCATCGACATGCCAGCCGGATCAGGCAACTCGCTGCTGGAGCGCGCCTTCGATCTCTATGATTTCGGCGCAGCGCTGCGTGGACCGGGGATGCCGCCGATCGTGCCTCAAGTTTTCGAGCCTGCTCCAACCGTTCCCGGTTCGGCGGCGGCGCCATCGCCGCGCAGCTGGTCCGGGCCAACGCACCCAGTAGATCGCGATGCGCTGGAAACGGCAGGCTTCGTGCTGCCCGATGGTCCAGTAACGGGCATCAGCGAGGAGTTCCGGATCGTGAAGCGCCAGCTTCTGATCGGCGCGCGCGGTGGCAATGGCGAGGACGCGCTGCCGCGCGGCAACCGCATATTGATTTGTTCGGCGCATCCGGGCGAGGGCAAGACATTCTGCGCTGTCAATCTGGCGCTGTCGATGGCGGCGGAAAAGGATATAGAAGTCCTGCTGATCGACGGCGATTTCGCCAAGCCCAGCATCGTTTCGACTTTGGGCCTGCCGGACGGGCCGGGTTTCATGGACGTGCTGGCCGATCCTACGCTTTCGATCGAGGATTGCGTCGTGCGGACGGAATTTCCTGCGCTGGCGGTGCTGCCTGCCGGAAGCCGTACCAACAACGACACCGAATATCTGGCGTCGGAACGGACGGCCCATTTGCTTGATGCGCTGACGGCCGGCAACCCGAACCGCATATTGTTGTTCGACTCACCGCCGCTCCTCGCTGCCTCCCCCGCGGCAGTGCTGGCCGGCCAAGTCGGGCAGGCGCTGATGATCGTGCGGGCCGACCAGACAAGCGAGAACGCGCTCCGCGACGCGGCCAATCTGCTGAAGGCGTGCGCCCATGTGCAATTGCTGCTGAACGGCGTGAAATTCTCGGCCAGCGGTCGCCGCTTCGGCAATTACTACGGAAAAGGGGAATGAGGGTGCGCAGCATCCTCGCATGCTGGGCTGTTCTGGCACTTGCGGCAGGGGCGGCGAATCCGGCACTTGCCCGTTCACGCACGGAAGTGTCGCCATATCTTGAACTCAATCAGGTCGTCATTGCCGATCTGCAGGGCGGCAGCGACGATGTGCTGACGTACACGTCGGCAGCGGCAGGCATAGACGTCAGCGTCACGACACCGCGCGCCGAAGTGGGCGTAAACGCGCGCTATGAGCATCGCTTTAGCTGGGGCGGGGAGGTCGGCGACCAGGATGCCATTAGCGGCCTGCTGCGCGGGCGGGTCAATCTGATACGGGACACGTTGAGCCTTGAGGGCGGCGCCATCGCCACGCGTATCCGGACCGATGGTTTTACGGGCGCGAACAACACGTTGACCGGCAATGTCGGGTCCACGACGCAAGTCTATTCCGCCTACGCTGGCCCGACGCTGACCAAGCGGATTGGTGACCTTAACCTGAATGCGGCATACCGCTTCGGCTATACGCGGACGGAGGATGATTTCGGCATCGGCCTGCCCGATGCGCCCACGCTAGGCAGCTTCAACGAAAGCACCAGCCATAGCGCCACATTCTCGGCAGGCATGCAGCCCGGTCCGTTGCCCTTTGGCTGGTCCGTTGGCGGTGGCTATAATCGCGAAGACGCCAATGTGCTCGACCAGCGGTTTCAGGACAAATATCTGCGCGCCGATGTGACGGTGCCTGTGTCACCCACGCTCGCCCTGGTCGGCGGTGTTGGTTATGAAGACGTGACAATCAGCCAGCGCGGTGCGGTTCTGGATGGCAGCGGTATTCCCGTGCTGGACAGCAATGGCCGACTGATCACCGACAAAGCCTCGCCGCGCCTGCTCTCCTATGACACTGACGGCCTTATCTGGGATGCGGGTGTTCTCTGGCGACCGAGCCGCCGCACGTCGCTTGAAGCGCGCGTGGGCCGTCGCTATGGCAACATGAATTACACCGGCACATTCTCCTGGCAACCGAGCCGGGATACGTCCGTCAACATCGCAATCTATGACAGCATCGAGAGCTTCGGGCGCTTGCTGAACGGCAATCTCGCCGGTCTGTCGACGGGCTTCGACGCAGGGCGCAATCCGTTCAGTGGCGACATCAATCCGTGCGTCACATCGACGAGCGGCGGCGGGCAGTGCTTCAACGATGCGTTGAGCGCGATCAGTGGATCGAATTTCCGTCGGCGCGGCATCGTGGGGCAGTTCGCGACCGGCAATGGACGCACAAGCTGGGGCGTCGGCGCGGGCTATTCCCGCCGCACCTTCATCGCACTCGACGACAGCATATTCGCGGGCGTCGATGGATCGCATGACGACAATTATTATGCACAATTGTTCGCCAGCCATCGCCTGAACCCGCAATCCGGCGTGGATGCTACGTTGTACGCCAATTATTATGACAGCGGCGCAAGCGCGACGGGGATTGGCGACGTCACCAATCTGGGCGGCAATGCCAGCTACTACCATAATTTCGGCCGCCGCCTGACGGCCAATGCAGCGTTGGGTGTCGATGCCATCGACACGCAGGGCATCGACAGCATCATCAGTATATTGGGCCAAATCGGCCTGCGCTACCAATTTTAAAAGCCCGGAGAGACGAGCATGTACGATCAGTTCTATGGATTGACAGGGCGCCCGTTCCAGCTGACCCCGGACCCGCATTTCTATTTCGAAAGCGCGACCCACCGCAAGGCGCTCTCCTATCTGGGCTATGGTCTTGCACAGGGCGAAGGTTTCATCGTCATTACGGGCGATATCGGCGCGGGTAAGACGACGCTGGTGGGTCACGTCATGTCGACGGTCGATCCCGCCAGACTGACGGCGGCGAAGATCGTCTCGACGCAGGTTGGTGGCGACGATATCCTGCGACTTACCGCGCAGAGCTTTGGCCTTGCGTCCGACAATGTGCCCAAGGCGCAATTGCTGCAACGGATCGAAGCCTTTCTCCACGCGCAGGCCCGTGCGGGCAAACGCAGCCTTTTGATCGTCGATGAAGCGCAGAACCTCGCGGTCTCGGCAGTCGAGGAATTGCGGATGCTGAGCAACTTTCAGCTTGGCGGGCAGGCGCTGTTGCAGATTTTCCTGCTGGGGCAGCCGGAGTTCCGCGATCTCCTGAAATCGCCGCAACTGGAGCAACTGCGGCAGCGCGTTATTGCGACGCACCACCTCGAACCGATGCTGGCCAGCGAAGTTGAGCCGTATATCCGGCACAGGCTTGGCCTCGTCGGCTGGAGCGGTAATCCGCAATTCACGCCCGACGCCTTCGCCGCGATCTACGCCGCCACCAATGGTGTGCCGCGCCGCGTGAATGTGATCGCCAGCCGCTTGCTGCTGCTGGGCGCGATCGACCAGCTTGGCGTGATCGAGGCGGACGCCGTCACTGCGGTTCTCGCCGACATGGGACAGGAAGAGGACGAGCCTGCGGCGGTTGCGCACTCGCCCATGGACCAGATGGCCGATCCGGTTACCCCGATATCGCCCTTGCCAGTGTTCGACACCGCAGGCGTGACCGCGCTGCAATCGGAACTGGACGCCGTGCGCGCCGAAATGGCCGAAGTGAAGAAGATGTTTGCCGCACGATCCGGGGAGCCGGATAGCGAGGAAGTCGCTGAAGTCATGGTGTATTTCGACAAGCGTCTTGACGTCATCGACAGCCGCTCGCGGGAGCAGGATGCTGCCTTGCGTCGCGTCCTGACGTTGCTGGTGGACTGGGTCGAGCGCGAAGAGCAATCTGTGCCGCAGCGCAGTCACGCAGCCTGATTACGGCTCGCGGACCAGAGGAAGCCATGGAAAACGCCCTGTCGGTGGACGTCGAGGACTGGTTTCAGGTCGGAGCGTTCGAAAAGACGATCGATCGTTCGGCATGGGATAGCCTTTCGCATCGGGTCGAGCGCAACACTGACGCCGTGCTGGCGCTGTTTGCCGACGCTGGTGTCAGCGGCACGTTCTTCACGCTTGGCTGGGTGGCAGAGCGCTACCCGGCGTTGATGCGGCGAATCGTAGATGCGGGCCATGAACTTGCGAGCCACGGCTACGATCATCAGCGCGTATTTACGTTCACACCCGAAGATTGGCGCGCCGATTTGCGCAAGTCGCGCGCGCTATTGGAGGATGCTTCCGGGACAGCGGTGAGCGGATATCGCGCGCCCAGCTTTTCCATCGATATGCGCACACCTTGGGCGCATATGATCCTCGCCGAGGAAGGTTATGCCTATTCGAGCAGTGTCGCGCCAGTAAAGCACGACCATTATGGCTGGCCGGAATCACCGCGCTTTGCGTGGCGGCCCCATGCGGACAGCGCGCTGGTAGAGCTGCCGGTGACCACCGCGCGCTTTGCGGGGCGGACATTGGCGGCGGGGGGAGGCGGCTTCTTTCGCCTGCTGCCTTATGCCTTTTCCCGTTGGGCGATCCGGCAAGTGAATGGCGACGCACACCGGCCCGCGATCATCTACTTTCACCCGTGGGAAATCGACCCGGATCAGCCGCGCGTGGCGAATGCGCCTGCGCGGTCCAGGTTTCGCCACTACACCAATCTTTCCGTCATGGCGCCAAAGCTGCGGCGGCTGGCGCGTGATTTTCGCTGGACTCGCGTGGATACCATCGCGGCGCGAGAAGCAATTCGCTTCGGGCGGGTGGACCTATGACGATGGTGACGCACCCCGCCGACTGGGCGACCGCACAGAAAATCACAGTGGAGAAGGTCGCGCTGGATGATGCGGCGGTCGCAGCCGAACTGGACGCGTGGATAATCGCCCATCCGCTCTCGACCCCCTTTCACCGTCCGGCGTGGGTCTCCGCCGTCGCGCGCGGCACGGGGCAGGCAGCGATGATGCTCGTTGCGCGGGACGGGGCGGGCGCGATCGTGGGACTGCTTCCGCTCACCCGGATCCGTTCGCTGCTGTTTGGCAAAGCACTGGTATCGGTCGGCTTCTCCGTTGATGGCGGGATATTGGCGGACGATGGAGCCGTTGCGGATGCGCTGGCGCTGGCATGCTGGTCAGAGGCTGAGCGTTACGGATGCACCACTGCGGAACTGCGTGGCGGGCATTTGCCGGATGCCGGATGGGCGATTCGCGAAGGCACGTATCTTAATTTCTCCCGCGCGCTCGCCAGCGATGACGCCGAGCAACTCGCGCAGGTTCCCCGCAAGCACCGGGCAGAGGTCCGCAAGGGTCTCGACAAGAACCTAGACTTCGAGATCGGCGACAGCGAGCGGACGAGAGCCATTCACTATGATCTGTACGCGCAAAGCGTCCATCGTCTTGGCACGCCGGTCTTCCCCAAAAGCCTGTTCGATGAAGTGCTCGACGGAATGGGAGACGATGCCGACATTTGCATCGTGTCGCAGGATGGCACGCCGCTTTCGTCGATCCTCTCGCTATACCACAATGGCGTGTGCATGCCTTATTGGCAGGGTGCGAGTAGTTCGGCCCGTGCCATGCGGTCCAATGAAGTCGCTTACTTCCGTTTGATGAGCCATGCCCGCGCGCGTGGCTGTCACACTTTCGATTTCGGCAGGTCGAAAGTCGGCACCGGCCCTGCCGCCTGGAAGAAAAGCTGGGGCTGGGAAGGCGTGCCATTATCCTATGCCGTTCGGTCGGCGGAGGGGAAGGAGGCACGCGATATCAATCCCTTGTCGCCGCAATATCAGCGCAAGGTGGAGCTTTGGAAGAAGCTCCCGCTGCGTGTCGCTAACCTGATCGGCCCTTACATTGCCAGAGGGCTGGGATGACGGCCGCTCCTGCCGCGGCTTATGGTTCGGGCGAAATCCTTTTCCTTTGCCATCGCATCCCGTTCCCGCCGGATCGCGGAGATAAAATCCGCTCGTTCAACCTGCTTCGCAAGCTGACGGAGATCGCGCCGGTCCATGTCGGCTGTTTCGCGGATGACGAACGCGATATGTCGTTTAGGCCCGCGCTTCGGGAGATTGCGGCAACACAACGGGTTCTCCGTCGCAGCAGATCACGCGTTGCGGGCGGCCTGCGCGGTTTGGCGAGGGGGCAGCCGCTGCTGATATCGCTGTTCGATAGCCCAGAATTGCACAGGTGGGTACGGCAGGTTTTGGCGGAGCGGCCTATTCGCGCCCTCGTCGCCTATTCGGCCCAGATGGCGCAATTCGTGCCCTTGCTCCCGGCGGACACACGCTTCGTGATGGACTTCGTGGATTTCGACTCCGCAAAATACGCGGCTTATGGCGCTGAACAATCGGGGCTGATGGGCTGGATCAACCGGCGTGAGGGGCGCAAGTTGCTTGCGTTCGAACGAAGCGTGGCTTTGCGCGCGGACGTCAGCACGTTCGTCAGTGAAGCCGAAGCGGCTATGTTCCGCGATGCTACTGGGGCGGGGACGGACCGCGTCCGTGCGCTCGAAAATGGCGTGGCGCTGGACTATTTCGATCCGGATGCTTCCTTCGTTCCGATCGCCCGAGCGTCAGGCCCGCTGATCGTCTTTACCGGGCAAATGGATTATCGCCCCAATATCGAGGCCGTGGAAAGTTTTGTCCGCACAAGCCTGCCCGCGATCCTTGCCGAACGGCCCGATGCTCGCTTTGCCATCGTTGGACGGGCGCCATCGAAAGCCGTTCAGGCGTTGGCGACCCTTCCCGGTGTAATCGTGACCGGCGGGGTTGAGGATGTGCGCGGATGGCTTGCGGCTGCCGACGTAGTGGTCGCACCACTACGGATCGCGCGCGGTATTCAGAACAAGGTGCTTGAAGCCATGGCGATGGCGCGGCCGGTCGTCGCTTCGCATCAGGCTGCGGAGGGGATCGACGCCTCGCATGGCGCGCATTTGCTGGTCGCGCAGGATGCCGCCGAGGAAGCCGCCATGGTGCTTTCGCTTCTCGCGAATCCGGATCGGGCAGGAGCGCTCGGGCGTGCGGCGCGGGCGCGGATGATCGAGCGGTATGAATGGGACCGGACGTTGGCGGCATTACCGGAATTGGTGTTGGGCGAGCGCGGGGCGTGACTGTCTCCCTCACCGCCATGCCGTCGCGCACGATCGGCGGATGGCGCGCGTATTTGCTCGCGCTGGGCGGCGTTGCAGCGATCATTCTTCTGCTGTTCGCGCACGACGTAGCGGATATGGCGACGATCTGGTGGATGGCCTCGACCTTTCAGCATTGCCTGTTCGTGCCGTTCCTGATCGGCTGGCTGGTGCAACAGCGCTTGCCCGGCTTGCGCCAGTTGACGCCGCAGGGTTGGGCGCCGGGTTTGCTCTGGCTGGGCGCTGGCAGCATCATCTGGTTGCTTGGCGATGCCGCCGGCGTCGCGCTGTTCCGTCATGGCGGGCTGGTCGTCATGCTTCAGGGTGCCGTCATGGCGACGCTCGGCCCGAAGGTCTCGCGCGGCCTTGCCTTTCCGTTGTTCTACGCCTTCTTCATGGTGCCTTTTGGCGAGGAGATCGTGCCGACGCTCCAACTGGTGACGGCGCACCTCTCGATGATCCTGCTCGGGCTGGCTGGCGTTCCGGCGCACATGGAGGGGGTCTTCATCACCACGCCGACCGGGTATTTCGAAGTCGCCGAAGCCTGTTCAGGGGCGAAGTTCGTCATCGCCATGGCCGCCTATGGGGTGCTGGTGGCGAATGTGTGTTTCAGGCGCTGGTCGCGGCGCATCATGTTCGTCGTTGGTGCGCTGGTCCTTTCGATACTTGCCAATGGCGTCAGGGCTTTCGCTACGATTCTCGTTGCACATTTGACGACTGTGGATGCGGCGGTGGGTTTCGATCATGTGGTGTTCGGATGGGTGTTCTTCGCGATCGTCATGACCATTGTAATGGTGGTCGCGTGGCCATTCTTCGATCGCAAACCTACCGATCCCTGGTTCGATGTCGCTGCCCTGCAAAGTCGGGCGGGAACAGTCGGTGCGGTAACGTGGATTGCCCCCGCAGCCATCGCAATCGCCGCATTTGGGCCAGCATGGTCCGGCCTTATGGCGTCACGAAGCATCGGTGTACCTGCGTCTCTCCCACTACCCAATGTCGCAGGATGGAGTCGAACGGCACTCCCGCAGGCCTATCCGTGGACGCCGCATTTCAAGGGCAATGACGCTTTCGTCGCCGGACGCTATACGAACGGGACAGGCCATATCGTCGACTTGTCCATCGCAGTCTATGCCCGGCAGGAGGAAGGGCGCGAACTTGTCGGCTTCGGACAGGGTGCCATTGGTCCGGATAGCAAATGGTCATGGACGGAAGCGGCCGCCGCGCCGGATGGTGCGCTAGGCGAGCGGATCACCGCGCCGGGTCCGGTTGTCCGCGACGTCATGACATTCTACAGTGTCGGCGGGACTGTCACCGGGGGTGCCGGTAAGGTGAAGATCGAGACGCTCCAGGCGCGATTGCTGGGCGGCGATCAGCGCGCCGTGGCCATCATCCTGTCCGCTGAAAACACGGAAGATCATTCCGCCCAGGCTGCCATGCGCGCCTTTCTGCGGAATCTGGGGCCGGTAAAGGATTTGGCTGACGTTAGCGCAGGCATCCGCTAGAGCAGCGCCATGTGCGGAATTGCGGGCATCTTTCATCTTGAGACGGCCAAGCCCGTAGATCCTGCGCGGGTGCGGCAGATGACCGACGCCATCGCGCATCGCGGGCCGGATGGCGCGGGAGTCTGGACCGCGCCGGGCGTAGGGCTTGGCCATCGCCGCCTCTCCATCATAGACCTTGGCGGCGGCGCGCAACCGATGTTGACGCCGGACGAAAGCCTTGCCGCCACCTTCAATGGCGAGATCTATAATTTCGCCGAGGTCCGTCGCGAACTGGAAGCCAAGGGCCATCGCTTCCGCACCGGCAGCGATACCGAAGTCATCCTTCACGGCTATCGGCAGTGGGGCGAGGAGTGCGTGCATCGCTTCGACGGAATGTTCGCCTTTGCGCTACTCGACCGGAACACCAACGCGCTGTGGCTTGTTCGCGACCGGCTTGGCGTCAAGCCGCTGCATTATGCGCAGGTTTCGGACGGGAGCATCATCTTTGCCTCGGAATTGAAGGGCTTGCTGGTGCATCCTCTGCTCCGGCGGGAACCGGACGTGACGGCCATCGAGGACTATATGGCCTATGGCTATGTGCCTGATGACACTTGCCTCGTCGCTGGTGTCAAGAAGCTGGGCGCGGGCGAAACGCTGCGGCTGGTGCGCGGGCAGGCGCTCGCGAAGCCGCAACGCTATTGGGACATCAGCTTTGCGGACCGGAGCGGTGCTGCCCCGGAAGCGCTTGAAGAAGAACTGGTCTCCCTGATGCGCAGCGCTGTGCGATCACGCATGGTCTCCGACGTGCCGCTTGGCGCATTCCTCTCCGGCGGCGTGGACAGCAGTAGCGTCGTCGCGCTGATGGCGGAGGCAAGCGATCAGGCGGTGAAAACCTGCACCATTGGCTTCGATGTCGCTGCGCTGGATGAGACTGCTTATGCCGATCGGATCGCGCGCCGGTTCGCCACCGATCATCGTACCCGGATCGTTTCCTCGGATGATTATGGCCTGATCGACACGCTCGCCTATCATTTCGACGAACCCTTTGCCGATGCCTCGGCGTTGCCGACCTACCGCGTGTGCGAACTGGCGCGGGAGAATGTGACGGTCGCCTTGTCAGGCGATGGTGCAGACGAGGCGTTTGCCGGATACCGCCGCCACCGCTTCCAATATCAGGGTGAACGCATCCGGTCGCTGATCCCGGAGGCCGTGCGCAAACCGCTTTTCGGTACACTCGGGCGGCTGTACCCTAAGGCGGATTGGGCGCCGCAGGCATTTCGGGCCAAGTCCACCTTTATCGAACTGGCGCAGGATGGCGCGGAGGCCTATGCGGCTTCGGTCGGCGTCACGCCGCGCGCTATGCGTCAGCGGCTATATACGCCCACCATGACGTCGGCGCTGGCGGGCCACCGGGCGGAAGATCGCTACATCACCGCGATGCGCAATGCGCCTGCGCGCGAACCGCTGGATCGGGCGCAATATGCGGACATGAAGATATGGCTCCCCGGCGATATCCTCACCAAGACTGACCGGATGAGCATGGCCGTGGGCCTGGAAGCGCGCGAACCGCTGCTCGACCACCGCTTGATGGAATTTGCCGGACGCCTGCCGGTCAATCAACGGATACGCGGAAACAGCGGCAAATATCTGATGAAGAAGGCGATGGAGGCGTATCTTCCGCAGGATATCCTCTATCGTCAGAAAATGGGCTTCGTCACACCGATCTCCAATTGGTTCAGGGGGCCGCTGGCGGGGGAGGCAGGTGCCGTGGCGGGAGGCTCCGCGATTGCGCGCACCGATCTGTTCGACCTGAAGGTGATGGGCAAGGCCGCTGCCGATCACCGAGCGGGTATTGCCGACAACGGACGACTGCTCTGGCAATTGTTGATGCTGGATAAGGCGTTGACCCGGCTTTTCGGCCTATGAGGCGCTAACTTCCCGAAACGAGCGCCGCGCTCTGGCGTAACTTTATGGCGCGCAAGCAAAGCTGCACTGGACAAACGAGGGCAGGGCGCTATGCGCCAACGCGCCGTAGCAATGGCAAATATACTGGAGTCTGTGATGGGTTATCGTGTCGTCGTCGTCGGAGCCACCGGAAATGTGGGCCGCGAAATGCTGAACATTCTGGCCGAGCGGGAATTCCCGGCGGACGAGATTGCGGTTCTGGCATCCTCGCGCTCGACCGGCACGACCATTGAATATGGCGACACCGGCAAAATGCTGAAGGTGAAGAATGTCGAGCATTTCGACTTCACCGGATGGGATATCGCGCTGTTTTCCGCAGGCTCCGAACCCACGAAGATTTACGCGCCCAAGGCGGCGGCGGCAGGCTGCATCGTGATCGATAACAGCTCGCTCTATCGCATGGACCCGGACGTGCCGCTGATCGTGCCCGAAGTAAATCCGGAGGCGATCGACGGCTATACGAAGAAGAACATCATCGCGAACCCCAACTGCTCGACTGCGCAGATGGTCGTGGCGTTGAAGCCGTTGCATGACGCGGCGAAGATCACGCGCGTCGTTGTCTCCACATACCAGTCGGTTTCCGGCGCGGGCAAGGAAGGCATGGACGAGTTGTTCGAGCAATCGCGCAACATCTTCGTCGGCGATCCGGCCGAGCCGAAGAAGTTCACCAAGCAGATCGCCTTCAACGTGATCCCGCACATCGACAGCTTCCTGGACGACGGGTTCACCAAGGAAGAGTGGAAGATGGTCGTCGAAACCAAGAAGATCCTCGATCCGAAGATCAAGGTCGTTGCGACTTGCGTGCGCGTGCCCGTGTTCGTGGGTCATTCCGAAGCGATTAACATCGAGTTCGAGAACGAGATTTCGGCGCAGAAGGCGCAGTCGATCCTGCGTGAAGCGCCCGGCATCATGCTGGTCGATAAGCGCGAAGATGGCGGTTACGTGACGCCGGTCGAGTGTGTGGGCGACTATGCCACGTTCATCAGCCGGGTGCGCGAAGATCCGACTGTGGAGAATGGCCTGGTCCTGTGGTGTGTGTCGGACAATCTCCGGAAGGGCGCTGCCCTGAATGCAGTGCAAATCGCCGAGTTGCTGGGCCGCCGCCACCTCAAGAAGGGCTGAGGCCGACTTTACCAAAGACAAAGACAGCGCCGCGATAGCGCGAAAGGAAAAGACATGGCCGCAGTATCGACTGACGTAACCACGTCCACTCTCTTGGGCTATCGCAGCGCGGAACTTGCCGTGCATGAAGTGGGGCAAGGCCGTCCGCTGCTACTGCTCCACGGCCTGTTCTCCAGCGCGCAGATCAACTGGATCAAGTTCGGACATGCCCTGGCCATCGCGAAGCATGGTTTCCGGGTGATCATGCCTGACTTTCGGGTCCACGGGCAAAGCGCTGCCCCGCTCGATCCGGCCGACTATCCGGACGATGTTCTGGCGCGCGATATTGAGATCATCATCGAGCGCCTGGGACTGGTGGATTTCGATCTGGGCGGCTTCTCGCTTGGCGCACGTACTACGGCGCTGCTGCTGGCGCGGGGAATACTACCCCGGCGCGCGATCCTTGCGGGCATGGGGCTGGAAGGACTTTCCGGTTGGGCAAAGCGGCGCGACTTCTTTCTTTCGGTGATCGAACATCGTGACGAGATCAAGCATGGCGATCCGCGCTGGCTTTCGCTCCAGTTCATGAAGTCGATGAAAGTCGATCCGGTCGCCGCGACGCTCCTGCTCAACGGCTTTGGCGATGTCGATACGGACGCGCTGAAAACCATGACGGTGCCGACGCTCGTCGTATGCGGTGTCGATGATCGCGATAATGGCTCCCCCCAGGCTCTTGTCGATTTGCTGCCGAACGCAGAGTTTGCCGAAGTACCGGGGACGCACATGGGCAGCGTCACGCACAAGGAACTTGGTGCGGCCATGGCGGGTTTCCTCTCGGCTTGACCGTATGCCCGGCAATCGTCAGTCTGCGGGAATCAAACTCTTAAGGGGACTTCCCGTGCGTCGTATATTCTCATCCACTGCCCTTGCAGTGGCCCTCTTCGCGCAATCTGCTTTCGCGCAGCCGCCACAACCCGCGCAGGCACCCACCGCCGCGGACGCCGATGCCTTCGTGGCCCAGGCGGAAAAGCGGATGTTCGATCAGTCGCTGACCCAAAGCAAGGTGGAATGGGTGAACGCGACGTACCTGACCGACGATACTGATGCGCTGGCGGCGCAGGCGACTGCGCAACGCACGCAGATGGTGGTGGGCTTTGCTCTGGAAGCTGCGAAATATGTCAATGTGCCGGGCCTTTCGCCCGATACCAAGCGGAAGCTGGAATTGCTTCGCAGCAACCTTGTCCTGCCCGCGCCGACGACGCCGGGCGCTGCCGAGGCATTGGGCGCGATCAGCACCGGGCTTCAGTCCGCCTATGGCAAGGGGAAGGGGACGCTTCGCGGTCAGCCTGTCAATGGCAGCGATATCGAAGCGGAGATGGGCACCAACCGCAACCCGGCGGAATTGCAGGAGATGTGGACAAGCTGGCACGACAATGTCGGGGCGCCGATGCGCGGCGATTATGCAAAGCTCGTATCCATTACGAACCAGGGTGCCAAGGAACTGGGATATCCCGACACGGGCGCGATGTGGCGGTCCAAATATGATATGTCGCCCGAGCAATTCGCAGCGCTTACCGACAAGCTATGGGCGGAAGTAAAGCCGCTCTACGATGAACTGCATTGCTACACGCGCACGAAGCTGAACGAGAAATATGGTGAGGCCGTGCAGCCTGCAAAGGGGCCGATCCGCGCTGACTTGCTGGGTAACATGTGGGCGCAGGAATGGGGCAACATCTACGACATCGTAGCGCCCAAGGGTGCCGGGGATTTGGGCTTCGACACGGGCGAGTTGCTGACGGAAAAAAAGTACGACCCGATCAAGATGACGAAGACCGCCGAGGGCTTCTTCTCGTCGCTTGGCTTTGCGCCGTTGCCCGAGACATTCTGGAGCCGGTCGCAGATCGTGAAGCCACGTGATCGCGAAGTCGTCTGTCATGCGTCGGCATGGGATCTGGACAATAAGGACGACCTTCGCATCAAGATGTGCATGAAGGTGAATGGCGACGATTTCGTCACCGTGCATCACGAATTGGGCCATAACTACTATCAGCGCGCATATAACAAGAACAGTTATCTGTATCTGGACGGTGCGAATGACGGCTTCCACGAAGCGATCGGCGACGCCATCGCACTTTCGATCACGCCCGACTATCTGGTGAAGATCGGTCTGCTCGATAGGGCCAAGGTGCCCAGCGCGGATAAGGATGTCGGCCTGCTGCTGCGACAGGCGATGGACAAGGTGGCGTTTCTGCCCTTCGGCTTGATGGTCGATAAATGGCGGTGGGGCGTATTCAGCGGCGCTGTGCCCGAAACTGGCTATAACAAGGCGTGGACCGATCTGCGCCTGCAATATCAGGGCATCGTGCCGCCCGTCCCGCGGGACGAGACGAAGTTCGATCCGGGCGCCAAATTCCATGTCCCAGGCAACACGCCCTATGCGCGGTACTTCCTGGCGCGCATCCTGCAGTTCCAGTTCTATCAGGCGGCCTGTAACCAGGCCGGTTGGAAGGGGCCGCTGCATCGCTGCTCCTTTTATGGAAACAAGGAAGTCGGCCAGAAGCTGAATGCTATGCTTGCGATGGGTGCCTCGAAGCCCTGGCCCGATGCGCTACAGGCATTCACCGGATCGCGAGAAATGTCGGGCAAGGCAATGATTGCCTATTTTGCACCATTACAAAAATGGCTTAAGGAACAGAATAAGGGAAAACAGTGCGGATGGTGATGATTTGAAGAAGTTCGTTAAGTTGCGGGAGCAAAATCGCAGGTGAGTCCGCAGATCGTGATCCTTTCCCTGCTGTTCTTCAGCAGTGCGATCATGTGCATGACCATGACGCTGGCCTGGCAACATTTCGGGCGGCAACGCTATGTCTTGTTCTGGGCGATTTCCTATGGGGTTGCGGTGGCGCAGTGGGTGCTTAACGCCGCCGCCTTCATGCTGAAGAGCTACCCGCTAATGACAGCAGCATCTGCCTGTATCATCGTCAGCGCATCATTGGTCACAATTGGTGCGCGGGAGCGGGCGCGGATTGCGATACGATGGTGGCAGTTCGTGTTGGGCGGGGGCATGGCGATCATAGGCTGTGCCATCGTTCAGAACATGTTAGCCGTGAAGGCGCTGCAGGGGGTGATCCCGACAGCCTTCACGTGCGCTATGATGGCTGCCGCCGCCCTGGCGACATGGCCGAAGGGCCGTCCCTTGAAAGCACCGGAGCGCGCTTTCGTAGTAGTCCTGATTCTCTTTGCCCTGTTCGAGGGCGCCTTGACCATCGTGGCTTCGACTTTCCCCGACCAACGGGCAGACCCTTCACTGGAACTCTATCGGGCGTTGCTCGCAATCGGCCTGCCTTCGATCTATGTTGCGGCGGGCGTGACTGCGGTGGTGTTGATCGCCGGAGATATTGCTACACAACTGCGTCTCCTCGTTAGCAATGACCAGCTTACGGGGTTGTTGAACCGGCGCGGGATAGACGAGGCGGGCGCAAGGGCGATTGCCTATGCCCGCCGTCATAACCGTGCGCTAGCGGCGGTGATTTGCGATATGGATAGCTTCAAGGCGGTCAATGATGGGCATGGTCACATTGCCGGGGATGCTGCTCTCCGGGCGTTTTCGCGCGTATTGCTCGGGGCTGTCCGGCAGGATGATATATGCGCTCGCTTCGGCGGAGACGAGTTCTGCGTCCTGCTTGTCGACGCTTCAGAAGATGATGCCGTTGAAGTTATGGAGCGAGTTCGCTCCGCTGTGGAGCAATTGGCCATCGACCGGATGCCCGCCGGGAGAATCAGTGCGAGCTTCGGTGTGACGTCATTATCGCCGGGCGACATTGCGCTGGACGATCTGATCGGACGGGCCGATCGCGCCTTGTATCAATCGAAACAAGCCGGGCGAAACCGGGTTTCTATCTGGCGCACTCCTGAGGAACTCCCGGTCCTCGAACAAGAGGAACCCTTGGTTAGCGGAAGGGCGGCTCGTTGAACGCGCGCAGCTTGCGGCTATGAAGTTTCGTGCCCTGTTGCCGAAGCAACTCGCAGGTCTCCAGTCCGACACGAAGATGTCCGGCAATGGCCTCCTCATAGAAGCGATTGGCCTGTCCGGGTAACTTCAATTCACCGTGGATCGGTTTGTCCGATACGCAAAGCAGCGTTCCATAGGGCACGCGGAAGCGGTAGCCCTGCGCCGCGATCGTCGCGCTTTCCATGTCGATCCCCACGGCACGCGACAGACTGAAACGCAGCGCGGATTTCGAATAGCGCAGCTCCCAATTACGGTCGTCCGTCGTGACGATGGTTCCTGTGCGAAGCCGCCGCTTGAAGTCATCGCTTCCCCCACCCAGCACCAGTTCCGCCGCCGCTGCCATGGCCACTTGCACTTCGGCGATGGCCGGCACCGGAATTTCGGGCGGCAAGACGTCGTCAAGCACATGATCGTCGCGCAGATAGGCGTGGGCGAGAACATAATCGCCGATCCGCTGGCTCGGGCGAAGGCCGCCGCAGTGGCCTATCATCAGCCACGCCTCTGGGCGCAAAACGGCGAGATGGTCGCAGATCGTCTTGGCGTTCGATGGCCCCACCCCGATATTCACCAACGACACGCCGTTGCTGTCCTCTGCGATCAGGTGGTAGGCTGGCATCTGGTGTCGCCGCCAAGCGCTGTCGGCGATCATCTTCGCCGGGTCGGCTGTCTCCGATGTGACATAGACGCCGCCCGCGCCCGACAGCGCGACATAACGGCTTCCGGGCCTTTTCAGCTCCGCGCAGGCCCAGGCCACGAATTCGTCAACATAGCGATGATAGTTGGTAAACAGGATGTAGCGCTGCACATGCTCGGGCGGCGTACCGGTGTAATGCTTCAGGCGCGCCAGCGAGAAATCCGTACGCAGGCCATCGAACAGTGCCAGCGGACGCTCTCCGCCAAGCCCCGGCATGAACAATCCATCGGCAATCTCATCCCCGATTTCCGCCAGTTCCGTTGCCGGGAAATACCGGGCGAGTTCAGTCGGGGGGACGCCATCCAGAACATTGGTATCAAGGCCGTCCAGCACATAGGGAAATGGTATTTCCTGCGTACTTCGACCGACTTCTACCTCTACGCCATAGTCGGCAACCAGCAAGTCTATCTGCTCGGCCAGATAATCCCCGAACATGGCAGGCCGGGTCACTGTCGTTATATAGTCGCCCCGATGCGAGAGACGGGCAAAGGAGCGTCCGGGCGGCGGCGCATCGCCCTCTCCACGATAATGCACGCGAAGTTGTGGGTAGCAGAAGCGGCGATCCACCTTTGACTGCGGTCCCGGCGTGCTGCCGTCCCGCGCGTAGTCCTGCATCGCTTCGCGGAGCGCGTGGATGGATTGCTGGTAAATGTCGTCCAGTTGGGCGACTATGGCGGTGCCTGTGGTTTGCGAACCGATCTGTGTTGTCATCGCGCTTTGGTAACCCGGATTCGCGCCGAGCGGAACAGCTATCATGGTCAGGCGGGAGAACCCCTGCCAAGGGAGGCAGGGGTTCAAGCGGTTAAAGTTGCGCCAGCATATATTCGGCGGTCGAGACTTTGAAGTCTCCCGGCGCTTCGATGTTCAGTTCCTCGACCACGCCATCATTGACGATCATCGAGAAGCGTTGTCCGCGCGTTCCGAGGCCGAACTTGCTGCCGTCCATTTCAAGACCCAGCGCCTTTACGAAATCACCATTACCGTCAGCCAGCATGGTGACCTTGCCATCGACACCTGCAGACTTCGCCCAGGCACCCATGACGAAGGGATCGTTTACGGCGGTGCAGGCGATCTCGTCGATGCCTTTGGTCTTTAGATCCGCCGCTTTTTCAATGAAGCCCGGCAGGTGCTTTGCGGAACAAGTTGGCGTGAACGCGCCCGGCACGGAGAATAGAGCGATCTTTTTGCCGGCGAAATAGGTGCCGCTATCGAGAGGCTCCGGCCCGTTTTCAGTCATCGTCACGAATGTGGTTTCGGGCAACTTCTCGCCTTTTGCGATAGTCATTGTAATGATCCTTCTCATATATGTGCGGGCAAGTGGCCGTGAGGTCGGGCCTGGCCGGGGCATAGTCAAGGCCGACTGCTTGAAGAATTGGCCGACAAAGCTGTCATCGAGCAATCGGAACCATTGCGGCGGGACAAAGCGCACCTATACTAATCCCATGGATTTGCCCCCTTTCTATGTCGGTAACCTGTTGCTGGCCATGCCCAGCCTCAGCGAGTCGGAATTCCACCGCTCTGTCATCGCGCTTTGCGTTCATGACGAGGATGGAGCAATGGGCATCGATGTCGGGTCGGAAATCGGCGGCCTCGGCCTGCGTGAACTGCTATCGACCTTCGATCTGGACGGCAGCAACGTACCCGATACGCCCGTGCTGCGAGGCGGCCCGGTCGAGCCACAGAGAGGTTTTGTCCTTCATTCGCTGGATTGGGGCGGGCAGGACATGGTGCAAGTGGACAAGCATTGGGGGCTTTCCGGATCGCTGGACATTCTGAAAGCCATAGCGGAGAAACGGGGGCCGAGCCGTTATCTGGTGGCGCTGGGATATGCGGGTTGGGCCGCCGGACAACTTGAGGAAGAGATGACGGGAGACGCCTGGTTTTTGGCACCCGCAGATAGTGGTCTTCTATTTGAGACGCCGACTCGCAGCCGGTGGTCGCGCGCATTCGCCGCGAGCGGCATCGATACGGCAATGCTTACACATGCGGCGGGCAAAGCCTGACCAGTGGTCGCCCGGCAATATAAAGAAAACTTTATATTGCCTTGATTCCTTGATGCCCGGTTGATAGTGAGCCGCATCCGTATCTGTGCCTGCAACAAACAGGCATAGCTGCGCCCATGATCAGGAGACTTCCCGTGGCAACTGCCCCCGCCATCGATACTAACGACTACGTCATTCAGGACATTTCGCTTGCAGCGTTTGGCCGCAAGGAAATGGACATCGCCGAAACGGAAATGCCCGGCCTGATGGCGCTGCGGTCCGAGTTCGGCGCGTCGCAGCCTCTGAAGGGCGCGCGCATCACGGGATCGTTGCACATGACGATCCAGACGGCCGTGCTGATCGAGACGCTGACGGCACTGGGCGCGCAGGTCCGTTGGGCCACGTGCAATATCTATTCTACGCAGGACCATGCCGCCGCCGCCATCGCGGCTTCGGGCGTGCCAGTGTTCGCGATCAAGGGCGAAACCCTTGAGGAATATTGGGACTATGTCGAGCGCATCTTCGACTGGGGCAATGGTGAGACCTGCAACCTGATCCTGGATGATGGCGGCGACGCTACGATGTTCGCCCTGTGGGGCGCGCGCGTCGAGGCGGGCGAAGAACTGTTCACGCCATCGAATGAAGAAGAAGAGATATTCGTCAAGACGCTGCGCCGCGTGCTTGCCGAGAAGCCCGGCTTCCTCACCAAAACAGTGCAGGCGATCCAGGGCGTATCGGAGGAAACCACCACGGGTGTCCACCGCCTGTACGAACTGGCCAAGAAGGGCAAGCTGCCGTTCCCTGCGATCAACGTCAACGACAGCGTGACCAAGAGCAAGTTCGACAACCTCTATGGCTGCAAGGAATCGCTGGTGGACGCGATCCGCCGCGGCACTGACGTCATGCTGGCAGGCAAGGTCGCTTGCGTTGCTGGCTTCGGCGATGTCGGCAAGGGTTCAGCGCAGTCGCTTCGCAATGGTGGCGCGCGCGTTCTCGTCACCGAAGTCGACCCGATCTGTGCGCTTCAGGCCGCTATGGAAGGCTTTGAAGTCGTCACCATGGAAGACGCCGTTAAGCGTGCCGACATCTTCTGCACCGCCACCGGCAATGCCGACGTCATCACGCTCGACCATATGCGCGAGATGAAGAACATGGCGATCGTCTGCAACATCGGCCACTTCGACAGCGAAATCCAGATCGCTGCACTGAGCAATATGAAGTGGAACGAAATCAAGCCGCAGGTCGATGAAGTCGAATTCCCCGATGGCAAGAAGCTGATCATTCTTTCCAAGGGTCGCCTCGTGAACCTTGGCAACGCTACGGGTCATCCCAGCTTCGTGATGTCGACCAGCTTCACCAATCAGGTGCTGGCGCAGATCGAGCTTTGGACCAACCGCGCGGCGTACAACAACGAAGTCTATGTGCTGCCCAAGCATCTCGACGAGAAGGTCGCGGCACTGCATCTGGAAAAGCTGGGCGTGAAGCTCACCAAGCTGACCAAACAGCAGGCGGACTATATCGGCGTTTCGACCGAAGGTCCGTTCAAGCCGGATCATTATCGCTACTGATCGGCCAAGAATCTCCGCAAAGAGGGCGCCGGGCAACCGGCGCCCTCTTTCGTTAACGATAAACGATCGCAAACGCTTCACCTTCCCACCTCTTTGCGATAGGCGGGTGAAATGAGCAATATATGCGGCGCAGGGGAGAGATAGGCGCGCGATGATGACGCTGTCTCCACTTGCCATGGCGCTGATTGGCGTCGTTCTGGCGCTCTGGCTGGCTGCGGGCGTGTGGGCCGTGCATACGGGCTTCAGGATGCGGCGCGGCGGTGCGCATGCCCATTCGCAAGCCGATCGCCTGGGTAGTTTGCTGCAATCCGCGCCCGCGCTGCCTGTCATGATCCATACTGATGGCCGGATCGAAACCCCTGAACGGCTGGCTAACTGGCTGGGCCGGGAGCACGCGCCGCATTTCGTATCGGAACTGATAGCCGCCGATGGCGGCCTTCGCCCGGAGGACGGGCAGTTACTCGCCATCGACATAGCGTCGGCGCAGCGCGCGGGGAAAAGCTTCTCTCGTCCCGTGCGCGCGGTTGGTTCGGCACGCGCTCTGCTGGTGCGCGGTGCGCCCGCCGGACCCAGCATGGGTGCGCCGGGCACTGTCATCCTCTGGATTTTCGATGCGACCGATGCGCAGACCGAGATTCACGCTCTACAGGCCGAACGCGATCAACTGCGGGCCGCCCTTGAATCGCTTTCCGGCCTGATCGAAGCTGCGCCGCTCCCGATGTGGCATCGCACGCCCGACTTGCGTCTCGCGCTCGTCAACAGCGCCTATGTTGCCGCCGTCGACGCGGAGTCCGCGCAACAGGTCATTACCGAGGGCATCGAACTGGTGGAGGCGCTGGACGGCAAGACCCCCATGGCGGCAGCCGCACAAGCGCTCGAAAGTGACGAGCCGCTCGCGCGCCTAGTGCCTGCGACGATCGACGGCGCGCGCCGTGTTATGCGCGTTGTGGACGTGCCGTTGGGTGGCGCAGGGATTGCGGGGTTCGCGATCGACATGCACGAGCTGGAGCAGGCCCGTGCCGAACATCGGCGTTTTGAGAATGCACAGCATGATCTGCTCGATCGGTTGTCGGCGGGTGTGGCGCAGTTTGCCGCCGATCGCTCACTGCAATTCTGGAACCAGCCCTTTGGCAGCCTCTTCGGGCTAAAGCCTGAGCATCTGGCTGACAGGCCGGAATTCGAGCGCGTGCTGGACCGGATGCGTGAAGCCGGGCGTATTCCGGAGCATCGTGATTTCCCCGCGTGGCGCGCGGAGCGCCGTGAATGGTTCCTCTCCGCCGATGCGCAGGAGGAGAATTGGCTGCTTGCCGATGGCACCCATTTGCGAGTCTTCGCACAACCGCTCCCCGATGGGGGCTTGTTGCTCATTTTTGAAGATCGTACGGAGCAGGTCCAGCTTTCCAGCGCGCGGGATACGCTGTTGCGCGTCCGTACGGCGACCTTCGACAATTTGTTCGAGGCGATCGGCGTGTTTGCGTCCGACGGGCGACTGCATTTGTGGAACAGCCGCTTTCGCCAGATCTGGGGCGTGGAAGAGAAATTGCTGGGTTCGCACCCGCGCATCGACGAATTGATGCAGAAGGTCGCCAAAACCCTGGCCAAGCCGCATCAGGCCAGCCTCGTGCGTGAACTGGTCCGCGCGGCAACGGTGGAGCGCAAGCAGCGTGGCGGACGTGTCGCCTTTGCCGACGGACGCGTCTTCGACTTCGCGGCCATTCCGCTCCCGGATGGCAACGCGCTCTTCACGATGCTGGATGTGACGGACAGCCGCCGGATGGAACAGGTGCTGCGCGACCGGAACGAAGCGTTGGTGGAGACCGACAAGCTCAAGACTGCCTTCATGTCGAACATGAGTTACGAACTGCGCACGCCGCTCACGTCCATATCGGGCTTTGCCGAAATGATGCAGGCCGGTTTTGCGGGCGAGTTGCCGGAAGCTGCGCGCGAATATGTCGATGCCATCATGCAGAGCACCGGGCGGCTCGCTGTGCTGATCGACAATGTTCTTGACCTGACGCAAGGCGAGGCAGGGTCGCTGCCGATGGAGAGTCGCTCCCTCGATCTGGCGGCCGTGGCGCGTGAGAGCGCCAAACGTGTCGCCGATGCGGCAAAGGGCAAAGGTCTGGACTTCGTGATCGAGTTGAAGCCCTCCCTTGGCCGGGTCGCGGGCGATGCGCGCCGGTTAGGCCAAGCGCTGGACCGACTGCTGGATAATGCCGTGCGCTACTGCCCCTCGGGTAGCCGTATCCTGCTGTATGGGGACGGGCAGATGCGCACGGCCCGGCTGATCGTGTCCGATAATGGTGCGGGAATGGACACTGTTGCGCAGGCGCGAGCTTTCGACCGGTTCAGTCGCGCCGATCAGGCCAAGCGCGGGGAAGCGCTGGGTCTTGGCTTGCCGCTGGCCCGGCAATTGATCGATGCGCATGGCGGCACGTTGACGCTGGTGTCGGAGCCGGGGCAGGGTACGCTCGTCACCATCGACTTGCCGCGTGAAAGTGCATTGAGTGCCTGATCTGCGCATTGTCGACGATGCCGGCATGCGCAACCTGGGTGCGAAACTCGGGGTGATCGCGAAGGCTGGTGACGTCATTGCGTTGAAGGGCGGCTTGGGTGCGGGCAAGACAACGCTGGCGCGCGGATTGCTCTGCGCGCTCGGGTTGGAGGAAGATGCACCCAGCCCGAGCTTC
>JBPPMC010000326.1:0-3227 GCA_051305835.1 Sphingobium sp.
GAAGCTCGCATCATCCCAGGCGTTATCGGCGTGACGGCCTTCGTTGAGTGCCTGCATTTCCCCTAGCCAACGCTCTGCTGTCTCCGCGTCCGACACCGCAGCAATGTTTGGCGTGACGCCGTGATCCTTCAAGGATCGCTTGATCTGGCTGCGGCTGTTGGTGCTGAGCAAGGAGAGATAATCGCCCCCCGCAGCGCGCACCGCAGCGAGGTCGATATAATAGGCTGGCGACACATCGACGCGCGTACTGCGGCGAAAGGCGGCATGATCGAGAAACGGTGAATCCGGTGCAACACCGCAGAGTTGCAGTGCGCGCCAGTCGTGTCGCGCCAACATCGCGTTCATTGCCGCCGCTGCGATGCCATCAGGGGCGTCGGCAGCGATCAGCAGGCCATTATATTCGATGAACCCGCGATCCTGCGCCGCAATCCCCGACTGATTGAGCGAGAGCGTCGCAACCGATCCCAGCAAGCGCGGCACCATTGCCCGGCCCACCAGTGCAAGCGCCACGTCTTCGCCGTCGGTTTTTACGCTGAGCAGTTCAGGCGTCGCGCCGCTGCTGGTCAGCCAGCTTTCCATCCAGGTCCAGCCGAGGAAGAAACTGCCCTGCCCCGCGCGCGCTTCGAGCGCTTGCCATCGCTGCGCCAACTCTCCGATCGGCGGCAGTGGCGTGAAAGTGGCGGTCAGCGGCATGGCGCACGTCCTATCGCGCGGCAGTGTCGATCACGTTAACGAGGCGGCGTTCACAGACGCAGTGCGGGGTCGATCGTGCCATCCGCGCGTATCCCTGCGAGGCGGAGATCATCGCTTATGCGTCCCGTCATAAATCGAAAGAACATCCGGAAATCGGCCACCAGCGACCAGAGCGGATGCCGGAACGTAGCGGGGCGATTTTGCTCGATCCGTAAGTGCGCGAACCAGGCGAACCCATATCCGGCCAAGGGCAATATCGCGAGCGGCCACAAATGGCTTTCAACCACTGCCGTGACAAGGAGCGCGATCACCAGACTCGTGCCCGCATAATGCAGGGCGCGCGTCAAAGGGCGCGCATGTTCCTGAAGATAATAGGGCCAGAATTCCCGAAATGTCCGGAACCGCCGCATCGTGGTTTTATCCCTCTCCCGGCGGCGATCCTATGGGACAATGCGATCGAAACTAAGGGAAATTCGACGAACCGCGCCGCGATGCGGTGAGCGCATTTGACTTGAGTCCGGAGACGCCCCCAAGAAGCGCCAAACAAGGGGCCGTTGATGACCGACAGCGTGAAGCTGCATGAAAGCTGGAAAGCCGCGCTGGCAGGCGAATTTGCAGAACCTTATATGCATTTGCTGCGGGACTTTCTGTTGGCGCAGAAGGCGGCGGGAAAGACGATATTTCCCAGGGGCGGCGAATATTTCCGTGCGCTGGACCTGACTCCGCTGGATCATGTGCGGGTGGTGATCCTTGGGCAAGATCCCTATCATGGTCCGGGACAGGCGCATGGCCTGGCCTTCAGCGTGCAGCCGGGCGTTCGCACGCCGCCTTCGCTCAAGAACATCTACAAGGAGATGCAAAGCGACTTGGGCATTGCGCCCTGCCAGCATGGCTTTCTGGAGCATTGGGCGCGGCAGGGTGTGCTATTGCTCAACAGTGTGCTGACGGTCGAGATGGCACAGGCGGCGTCGCATCAGGGCAAAGGGTGGGAGCGCTTCACCGATGCCGTCATACGCGTAGTGAATGCCCGAGAGGAGCCAGTCGTGTTCATGCTGTGGGGCGCCTATGCGCAGCGCAAGGCCGCATTCGTGGACAGCATCGACAAGGGTGGACGGCATCTGGTGCTGAAGTCCGCACACCCCTCCCCCCTGTCGGCGCATAATGGATTTCTAGGCAGCCGCCCCTTCTCCAAGACGAACGATTTTTTGCAGTCGCGCGGGTTGCCGCCAATCGACTGGGCTTTGCCTGCCATTAGTGAACCGCCCGCCGAATAGGCAACGACCAAACCGTTCAGGATGGCAGCAATGTCGTCGTGGTCTGCACGGAATCCAGCATTCCGGGAACCCAGCCCGTTTTCGTGTAGAGCGAGAAGCCGTTGGTGAATGACCATGCGCAGCTTTGCACGCCGATGGACGCGAAGGCGGCGCTGACCAGCCCGTAATATTTCACGCGATCCGCTGTGTTGATGCCTTCGATGTCATAGGCACCATATTCTGCCAGGAATGGAACGCGCCCGGTGCGGTTCATATAGTCTTTCACGCGCGACACTGCGAGGTCGATCGATGTTCGATCGCTATCGTACAGGGGACGACCCAGCGGATAGTTGATGGTCGTCCACCCCGCCCCCTGGTGCGTAAATTCCTTGGGATCGTAGAAGTGGAACGTCGGGACCAGATTCGGATCGTCCATCGCGATGTCGAACGTAGCCAGCGAGGGCACGCCGCTGCCATAATTGCCTGCGACGATGATCGGGCGCGTCGGGTTCGACTTGCGGATTTCCCTGATTGCGGGGGTGAAGATGTCCCAGGTGCTAACCTTGCTCCAGAATTCATAGGTCGGCTCATTCAATAGCTCGAACCAGACTTTCGGCCCATCGCCCCGATGCGCTTCGGCAATCTGACGCCAGATCGCCACGAAGCGTTCACGCTCCGCCACTGGCGCCTGCTGCACTTCGACATAATGATGCATGTCGATGATGATGTTGAGATTGGCGGCAACGGCTGCATCGACCACATGGCGGACGCGCGCCATCAGCGCCGGATCGATAGTGTAAGGCGCAGCGGTGGCGGTATGCGCCGAATATTTGACGGGCAGGCGCACCGTGTCGAAACCAGCGGCGCGGATGGTGGCGAAATCCTCGTCCCGGATCGGTCGCCCGAATATGTCGCCTTCGACATCGCGCTCCAACATGCCACCCATGTTGACGCATTTGCCAAGCGGCAACGGATTGCCCACCGATGGCTTTGCAGCGGGCGCGAGCGTGTAGCCGAAGGCGACCTTGGCCGGTGGGGTCTCCGTAGGCGGCGGCACGGCAACCGGCGGCGCGGCGGCGGCGGGCGTCGGGGTGGGAATGGTAACGGCCGGAGTGGCTGATTCGCCTCCACCGCAGGAGGCGAGCAGCAGGGCAGTAAGCGGCAATATGGACGAGCGGCGGCGCATGATTAGCTGTTCCGTTGCAAGAAGGCAGCGGCGCGCAGTCGGCGGTCATCTACCTGATTTCACGATGAAATCAGCGTTACGGCAATATAGTTAAC
>JBPPMC010000036.1:0-7100 GCA_051305835.1 Sphingobium sp.
AGCGTGCGCTTTGGTGAGCCGGGTGACGTTCTGGGCATCGCCGAAGGGATCGAAGATGCCCTGTCCGCCATCGACTGGTTCCAATTGCCGGTTTGGGCCGTGCTAGGTGCCGAGCGCTACGCCCATGTCGGCATACCGTCCCATGTGAAGCGCGTCATCGTGTTCGGCCAGCGGAACAAAGCGGCGAAGATTTGCCTGAAGAGGGCAGGGGAGCATCTCAGCGCCAACGGGCGAAGGGTCGAGGAATGGCTCCCATCCGAGCATGACGATTGGAACGATGCGCTGCGCGATCGGCTTGCCCGCAACGCCGTTCCTGGCACCGTGATCCAGACACACTCCCACTGAAGAGAGGAGAGGAGGCCTCCGGCTTGTTGATCCGGTGATGGGCACCGGACGATACGATGGAGGCCTACCATGCGCACCTCAGCTGCTGCTCTCGAACTCGATTTCACCGAACCATCCATTACCGCAGCGAAAGCGGTCTATGCCGTGCTGCGCCAAGGCGACGGCCTGGACCGGCCTGGCCTGCTCCGGGCGATGGAAACCGCTTATGGTTCAACCGCAGCCGATGGGCATTGGTCACTCCGCGACGCCTATGATGTGCTGGAGCTGGCCCAGGTCCTGCACCTCGCCACGCTCGACCTGTCGCAAGAGCCCGCCGAGTGCCTTTCGGCCCTTATTGCGCTCACCGCATCCCTGCCGACGCATACTGTGCGCAGCGAAGAACAGATCACGCTCCAGCAATTTTCGACACCGGTCGCGATTGGCTACCTTGCCGCGCTCGCCGCTCGCATCACCGCTGCGGATACCGTCCTGGAGCCCTCCGCCGGCACCGGACTCCTTGCCGTTTTCGCTGCGCGCGTGGGCGCCAAGCTTATCCTCAACGAGATCGATCCGGCGCGCGCCGGGATGCTCGAGGCAGCATTCCCCACCGCACCGGTCAGCCGCCACGATAGCGAACTCATCCACGATCTGCTGCCGCTGTCGATCCGCCCGACCGCCGTGCTCATCAACCCGCCCTTTTCCCGCAGCATCGGCCGGCATGCCGACCCGCTTGCCGCGTTCCGACATTTGCGCGCCGCCCTGAAGCGGCTTGGTGCCGGCGGGCGCTGCGCCGCCATTCTTCCCGATCGCGTGGACACATCGAGCCGCGCCTGGGTGAAGGCGACCGACGGCTGTGCAGTCACGCTCCACGTCGAATTGCCCGCGAATGCCTATGCCAAACATGGCACCAGCCAGGTCGTGAAGCTCATCGTTCTTGAAAAAGGCTTCCAGGATGACGCCGCCATCGTTCGGTGCAGCTCACTCGCCGAAGCGCTCGCGACGATCATCACTTCCGCCGCCAGCGTTACGGAACCCCCGCGATTTTTCCCAGCGCGCCTCGCATCGCCCCGGGTGGTTGGATCCCTGCTCGGGGGTCTCTCGAGCAGGCCCCGGCTTTCTGCCCCGATCGCCAAGGCCGCCCCGTCGCTCGGTGCGCTCGATATCGGCTACGACGTTTTTGCCGAACCCGTGCCGACCGGTGAGGCGGTGGGGGTGTACCTGCCCTATCGGCCGAGCCGCATTGCCATCCCCTGCGCAACCCCGCATCCGACCGCTCTGGTGGAATCGATCGCCATGGGGTCGATTACGGCACCGCGGCCGTCCTATCTTCCGAAGCTGCCGGCCCGCGTCGTCGAAGACCGGGTGCTGTCCGATGCTCAGCTCGAAACGCTGATCTACGCCGGTGACGCCTTCGAGCGCGATATTTCTGGCCTGTTCAAGGCGGCCGAAGAAGGATTGTCGCTCACGCCCGACCAGGGCGGCCGACCCTACCGAACCGGGTTCTTTCTTGGCGACGGCACGGGTGCCGGCAAGGGTCGGCAGGTTGCCGCCATCATTCTCGACCAGTGGCTACGCGGGCGCCGCAGGCACATCTGGATTTCCAAGACCGAGACGCTGCTGGAAGATGCACGTCGCGACTGGACAGCAGTCGGCGGTCTCGCGCTCGACATCCAGCATCTCAACCAGTGGAAGCTGGGCACACCGATCGGCGCGGCCGAGGGCGTGCTCTTCCTGACCTATGCGACGCTCCGCTCCAACCGCGGCGACAAGGGCACACGCCTTCAGCAGATTCTGGACTGGGTCGGTGACGATTTCGACGGCATGATGGTGTTCGACGAGGCGCACGAAATGGCGGGTGTTGCCGGCGGCGAGGGCCGTTTCGGCACCAAGGACGGCTCCGATCAAGGCATCGCCGGCGTGCGCCTGCAAAACCTGCTGCCTCGCGCCCGCGTCCTCTACGTGTCGGCAACTGGTGCGTCGGACGTCAACAATCTCGCTTATGCGACCCGGCTTGGCCTGTGGGGTCCGACCACCGCCTTCGCTGATCGCCGCGCATTCGTCGACAGTTTGCGGCGTGGCGGGATCGCGGCAATGGAATTGATCGCCCGTGACCTGAAGATGCAGGGCCTCTACGTCGCCAGGGCGCTCAGTTTCGCCGGTGTCGAATATGACATCCTGGAACATCGGCTAACGCCCGACCAGATCGAGGTCTATGACGCCTATGCCGATGCGTGGGCAATCATCCACGCCAATTTGCGCACCGCGCTCGATGCCACCCGGGTGACGGACAGTTTCTCTAATGACACCTACAACAGCGGTGCGAAGGCCGCTGCACTGTCGATCTTCGAATCCACCAAGCAGCGTTTCTTCGGCCAGATCCTGATCGGCATGAAGCTGACTTCGCTGATCCCGGCGATCCGTGCCGATCTCGCCCGGGGCGAGAGCGTCGTGATCCAGCTCGTTTCGACGTCCGAGGCGATGCTCAACCGGGCACTCGCCGCGCTGAATGCCGAGGACCGGGCAAATCTGGACATCGAGCTTTCACCCAAAGAGTTCGTCATGTCCTATCTGACCGCCGCCTTTCCCGTCCGACAGATGAAGACCTTCGTCGACGAAACCGGCAAGACGCGCTCCGAGCCGATGTCCGACGAGGACGGGCGTCCCATCTTCAGCCAGGAAGCGCTCGAGATGCGCGACAATCTCGTCGAACGGTTCTGCTCCCTGCCGATCGTGGGGTCTGCCCTTGATCATATCATCGGGCATTTCGGCACCGATGCGGTCGCCGAGGTGACGGGGCGCAGCCGACGCATCGTCATCGACGCGCACGGGCGCCAACGCATCGAGAGCCGTTCGCCTCGAACAAACCTTGCCGAGACCGACGCTTTCATGCGGAACGAGAAGAAAATCCTGATCTTTTCCGATGCAGGCGGGACCGGGCGCAGCTATCACGCCAGTCTCACCGCCGAGAACCAGTCGCGTCGCAACCACTATCTGCTCGAGCCCGGTTGGCGCGCCGACGCGGCCATCCAGGGACTCGGTCGCACCCATCGCACGCATCAGGCAACCGCGCCGCTATTCCGTCCGGTATCGACGGACTGCCGTGGCGAGCGGCGCTTCATCTCGACGATCGCCCGCCGCCTCGACAGTCTGGGCGCCCTGACACGGGGCCAGCGTCAGACAGGCGGCCAAGGTCTGTTCGACCCGCGGGACAATCTCGAAAGCGACTATGCCAAGGAATCCCTTGAGACATGGTTCCGCCTGCTGGCCGACGGCAAGCTGCGCTCGACCACGCTTGGCGAGTTCCAGACACTGACCGGGCTTGAGCTCGAGGGCGAAGGCGGCGGGCTGAAGGAGGAGCTGCCGCCGATCCAGCGCTGGCTCAATCGCATTCTCGCGCTGCGCATCGCGCTGCAGAATGCGATCTTCGATGAATATCTCGGCCTGACCGAGGCCCGGATCGAGGCGGCGCGCGAAGCCGGCACGCTCGATGTCGGCGTCGAAAGCATCAATGCCGAGCGCATCACGATTCTTGATCGCACGGTGATCCGGCGCGACCAGACCAGTGGCGCCGAAACCGAGATTCTGCGCCTCGAAACGGAGGAGCGCTACAAGCCGCTCCCGCTGGATCGCGCGCTGAATATCCTGGGCGATGACGCGCGCCCGATCGTCAATCGCAAGTCCGGCAGGGCCGCGATCCGGTGCAGCACCTATTCGCTCACCGACGACGATGGCGAGATCATTCGTCGCTACGAACTGGTTCGGCCGACCCGTTCCGAGCGGATGCGGCAGGATTTGCTGCTCGAAACGATGTGGGAAGAAACCAGCGAGGAGGAATTCTCGGCATTGTGGCAGGCCGAGGTCGAGGAGATGCGGGACAAGATCCGCACCAGTACGCTCTACCTGGTCGCTGGCCTGCTCCTGCCGGTTTGGGATCGCTTGCCCGACGATCATGTTCAGGTTTGGCGTCTTAACACTGATGATGGCCAGTCTTTCCTCGGCCGGATCGTTCCTGCACCGCTGGTGTCGAAGCTCGCGGACGCTTTCGGGATCAACGCCGCCATCACCGTGTCGGGCGAAGACACCGCAAAGCATGTGATGACGACCGGCGATATATCATCGGTTGGCGCTTACCGGCTCAAGCGGAGCCTGGTCGCCGGCCAGCAGCGCCTCGAACTGCTCGATTGGCCGCACACGCGGCTTGCCGAACTCAAGGCGGCCGGCTGCTTCACCGACATCATCCAGCACAGGACGCGCATGTTCGTCCCCGTCGCGAGTGCCGCTGCCGTCATCGCGCGCATCACCGCCTGACCATCCAGGGCCTCTCTCCTCGCTCAGTACAAGAGAGGGGAGGGGGCCTTCGGCTTTGTGGGCCTGATGAGCAGGCTCGCGTGACCGTCGCGGCGGCGCGCCAGTTCCAGATGGAGACAAAAGATGATCCAGTCCGTCAAGGTCAAGAACCTCTCGCTGTCGAAGGACAATGTCCGCAAATCCAGCCGTGAGGCCGGTATCGACGCCCTCGCCGCCAGCATCGCAACGCAAGGCTTGTTGCAGAACCTGATCGTTACCCCGCTCAAGAAAGCGGGCCATTTCACCGTCAAGGCGGGCGGGCGCCGACTGCGCGCGCTCCAGAGTCTGATCGAGCAGGGCACGCTGCCCATCGACCATGTCGTGCCCGTCCTCGTCCTGACCGACGACGACAATTCGGTCGAGGCGAGCCTCACCGAGAACTTCCAGCGCGTTCCGATGAACCCGGCGGATGAAAGCACCGCGTTCAACTTCCTCATTCAGAAGGGGATGACCGCCGAGGAAGTCGCCAAGCGACAGGGGGTCACCACCCGCTTCGTCGAGCAGCGGGTGCGGCTTGCCGAGCTTGCGCCGAGCGTGTTCCAGGCTCTCGCCGCTGGCGAAATCACCCTGGGTGTCGCCCAGGCCTATGCCGTAACGGGCGACATCGATCGTCAGGCTCGCGTCTTCGCACAGATGAGCACTTCCTATTACGGCGATCAGCCCGACAATATCCGGCGTGCGATCCTCAACGGCACAATCAGGGCGAACGATGCCAAGGCGCGGTTCATCGGTCGCGATGCCTATGTCGCGGCAGGCGGCCGCATCGAGGGTGATCTCTTTGCCGCCGAGGGGGACGAGAACTGGATTGACGTCGATCTTCTCGAAGATCTTGCCAGCAAAAAGCTCGAGGCGGCCGCAGCCGAGCTCGCGCAGGCCGAGGGCCTCGCGTTCGTAACCCCGATCGCGGCCACTCACGTTCCCTATGATCTCGAGCGTCAGCTTCATGAGTTTCACGCGCCCGCACGGCCGCTCAGCGAGGAGGAAACCGCGCGCGTCGAAGCGCTTTCGGCCGAGAATGACCAACTCGTCGAACAGCTTGAGGGCGAATTGGCCGAGGGGACGCCGGAGGCCGAGGTGGCGAACGATCGCCTCGGCGAGATCGAACGGGAGCTTGAAAGCATCGAGGATTCCCGTCGCGAGATCGATCCGGCGGTCCGGGCGCAGATCGGGACGTTCGTCTATATCGGTGGTGATGGCGAAGCCCGCGTTCACACCCGCATGTTCAGTGAGAAGCCCGTCGTCGATCCGAATGCTCCGCCCAAGGCGACGGGCGGTGGCATTGGTGACGACGGTGTCGGCGACATCGATCATGGACCCAAGCTCAGTGCTACGCTGATCGACGAGCTGGCGACCCAGCGCCGGCAAATCCTCGTCGCCCACATCGCCAGCGATCCGGCGATGGCGTTGGACCTCACCATCTTCCTGATGGCGCAGAATGTCGTCTTCGAGCAGAACTACGTTCGCAACCACTCGACGCTGAAGTCCAGCGGGGCGCAATTCCCGATCTTCGGCTTCCGTGACGAAGGGTCGATGGCGTCGCAGACCATCGAGGACCAGCGCCAGCGTCTCGATACGAGATGGGCCGGTCACAAGACCATGACCGAACGTTTCGACGCCTTTCGTGCGCTCGACGACGAGGCCCGCGGCAGTTGGGTGGCTTTCTCGATCGCCCGCACGCTGGAGCCGAGCCTGAATGTTGCCGAGGGCGGACGGTCCAACGGGTTCCACGACCATCTTGGCCGCGCGCTCGACATTCAGGTCGAACGTTGGTGGCGCCCCACGGCCGAGAACTTCTTCGGCCGCGTCAAAAAGGATGTCATGCTCGACGCGCTCGAGGACATCGGCGGGCCGATCCTGCGCGGGCGCTACAAGGACGCCAAGAAGAGCGACCTTGCCGCAACCTGCGCCTCGCTCTGCAACGGACAGGGGATCGTCGAGGCCGAAATCCGCGAAAAGGCGGCGGCCTGGCTGCCTGACGCCATGCGCTTCGACGCCATCGAAAAGCCCGAGACCATCGCGCTGCGCTCGACCTTCATCGACGAGGGCGATGATGTCGATCTCGGCGATGATGGCGATGACGAGTCGGACATCGAAGACGCGACACATGACGGTCAGGAGGATTTGAGCGAGGCAGCCTGACGCCCGCTTGCACGGTTCGAGGCGACTGGGGGCGGCACTCTTCGCGGAGTGCCGCCCCTCCTTTTGTGCCCGGACGGCGGCCTTTCAGAGGGGAGGGCGCTGCTCCGGGCTCGCCTCTACCAGATCAGGAGAACGTGCCGTGGCAAAGACCACCGATAGACCGTCGCCCGCCGACACCATCACAAACGCGATCATCGACAAACTCGAATCCGGCGTGCGCCCTTGGGTGAAGCCGTGGCGACCTGGCCTTGGCGGCCGTCCACTTCGCGCGACCGGCGACCCGTACAAGG
>JBPPMC010000040.1:0-7624 GCA_051305835.1 Sphingobium sp.
GGCGTGCGCTTCGATGCCCGGCTAGCCACTCTAATCCCCGTTTCGTGCTTCAAATGTTCTGCCCGCGCCCTTGTCCCTTAACCACGACTCCCCGTCAATAGTCAGGCACCGGCAAGTGCGACGAGTGCATCACCGTCCATCCGCTGAATTGTCCACCCATCCATGGGCTTGGCACCGATCGCACGATAGAAATCGATGGCGGGCGTGTTCCAGTCGAGCACCGACCATTCAAGCCGCGCGCATTCCCGCTCGATCGTGAGTTGCGCCAGTTTGGCGAGCAGCGCCTTGCCCGCGCCCGATCCGCGCGCTGCGGGAGCGACGAACAGGTCTTCCAGATATATGCCTGGCCGCCCTTCGAAAGTCGAGAAATTGTGGAAGAACAGCGCGAAGCCGATGCCCGTGCCATCCTGCTCCGCGATCAGCACTTCGGCCATGGGGCGCTCGCCGAACAGATGCCGCGCCAAGACATCCTTGTTGGTGCGCACCTCGTGGGACAGCTTCTCATAGTCCGCCAGCGCAAGGATGAACCTGTGGATCAGGTCGATATCTTGGCGCGCGGCGGTGCGAACGGTGACGGTCAACTAACACTTCCTTCGACATGAACGATGGTTTGGGGATCACGCCGCGCGGTGATCAGGCACCCCGCGACGATCAGCACGGTTCCGGCAAAAGTGGTGATGGTCAGCCGCTCATCGAAGAACAGCCAGCCCATGATCGCGGCCCAGATAAAGGCGCTATATTCGACGGGGATCAGGCTCTGCGCCTCCGCCCGCGCATAGGCCCAGCTAAGGCACATCAGCGAAACGAATGCGAAGCAGGCCGCGCCGAATATCATTGGGAGGTGAACTTTGGCAGGCACCACAGCAAGAAACGGCGCGAAGGCGGCAAAAATGACGAGCATCACCAGATGTTGAAAGAACGCCACTTCGACCGGGGAAGCGACGCCGGCCTGCTGCTTCTGAATGATGAGATTCCACGCGAACAATATGGCGGAAAACAGCACGGCGGCCGCACCCAGCAGTGCCTGCGGATCATAATCGCCCCGCAAACGCCCCGAAAGGATCACGCCAACACCCAGCAAGCCCAGCACCGATGCAATGATAGCGCTCGGCCCGATCCGCTCCTTCAAAAGCAGTGCCGCAAGGTAGAGCGCAATCAATGGTGCAATGAAGGACAAAGCGATCGCCTCCGCCAGCGGCAATTTTGTGAGGGCATAAAAGAAGAAGAACGCCATCAACGAAACGACACTGCCGCGCAGCAGGTGAATACGCAGAACATGCCGTGCAGGCCACGGATTACGCAACGCCAGCATCCCGAAAATGCCGATAAGCGTCCCCGCCAAGGCGCGCCAGAGCAGCGCGTTGTAAACGCCAATGGTAAGGCTCAGCCCCTTCATGACGGCGTCCATCGCCGAGAAAGTGGCCACGCCGAAGCAGCACACGGCAAAGGCCAGCGCCAGCGGGACAGGGCGATTATGCATGATGGCTATGCGAGTCGAAGCGAGGCTTACTCCGCCGCGACGCTGTCCACCGTGCCGGCATCCGTAGTGAATGCCTCGATCTCAGCCGCCTTCGCCTCCACCAGCTTCACGATATGCTCGATCATGTCCGCGTCCTGCACATGATGGTCGGTGACGCCCGACAAGTAGACCATATGCTTGCCATTGCCGCCACCGGTGATGCCGATGTCAGTCTCGCGCGCTTCACCGGGACCGTTGACGACGCAGCCGAGCACGGAGAGCGACAGCGGCGTTGAGATATGCGCCAGTCGATCCTCCAGTGCCTGCACGGTGCGGATCACATCGAAACCCTGCCGTGCGCAGCTAGGGCAGGAAACGACCCGCACACCGCGCGTCCGTATGCCGAGCGATTTCAGTATCTCATAGCCGACGCGCACTTCTTCTTCGGGTTCGGCGGAGAGCGATACGCGGATGGTGTCCCCCACGCCCGCCCACAGCAAATTGCCGATGCCGATGGCGCTCTTCACCGTGCCGCCGATCAGGCCACCCGCTTCGGTGATTCCCAGATGCAGCGGGCAATCGACGGCATCGGCCAGTTGCATATAGGCCGCGACCGCCAGAAACACGTCACTTGCCTTCACCGCGACCTTATATTCGTGGAAATCCTGATCCTGGAGCAGCTTGATATGGTCGAGCGCGCTTTCGACCAGCGCCTCGGGACATGGCTCGCCATATTTCTCCAGCAGGTCGCGCTCCAGTGAGCCGCCATTCACGCCGATTCGGATCGCGCAGCCATTCGCCTTCGCCGCATCCACCACTTCCTTCACGCGGGCGGCGGAACCGATATTGCCCGGATTGATGCGCAGGCAGGCAGCGCCCGCGTCGGCTGCTTCAAGGGCACGCTTATAGTGGAAATGGATGTCCGCCACGATCGGCACGCGCGCCGCCCGCACGATCTGCTTCAGCGCAGCGGTCGATTCTTCGTCGGGGCAGGACACGCGGATAATATCCACGCCCGCATCCTCGCACCGGCGAATCTGGTCGATCGTGCCGCGTATGTCATGCGTCAGGGTATTCGTCATCGTCTGCACGGTTACCGGCGCGCCGCCGCCGACCGGGACATTGCCGACCATGATCTGCCGCGACGTGCGCCGCGCGATATCGCGCCAAGGGCGCAGGCCGGGATTATGTTCTGACATGTAGGGGCTCCGTGTGTTGGAGCCCCTATAGCCGTTTAGAAGCGAGCCGTGAAGGACGCCGCAATCTGATCCGCATTACCGCGTGTCTGCGCCAGCGTCGTAGCCGTCACTGCCGCCGGGCTGCCGGTATAATAGCTGTCAGGCCGGACGATATCGGCCTTTTCAACGAAGGTATGCGCATAGGACAGGTTCAGCGCCAGTGCGGGTGAGAAATTATACGTCGCGCCCGCCGTCAGCCAGTATCGATCGCCATCGGGGACGCGCGTCGTCAGGAAATCCTCGTTCGTCGGCGTCTTGTCGTACATCGCGCCTGCCCGCAGCGTCAGCTTTTCGTTCAGGTCATGCTCGCCGCCCAGCGCCACGCTGAAGCTGTCCTTATACTCCAGTTCCTTGACCGAAGGCGCTGCGCCGACCGGGCCGATCGTGATATTCTTGAACACCGACCAGTTATACCAGCGCGCCGTGAACATCAGCCGGTCCCGCGGCGTCAGCTTTTGCGCGATGCTGGCGGTCACGATGTCCGGCAGATCGACCGGAGCAGTTGCATCCAGCGTTACATTGCCCGCAGCCAGCGGCCCCTGAAGGCCCGAGACGGCGTAAGTGCCCTGAAGATTATGTGTCACCTTGGAGCGATAATGCAGCCCGAAATTGGTGTCGCCAGTCGTGTAGAATACACCCGCGTTCCAGCCGACCGACCAATCGTCGCCGCTCACCCGCGCAAACCCGTCCGCCTGCAAGGGCGACAGATTGGGCAACGCATTGGTCAGCGTCACCTTGATATACTGCACGTCCACGCCGCCACCGACGGACAGATTGTCGGTGATCTTGTAAGCCGCACTCGGCTGAATATTATAGGTTTTGAGGTTGGTATAGAGCGAGTCATACCGGCCGAAGAAGTCGTTGTCATAGTCGAGCTTGAGGCCGAAGGGCGCATTAACGCCCAGGCCCAGCCACAACTTGTCGGTCATCTGCGCGGAGGCATAGAAGCTGGGGATCGGGATCGCGCTGTCGAAGGGATTGCCGCCATCTCCGCCATTCACCGGAATTGGCGTGGCGAGCGTCGGCACCGTCCGGTTCGATCCGCGATTGCTCTGCCGCGCCTCCGGGAACAGCAGTACGCCGCCGACCGATGTCTGGATGCCGGGCAGATTCGTGATCGCTGCCGGGTTGAAATAGATGACCGACGGATCGTCTGCCGCTGCGGCACCGCCGGACAGGGCGCGCCCCGTCTCCTTCGGCGCCTGTTCCTGCAGGTAGAAACCACCGGCAAGGGCTGCTGGCGCGAGCATCATGCTGCCCGCAATCGCCGTGGTGGAGGCGAGCAAGGCAGCGGACGAATAACGAAAAAGCATGAGCGATCCTCTTATAATACTATTCTTGGCCGTAGGGCGCGGAACCCTTGAGCAGCCTATCGGTTGCAGCGCAAGTCCTGGGAAACGGCGGATTTACAGCGTTTTTGCACCTGCCGTTACGGAATCTTGGCTGTGGCACAGCAGCGCCCGGTTGCCGATTTTTCGGGCGTCGTTAAAGAACGGGCCTCCCATTCACATTGCTTCGCGCAACCCCCGGAGTCGCCACCATGCCCGATACTGCCACCACCGGCTGGACGCTGATGATTCACGGCGGCGCGGGCAGCATGTCGCGCGATAATCTGTCGCCGGATGAAGACGCACGGGGCCGCGCGGGCCTGCAATCTGCCTTGGACGCAGGGTCCGCAATCTTGGCGAGCGGCGGGACGGCCCTCAATGCCGTCGAAGCCGCCGTACGGGTATTGGAGGACGATCCGCACTTCAACGCGGGTCGCGGGTCGGTCTTCACCTATGAAGGCCATAACGAACTTGACGCGGCGATCATGGATGGCAGCACCCGCGCCGCCGGAGCGGTCGCCCGCACCACGCGCACGCGCAACCCGGTCAGTCTCGCCCGCGCCGTCATGACATCCAGCCCGCATGTGCTGTTGAGTGGGGAGGGGGCGGACGCCTTTTCGGTGGAGCAGCAACTGGAACAGGTGGATCCCGAATGGTTCGCTACGCCCGAACGGCTGCGCCAGCTTCAGGAATTGAAAAGCCGCAAGAGCGGGCATTTCGACGTCGATATGAAATATGGCACGGTCGGCGCCGTCGCCACCGATGCGGCAGGTCATGTCGCTGCGGCTACGTCCACCGGCGGCCTCACCGGCAAGCGCTGGGGCAGGGTAGGGGACACGCCGTTGATCGGCGCGGGCACCTATGCCGACGATCGCGCCTGCGCCGTGTCCGCGACGGGTGCGGGCGAGTATTTCATCCGCATTGGCATCGCGCATGAAATCACCGCGAGGGTGCGCCTTTTGGGTGAAACGCTGGATCAGGCCGCGCAGGCGGTGTTTGCCGAACTGAAGAACATGGGCGGGGTAGGGGGCGTCATCCTGACAGCCCCGGACGGCCAGAGCCACTGGCTGTTCAACACGCCCGCCATGTACCGGGGCATGGCGCGTGCCGATGGTACGCGCCATGTTGCAATCTATGGCGACGAAAGATGAGCCACACCTAGCGGCGTATGAAGATCGCGCGCGCGGGATTGCCCTGCGCGATTGCATTGGCGGGAATGTCGTCCGTCACTACTGAATTGGGTGAGATGATCGCGCCACTTCCGATATTGGCGTGATCCAGCACGATGGCCCCCGCGCCGATCCACACATTGTCGCCGATGCGGATCGGGCCAGTGCCTGACGATGGCTTGGTGGCGGCAACGCCCTTGGGCAAGCCATAGGCTATGCCGCCAATCCGCGTATGCGGGCTGATGAGACAATCGCGACCGATGTGAACGCCGTCAGGTCCGCCGCCGATGAAACTGGACACCCCGATGTCGGTGTTCGCCCCGATCGACACTGGCCCACTGCCCAATTGCACCCGAACGAACGAGCTGATCCGGCTCTTCGGCCCCACGGATAGCTGCTTTCCAAATTCGACCTGCGCGCGCGGGCTTATCGCGGCCTTGTATCGCAGGTAGCCGCGCAGGGACGCCACCGCGCCGAACATATTACCGCTGCTCCGCCAGCATTACCAAGTCGCCCATGCTGTAGATGCTGCCAATCTGCGCCATGGAGGGACGCACGCCGAATTCCTCCTCCAGCGCCGTGATCAGCCGCAGATGCGCAAGCGAATCCCATTCGGGCAGCGCTTCCCGATCCACGTCGCCCGATATCCGGTCGGGCGGCACCTCCAGCACATCGGACATCAGCAGGCGTACGCGCTCTTCAATTGTCATGCTGCCTGATCCTCGCGCAGGTTGATCCAGGAATAGGCTTCGGCAGGGCCGCTGCCCATTATCCACGCATATTGCGTATAGCCGTCCGGCGTCTGGCCGGTGACGGCGAAGCCATGATCCTCGAACAGCGTGGCAACGGGCGCGTTACGCGGCGTCGGGCGATATTCGGCCGTGATCGCTGCGCCGCCCTCACGCTCGGCGCGCTTCTGCAATCGATGCAATATCGCCATCTCCGCGCCCCGCCCCATGGCGCGGCAGCTCATCACGAAGCTGTCGATATGCCAGCATGTGGCGTCTTCCCGCCGTGTCACGATTGCCGCGATCATGCCCATGTCGCCGAAACGGTCGTGCATGAACGCAACGTCCACCTGCACATCGTCAGCCTCCACCAGTTCCGCCAATTCGCCGGGCGAATAGCGGATCGTGGTGACGTTGAACTGATTGGTCTTGGTGAAAAGCTGGTGCAGCCGGGGCAGGTCATTCGTGCGGGCGCGGTGAATCTCCAGCGTAATGCCCAGGCCCTCCAGATAGCCATGCCCCTCCGGTAATGCATCGAGCGCCTCCTGCCGCGCGGCAGCCTGCGCATATTGGTCGGACTTCTGCGCATCCTCCGCCGTCAGCCGCGACTTTTCAAACCAGGGCAACCGGTCGAGCAATGCTTCATAAGAGGCGACATCGTCGGGCAGAAGCACGGCCTCCACCATCGGGAGCGTCGCGCGCACCTGCTCCACTTCCGCCGGATTGTCGTCCAGGAACACCAGTGCATCAAGGCCGATATTGAGTTCCTGCGCTATCGCGATCAGGCCTTTGCTCTTCATGCTCCAGCCAACGGACCGCGCCGCGAAATCCTCCGCCTGCAAGGGCATGTCGGGCCGTTCCTGAAACAGCGCGTCGATTTCCGCAGGATTATTCTTGCTGCACAGCGCGAGCACGATGCCCCGGTCCTTCAGCGCCTTGATCCTGCGTTGGAACGCCCGGAACGCTTCGCCCGACGGGTCGCCCGTATCGATCCGTATGCCCCACGGGCCATCCTCACCCAGCACGCCGCCCCATAATGTGTTGTCGGCATCCAGCACCAGGCACTTGCGCGCGCGGCCCGTCGCCGCGATCAGGTGCCGCGCAAACACCCGCCCGATCTCTGCCATTGCCCGTTCGGTCCAGCCGACCTTTGCGAAATGGAACATGCGCCGGTCCAGCGCCTGATCGCTGCCAATACGGGCAACGATGCCTGCAAGATCGACGATCTGGACCCGGTAATGATCGCTCGCCAGCTTGAGCAGCGCAAGGTTGAGATCATAGTAGAACGCCGCTTCGCCATAGGCCTCTGCCGCGTCGGCGATGCCGAGGGCCGGAAAGGGCGGCGGAGGGAAGTTGGCAATCAGCAGCGTTGCGGTTGTCGCGGCCTCCGCAGCGTCTATCCATTGGCGTATTTCGCCGACGATCTCGTCACGAAGCTGCATCCGCCCTTCCGCTGATCGCGCGGCGATGGCGCCCACCGCATCCGGGCGCAGCATCTCCAGCGAGAGCATCAGGAACAGGATCTGCGGGTCAAAGCCCTGGCAGGCGTCCCCTTGTAAATCCTGAAAATACTGGCCGAACCCGCCGAAGCGGAGTGTGATCCGGAGGCCCGCGCTGGCGCTCGCGACGGCCATGAACGGCTCCAGCACGTCGCAGGTGACGTTGCCGAGCAAGGCGATTTTATACGCCGTTTCACTCTCCA
>JBPPMC010000044.1:0-5134 GCA_051305835.1 Sphingobium sp.
TTCTCGCAGCGCTATGAGCGGGGATCAACGATCGTCACATCCAACCTGCCGTTCGAGGACTGGACGCAGGTCCTGGGATCCGAGCGGCTCACCGGCGCGCTGCTCGATCGGCTCACGCACCACGTCAGCATCCTGGCCATGAACGGCGATAGCTACCGGCTTAAGCAGTCCGCCCGCCGCCGTGCTGCCGGGGCGGAGAAAAACCAGGCCACCCAGGTTGTCGACCCGGACACTGGCGAGATCACCGCCACCTGATCAATGACGACAACGATATGAAGAGGGCCCCGATCGGGGCCCTCTTTATATCGTCAGGCCCGCATCACAGTGGCCTGCTTTTACTCCGCCCCGATGGCCTGGAATCTGACCGCCGTTGACACGCTCGGCTTGGCGGCGATCAAATCTGGTCCCGCAGCAAATTCAAAGGTACCTCGGCACTTAAGCGTCATATAAATCCGACGAGGGTGCCGATCGAAGCCAAGGAAAGTATCCGCTGGTTGGAGAATATGCGCGCCTCCACGGCTCTGCTGGGAGAAGGCCAGCGCCTGATCCACATCGGCGATCGCGAAAACGACATCTATGAGTTCTTCTGCGCTGCGCGCGAAGCTGGCACCCATTTCTTGGTACGGACATGCGTTGATCGATTGGCGGGCGATGGCAAACACACCATTGCTGCTGAAATGGCGGACGCACCCATTGCAGGGTAAGCGCTAAATCACCCCCACTGGCAGGCGTTAGGCGGCCTGTTCGATGACGGCGCTGGCGGTGACGCGGCTTTCGACCCAGTTATAGGGGAGCAGATCATCGATCGGATCTGCGTCGCCGCGTAGGACGATACGGGTGAGGACATCGGTGAGGTAGGCCTGAGGTTTGATGCCGCCAAGTTTGCACGTTTCGATGAGGCTTGCGAAGGTCGCCCAGTTTTCGGCCCCCAGATCATGACCTGTGAACAGGGCATTTTTGCGCTGGAGCGTAAGCGGCCTGATTGATCGCTCGACGGTGTTGTTGTCCAGCTCGATCCGCCCATCCTCGAGGAAGCGAACGAGGCCTTTCCAGTGGTTGAGGGTGTATTTGATGGCCTCGGCCGTATTGGAGCTTCGGAGCAGCCTTGGCAGCATCTCCTCAAGCCAAGGGCGCATGCCAGCGATGATCGGAGCAGATTGCGCCTGGCGGATCGCCAACCTGTGTTCGGCACTGGAACCTCGGATACCGGCCTCGATCTTGTAGAGGCTGGCTATCCGCCTTAACGCCTCATCAGCGACGGGGGCGTTGCCGCCCTTGGCATCGTCAAAGAAGCCACGCCTGACATGCGCCCAGCAGAAGGCGAGTGTTCCAGGACCACCCTTACGATCCGCCGCCTCGATGTGCTTGTAGGCACCATAGCCGTCGCACTGGACGATGCCGGTAAAATCCCCGAGCAGCTTTTCCGCCCAGACTTTCCCGCGACCCGGCATGTAGGTGTAGACGACCGCCGGTGGATCGGTGCCGCCATGCGCCCCATCATCACGCGCGATTGCCCAGAGATACCCCGTCTTCACCTTGCCGGTGCCGGGTGCCAGGACCTTGGCGGTGGTCTCATCAACGAACAGCCTTGCGCTCAATAGGAGGTCAGCTTTCATCCGACTGGTCAGGCGGCCGAGCCAGGCGGCGGCTCGACCCGCCCAGTTGCACATGGTTCCCCTATCGATCTCGATGCCCTGACGCCGCAGCCTGTGCCTGCCGATAGAAGGGCATGTGATCGGCATATTTCCTGACCAGAACATCGGCGACCAGCGCCTCGGTGGGCAGGCCGCCTGGCACCACATGCCTGGGCGCAGGCGCCTGGAACACGCCGTCGCTGCATGCGCGGCACGCCATTTTCGGACGCGACGTCACGATCACGCGATACTGGACCGGGATGACATCAAGCCGGCTCGATATGTCGCTGTCTATGCAGTGCAGCGCGCCTCCGCGAGCCAAGGACATTCCTTTTCGTCTGGAAGGATCACTTCCTCAACGCGGGTCAGGTGCGTGGGCAGCGACGCCCGCGCTGTCCCGCTTGCCCTTCGCGCCCGTTCTTTCTTCTGGCCTGCCGCCTGCTCACCAAGCGCCTCCAGTTCCGCACGGGCGACGTCGAGATCGTCGAAGGCAAGCGCCAACTGATCATCGCTCAGCTTTTCCGACCGTTTCCCGAATGTCGTGCGGGTGATCTGGTCGATGATATGCTGCATCCGAGCTTCACGCTCGAGGCCCGCCAGGACCATTGCCTTGAGCACGGCGACATCGTCGGGAAGGTCGGCGTGCGACCTATCGCGTCGTCACCGGAACCTGCGTGCGTGGCGTGTGCATTTTCGACCATTGCAGCCCTTCGAACAAGGCTGACGCCTGCGATGCCGACAGCCGCATCACGCCATCGTGCGCCCGGGGCCAATGAAAGCCTCCGGTCTGCAAGACCTGGCTCACAAGCACCAGGCCGGTGTAGGCGTCTTAAAATGCATATATTTTCGGCTTTAGCGTTGATCGCTTCGGCGGCCGCTGGGACCATGACCGGTGAACCATTGTATGCCTTGGTTGCGAGGATATTCATGGTGCGCTTGAGATTGTAAGCGATGGCGGTGAGGTGGACTTGGACGGCAGCTTTTGCGAGGCCTCGGCATCGCATTCGGCGTAGGCCGTACGAGCGCTTCCATGTCCCGAAGATCTTTTTGATCCGGCCACGCACGCGATAGATCGGTTGGTTCCATTCGTGAAGCTTGCGAAGCGTTTCCTGCTCGTCGCGGCCCCATGCGCCAGTAGCGACGATCCGCGGCACGCCGCCCTTTGCAAAGACAGCGTCGCGGAAATGATTGCCGCGATAGGCACTGTCAGCAAACACCTCGCCCGGGTTGTCAGGCAGCGCCTATCGCGGCCTGCTTTGCCATCATTGATATTGGCAGAGGTGATCGACACTTCCTCGACCAAGGCGGTATCGGCATCGGCACCAACATGGGCCTTGAACCCATGAACCGCGCGCTTTCCCTTATATCTTACCCAGCGGCATCATCATCGTCCTCGCTGGCGGATGCAATGATCGTGGCATCAACCAGTGTCCCGGTCTTGACCATCACGGCCTTTGATTTGAGCTGCGTGGTCACGGTGTCAAAGAGTGACCGATCCAGCTTATGCGCGACCAGCAACCTGCGATACCTGACGAACGCAGTACGTCCGGGTGTCGCCTCATTGCCGAAAATCCGCAAAAGCGGCGGAGGGAGGGCCCGATCGTCGAGCGCTTCAGGCAACTTCGCATCAGACAGGTCATACCAGATCGAAAGAAGCAGGGCTTTGAACATCGCGAGCGGCGGCTAGGCAGGTTCGCCTTTGGCCCCTGAATAAGCGGGTCAAGAACCGCAGCGACCGCTGCCCAGTCGATCAGCTTGCCAAGGTCGTCCAGTGATGATGAGGCCACCGCTCGCCGGGCAAAGCCAAACCGCTCCTGGCCAATAGAACGATGTGCCACGTCCAACTCTCCTCATGGGAAGCCTACTGAATCAATATTTAATGGCGCTGTCTACCCACCCGCGCACGGGTCTCATAACTCGTCACATCGGTAAAAAGCAGCCTGTCTCGGATTGCTGCACGTACCTAGCTTCCACTGGAGGTTTAGTACGAGCCGAACGTCCGACACTTATAACTACTGGTCAGCGGAGGACGTGAGATGCCGCTCTACCTATTTCGCTGTTCAGCTAACGACGGGGACCACTCACGTACATGGGGAACAAACCTTCCCGATGTTGAGGCAGCACTCACGATGGCCGTCGCAGAAGCCAAGCGTTTTACCACAATTTGGGATGTTCCCACGATGCCCGTCGTTTTCGCTTCGAAGTTGAAGCTAGCCAAGCGACCCGAAACATTGCGGTATCGCCTTGAATATCCTCCTTTTTGCCGCGGAATCCGCCGCCGCTATGCGGCCAATCAGCGGCGGCCATGTCCATAGTGCGGGGCTTTCCCCAAACGATCAGCGTTCAACCGCCCGGGTGTACAGGTGCCAAGTTGCATAGCCCAGCACAGGCAGAACAATTCCCAGACCTCCAAACAGCGGAATGGAACCCAGGATGAGCAAGCCAACTACAATCAATCCCCACATTCCGACCGTGAAGGGATTCTCCAGCGCAACCTGGACAGACGTGCGCAACGCAATGTCCCAGCCTACCGGCCGATCGACGAGCATCGGGAAGGACACGACGGAGATCCCCAATGCCACAACAGCAAATCCAAATCCGATACCGTTGCCCGCAATGATCATCGCCCAGCCTTCAGGCGTAGTGAAGGCGAGCATGATGAACTCCTCGACAGACTGCGGAACCAACTGCCCCACCGTAATCGAGTAGATGAACCAGGCGGTGGCGATCCACGCGATGAATATAAAAGCCAGGACGCACGTCAGGGCCAGCAAGGAAGGCGCGGCAGGGCCTCGAATAACATCCAGAGAGTGGCGCCACCTGGCGTCCAAACCTAGTTCTCGCCGTCGTGCTATCTCGTAAAAGCCGGTGGCGGCAGCCGGCCCAAGCAGGATCGACCCCGCTAGCAGAGGGAAAATCAGGGGGATCAGTGATAATTCATAAGCGTACAGCATGCCTAAAACTATGACTGCCGGGTAGATTATCCCGAGAAATGCCAGGTCGCCCCGCTTGACGATGAAATCCTCCCAGCCTTGGGTGAGAGCCATGCGAACATCGTGCATATCTATACTGCGTACAGGCACGTTATCGACTGACGACACCGTGTCGTTGGAATGTGCTATTGCCATGACCGTTCTCCTGTTTCAGACGCTAGGTTTATCCTTGCGCGCTGCACTAGGAGTGATGCATTGAAGCATCCAGCTTCGGCAGAACGATGAATCCGGGCTTATCTGCGGATTACATAATTATGTTCCCTTTAGAGGTACATGGCAATGAAAATGCCGCTAATGTGAGCCTACATGCGCATCACCGCTGAAGCTGGAAACAGGACTTCGACCCTACGCGTTTGGATTGCCCCCTGCGGGCGGCAGAAGGATCATCTGATCTGGATCTGGATGGGCGAGCCGGCGCTGGCCGATCCCTCGATCATCGTCGACAGCCCGGAACATAATGACCAGGCGTGGACGTGGCGGCCCTATAATTTTCCGGTGAAAGCCAAC
>JBPPMC010000072.1:0-12667 GCA_051305835.1 Sphingobium sp.
TGGTTGCCGGAGCTTGGATAAGCCCGATAATCTTCGCGCGCAGTTCGTCCAGAGACGGCATCGATGCGAGGGCTTTGACACCTTCCGCATCGAGCAGCATGCTGCCCATCGCACCGCCAACGATCTCAAGCTTGTCGTTGGTCTTGGCGAATTCGATTGCTATCTTTGCAGCAGCAACCGGATCGGCCGAAGTCGCCAGCGCAATCGGACCGGTCAGCAAATCGCTGATCTGTTCGTATTGCGTGTCTTTCAGCGCGATCTTGGCCAGGCGGTTCTTCGTAACCTTGAAGGACGCACCGGCATCGCGCATTTTCTGCCGCAGATCCGTCGACTGGGCGACGGTCATACCGAGGTTGCGTGTAACCACGACAACACCGATTTCGGCAAAAGTAGCGTTCAGCGTGGTGACGACTTCGGATTTTTGATTACGATCCATGCCATTCTCCACTTCATATATTCCGGACAACCCGGAATACGGCAAAATCCGCATAGCCAGCGCACGCGCCGGCAAGCGGGGTATCAGGTCCGAAGGGGAGAGGTTGCCGACCGTATCGTTCGTATGATGCGAACAAGGGCAGACCCGGGATGCGCAAGGCATCCGGCAAGAACTTTTCCCCGTCTAGGCTGGACATTAAGAGAGGCAAATCCCCCTCACCAACTGTCTCGGACGGACGGACCCGAAGGTCCGGTGACGCGCCGTTAGCGGATCAGAGTTGCAAAGTCACGCGATTTATCGCCAGTTTGCTGAATATTAAGCTGCTGGCGATGGCTATTGCAACGGGCCTCGTCCGCTTTCGGTGGAGGTGACCTGCCTATCTGCTGATCTTCGCCGTCCTACTGGCCCACACGTTCTGCCGACCATTGCGCGATACCTTTGCGCGCGTCTTGTACGAAGCGGGAGCGACGGACGCCTTCCAGAAAAAGATTGCCCACGACTTTGCCAATGATGCCCACTGGCCGCTTGAATTGGATGAGCAGGACGATGCGCGTCTCGTCGGTGTCGTTCCGCACTTCATGATCATAACAGTCGTCAAAGATCAGGGCTTTGCCTTCGGTCCAGTGTACCCACTGATCCACCACCCGCATGCGGCATTTCTCCTTTTCGCGCGGAACCTGTATGCCCAGATGACAGGTGAGAAACGCTTTGGTGACGCCGGTATGTGGTGGAATATGCGTGCCCGGCACCAGCACCGAAAAGAACGCCGAATTCAAACCCGGTATCCGTTCGATGATCTCCGTCGTTTTTGGACATTTCGCGCAATTGGCGTCATCGCGATATCGATAGCCGATCAGGAAGAAGGATCGCCAGCGCCCCGCCGGCGCGATCCGGCGATGATCGGGCGAGATGGTCGCCAGCGGCGGGACTTTATCCAGATCCTGCAACGCGGCTTCTGCCTCACCGCGAATGGTCTCCCAATGAGACTCGAGTTCCTTGACCCACGGAAATTCCGAAGTGTCATAGACCGGAGGATCGCCCAACGTCGCGGAATTAGCGATCCAGCGATTGGTTCTGGGCTGCATCCATTTTCCGAATCGCATGATTAGGGGTTTCTTCGGCACCAGCTTCGAACTTGGCGGCAGCGTCGCATCCATCGCGTCCGGGATAGCGGGACCCTCGTTTGCAAAAGCGGGGGATTGATTGCGTTCAGTCACGAAATTTCCATCTAACGTCTTCATCAACTGCGATGCCGATAGAACGTGTTAATGATTATCGCCAGTCGATTGCGTCCAGAGGCCCGTGAATGAGTTATCAGCACCTTTCACGTGATAGGGGAAAAGAGCGTGATTTCCGTTAAACGGAGCATGTAATAAAGTGTAACGACTGCCATCGATATGGTTGCAGCATCACGCGGCTTCATCCAGAGCAACATTGTCCTTTTTAGCGAGCAACATACGCCTTGAGCTATAAATATGATCGCCCTGAAGTCGCCCGTGCAGCACTTGCGGCGTTACTCTTTGCATTACCGCTGTCCGGGTGTGGAAAAGGCGACGCCGAAAAAGAGATGCAGCCAGTCCCGCAGGTTGGCTTCGTCCTTGCACAGCAAACGAGCGTGCCCCTGACGGTGGAATTGACAGGCCGCGTCGCTGCTTATCAGATGTCTGAAGTCCGGCCGCAGGTGAGCGGGATCATTCGAAAGCGCTTCTTCACTGAAGGTTCGTCGGTTCGTGCAGGGCAAACCCTCTACGAGATAGATCCAAGACTATACCGGGCGACCGCAAACGAGGCGCAAGCCAATCTGACAAGCGCGCAGGCGAACGCGGAAGCAACTCGCATACGCGCCGAACGCTATCGTCCGCTTGCCCAGTCCGAAGCCGTGAGCAAACAGGATTACACCGATGCCGCGGCACAGGCGCGACAGGCTGCTGCTGCTGTTGCACAAGGCCGCGCGCAACTGGAGACGGCGCGGATCAATTTGCGCTTCACTAGCGTTCCTGCGCCGATTTCCGGGCGCATCGGGCGATCCCTGTTTACGGAGGGCGCACTCGTCACGAGCAATCAGACTGATCCGCTAACGGTTATTCAGCGGCTCGATCCGATCTTTGTGGATATACAGCAGTCCAGCGCGGATCTGCTGGCGCTGCGCCGCTCTCTTTCGCAGCAGGGCGCCACGCCATCAAGTGCCTCGGTCAAGCTGATGCTGGAGGATGGCACGGAATATGCGCAGACAGGAACGGTGCAGTTTTCGGAAGTTATGGTGAATGCCAGCACGGGTACTGTTACGCTGCGCGCGAGCTTTGCCAATCCCGACGGCTTGCTGCTGCCCGGTATGTTCGTTCGCGCCAAGTTCGCGCAGTCTGTCGACACGCGGGCAATCCTTGTGCCGCAAGCCGCGCTCGCCCGGACAGCCAGGGGTGCGGCCAGCGTCTTCATCGTCGGGCCGGGCAACAAGGCCATTCAGCGTTCGGTGACGGCGGAAAGGACACAAGGCGCTTACTGGGTCATTACCAAGGGGCTGAAGCCTGGGGAAAAGGTCATCACGCAAGGGCTTGCGAACGTAAAGCCGAACGGCGCAATCCGCCCGGTCGCGGCGGAAAGCCCGCAGCGCGTCGTCCCGCCTCCGCAGGGGGCGTCCAAGCCTTCCGGTCAGAACAACGGCGGCTGATCGGTTCATGTCGAGAATATTCATCGAAAGACCCATCTTCGCGTGGGTCATTGCAATCATCGTGATGCTGCTGGGAACGGGTGCGATTTACGGCCTGCCGATCGCGCAATATCCCGACGTGGCGCCGCCGCAGGTGAATATTCGGGCGACCTATCCGGGCGCATCGGCTGAAACGATCCAGAACAGTGTCACCCAGATCATCGAGCAGCAACTGACGGGCATCGACGGGCTGCTATACTTCAATTCGTCGTCGAGTTCTCGTGGACAGGTCACTATCAGCGCGACCTTCGAAAAGGGCACCGATCCTGACATTGCTCAGGTGCAGGTTCAAAATCAGGTTCAGCAGGCGATCTCGCGTTTGCCGCAGCAGGTGCAGCAACAGGGTTTGCGCGTTACCAAGTCCAACCCGGATTTTCTGATGATCGTCGGCCTCTATGACGAGACGAATCGCAGTACCAACCAGGATTTGTCGGATTATCTGGTTTCGAACCTGCAGGATATTCTGGCCCGCACCCCCGGCGTAGGCGAAACCAACGTGTTCGGGTCGCAATATGCGATGCGCATCTGGCTTGATCCGGACAAGATGGCAGGCGTTTCGCTTATTCCCGGCGACGTCATCACCGCGATCCAGAACCAGAACACCGAAGTTGCTGCCGGTGAAATTGGCGGTCAGCCCCAGCCACTGACGCAGATGCTCAATGCAACTGTTACCGCACAGTCACGTTTGCAGACGCCCGATCAGTTCAAGGCGATCATTCTGAAGACGGATCCCAATGGAGCCATTGTCCGACTGTCCGATGTGGCGCGTATCGAACTTGGCGCGGAAAGCTATGCCGCCGTCAGCCGTATCAATGCGCACCCCGGCGCCGGGCTTTCCATTTCGGTGGCGCCAGGTGCGGACGCTCTTGCAACGTCGGAACTGGTCAAGGCCGAAGTGGAGAAGGCCTCCCGCAACTTCCCCTCGGGCTATAAGTTTGCATACGCCAATGATACCACTGCCTTCATCAGGCTATCGATCGAGGAAGTGGTAAAAACGCTGATCGAGGCGATCATTCTGGTGGTGATCGTGATGTTTGTGTTCCTGCAGAACTGGCGCGCGACACTTATCCCGACGATTGCAGTGCCGGTCGTCTTGCTGGGTACGTTCGCGATCTTTTATGCCGCTGGCTTCTCCATCAACACCATGACGCTGTTTGGACTCGTGCTGGCGATCGGCTTGCTTGTCGATGACGCGATCGTGGTCGTGGAAAATGTGGAGCGATTGCTCCACGAAAATCCCGACATGACCCCCAAGGAAGCGACTATTCAGTCGATGGCGGAAATTCAGGTCGCGCTGATCGCCATTGCGGTGGTGCTATCGGCGGTGTTCATTCCCATGGCCTTCTTTGGCGGATCGACGGGCGTTATTTATCGCCAGTTTTCGCTTACGATCGTATCAGCCATGATCCTTTCGGTGTTAGTGGCTCTGATTTTAAGTCCTGCATTGACCGCGACATTGCTTAAGCAGAAGTCGAAGGAGCCTGGTGCGGGGCAGGGCATGCTGGCTAGACGCTTTCCGCGCGGAGCGTCTTTTATGGAGCGCGCGCGGAACAAGTTTAATCATGGTTTCGAACAGGGCACGGACAAATATGTTCATGCGGTGACAAGGGTGATCGATCGAAAATGGCTGTTCCTTGCCATTTATGCCGTGGTCGTTGCCTTGCTGATCCTGCTATTCGTGCGTTTGCCCACCAGTTTTCTGCCGACCGAAGATCAGGGCGCAGCCATCATTCAGTTTCAATTGCCGGCAGGTGCGACGCAGGGCCGCACGACGCAGGTGCAGAGGCAGGTGGAAAACTATTTCATCCAGAACGAAGGGAAGAACGTCTCTGTTCTTTTCACCGTCGCGGGTGGCGGCGGTGGTGGTGCGACCGGTCAGAACACCGGTCAGGGTTTTTTGAACTTTGTCGATTGGGCCGAGCGGCCCGGAAAAGAGAATACGGCGGATGCCATCGTCGGCCGAGCCTCCGCGGCCTTCTCCAATATCCGTGACGCTCGCGTGTTTGCGCTTGTTCCCCCCGCCATCCGGGGCCTGGGTCAATCGAATGGCTTCACGATGGAATTTCAGAACTCCAGCGGCATGCCCCGCGAAGAGTTTCTGGCCGCACGCGACAGGCTGTTGGCGGAAGCTAACCGCGATCCGCTATTGCGTGCCGTGCGCCTGACAGAGCTGCCTGATGTCGCCACCTTGAAGGTCGACATCGACCAAGCGAAGCTCGCTACGCTGGGGTTGGAGCAGGCGGACGTGAACAGCACGCTCGCGACGGCTTGGGGCGGGCGTTACGTTAACGACTTCGTGGATCGGGGGCGTGTGAAGCGCGTCTATGTGCAGGGCGATGCGCCGTTTCGGTCGTCTCCCGCCGACATAAATCGCTGGTTCGTCCGAACGTCGGATGGCCAAATGGCCCCATTCTCCTCGTTCGCTCGCACATCCTGGTCGACTGCGCCGACAACTTTGTCGCGCTTCGAAGGGATCCCGGCTTTTGAATTTCAGGGACAGGCGGCGCCGGGCACCAGTTCAGGCGCGGCGATGGACCGGATTGCGGAGTTGGCATCGAAAATTCCAGGCACCACTATCGCATGGGCGGGCCTTTCGTTTCAGGAACGTCTTTCGTCCGGGCAGGCGCCTTTGCTGTATGGATTGTCGTTGTTGGTCGTATTCCTGTGCCTTGCAGCCCTTTACGAAAGCTGGACCATTCCAATTGCTGTTCTGCTCGTAATCCCTCTGGGTCTTGTTGGTGCGGTATTTGCCGTGACACTCCGGGGGCTGGAGAATGACGTCTATCTCCAGATCGGCTTGCTGACGACGATGGGTCTTGCGGCCAAGAACGCCATTCTGGTGATCGAGTTCGCCGAGCGCGCCGAAAAACAGGGCAAGCGCGTCATCGATGCGGCTCTGGAGGCAGCGCGTCTGCGACTACGCCCGATCCTGATGACGAGTCTGGCCTTCATTTTCGGCGTGTTGCCGCTCGCAATCTCTACTGGAGCGGGCGCGAACAGCCGTATTGCGATCGGCACAGCCGTGATCGGCGGCATGCTGACGGCTACGATCCTGGCGATTTTCTATATCCCTCTGTTCTTTGTTCTCGTCCGACGCACGTCCCGTGACGCATTTAAGAACTGGCGCAGGAAAAAGCGTGATACGTCCTCCACGCCGGAGGCCGCGGCATGAAGCGCTTCGCCCTTCTTCTGATTGCTCTTAGTGCCGGTTGCAGCATGTCACCGAAATATGTGCGGCCAGCCGAACCGGTGCCGCCGTCCTGGCCGGTAGGTGACGCTTATCTGAAGCAGTCGGAAGCAGCGCTGCCGATGCTGTCTTATCGCGACATTTTTGTAGATACCCGGCTCCAGCGGATCATCGAGCAGGCGCTGGCCAATAATCGCGATATTCGCGTCGCAGCAGCGAACATCGCGTCTGCGCGCGCGCAGTATCGCATCAACCGGGCGGATATCTTTCCGCAGGTGAATGCCAGTGCCGGCTACACCTATTCGGATAGCGGAAATAGCGGGCAGGGGAGCGGCAATGGCTTTTCCACGTCGAGCAGCCGTTACACGGCCGATGTCGGAACGACGGCGTTCGAGCTGGACCTGTTTGGGCGACTGCGGTCACTATCGGACGCAGCATTGCAGCGCTATTTCGCGACCGAAGCTGCGGCCCGTGCAACCCGGTTGACGCTCGTCGGGGACATTGCGGATGCATGGCTTACCTATGCCGCCGATCAGAGCCTCCTAAAAATTGCGCAGGATACTGCCGCCAGCGCCGAGCGTAGTGTGAAACTGACCCGGCTGCGGCTGGAGGGCGGAATTGCGCCGCGCACGGATCTTCGGCAGGCGGAGCAGATACTCGCCACGGCGCAATCCGATCTTGCGGAACAGCGCACGGCGCTGGCACAGGATGTCAACGCGCTACAGCTTCTGGTTGGCGCACCCATGGATACGGCGCTTTTGCCTTCGCGGATCGAGGATGTGGCGAGAAGTGTGCGCGAAATTCCGGCTGGCGTCGATTCGGGCATCCTGTTGCGTCGGCCTGACGTGGTTCAGGCGGAGTATGAGCTACGCGCAGCAAACGCCGAGATTGGCGCTGCGCGTGCGGCTCTGTTCCCCCGACTGTCTTTGACCGGCTTGGCAGGATTGGCCAGCACTGCCTTGTCGTCGTTGTTTACGGGCGGAGCCTTTAATTACTCGGTCGGCGCGGACGCCAGCTATTCGATCTTTAGCGCTGGCGGCCTTCGGGCGGGCGTCCAGCAGAGCAAGGCGCAACGTGATGCGGCTCTGGCAACTTATGAGAAGGCCATTCAAGCCGCGTTCCGTGAAGTTTCGGATGGCCTCGCCCGGCGTGGCACGATCACCGAGCAACTACGCGCCGATCGCGCCTCGGTAGAAGCGGCGCAGGATACGTTCAATCTGACCGAACAACGCTATCGCGGCGGTATCGATACGTTTCTGTCCAGCCTGGATGCGCAACGCTCGCTCTATTCGGCACAGCGCGGCTATGTCGCAACGCAGTTGGTGGGCGCCAGCAATCTGGTGACGTTGTACCGCGCGTTGGGCGGCGACGCGTTGGTGGCTGAGAATGAGACCATTCCCGCGACCAACGCGTCCGGTTCAACCCCGCAGTGAAGAAGCCGCCCGCGCCAGTTCTTCGATGCGGTGTGCATCGACTGGTCCCTTGGGCACGAGCCAGCTTCCGCCCACACATTTGACGGCGCTTTCGGCCAGCCAGTTGCCTGCGGTCTCAAATTTGATGCCGCCGGTCGGGCAAAAGCGCGCGGTGTGAAATGGCGCAGCCAGTGCCTTCAGCGCAGGCAGGCCGCCCGAAGTCTCCGCCGGGAAAAACTTGAAGCGCGACAGCCCCAGGTCCATGCCGCGCATGATATCCGCGGCGGTCGCCGTTCCAGGCAGAAACGCTACGCCATTTGCGATCGCCGCTTTGCCCAGAGGGTCCGTCAGGCCAGGGCTGACGATGAACTGAGCGCCCGCTTCTAGCGCCTGATCCAGTTGGGCGGGGTTCAGCACCGTTCCTGCACCCACCACGGCGCCCGGCACCTTGGCCATTTCGCGCATCACGTCCAGAGCAATGGGCGTGCGCATCGTCACTTCCAGAGCGCGCAGCCCGCCTTTGACCAGTGCTTCCGCGATGGGCGCAGCGTCTTCAATGCGGTCGATTACCAGCACGGGAATGACAGGTGCGAGTTCCATCACCTGATCTACGGTCAACGTCATTTCATTCTCCTCGATAGGCTGCGGCGGCCCCAAATAATCCGATTTCATCATGCAGCGCCAGGCGAACCGGGATATTCTCCATCAATCCCTGAAACCGGCCCTTGGCGGTGAAGCGCGTGTGAAACCCACTGTTTGGCAGGATCGCTTTCATGCGCTGGGTCAGCCCGCCCGCGAGCACGACGGTATGTGCGCCGTGGGCAAGCGCCAAATCGCCCGCGACAGCACCGTAGCACAGACAAAAGCGTTCCAAAGTCGTGCGGGCGAACGCGTCCTCGTTTTCCAGTGCAGCCTGCCACAACTCAGCATCGTTCATCAAGGTGACGCGTTCGTGGCCGATCGTCGCCATCGCCTTGTAAAGGTTATTGAGACCAGGCCCGGAGACCACGCGTTCCGCGGATACGCGCAGGAACTTGTCGCGAAGATAATCGACGACTCGTCCCTCCAGCACATCCAGAGGCGCGAAATCAATGTGGCCGCCTTCCGTGGCGACGATGTGCGGGGTTCCATCGACAAAGGCGATCATCGCGACGCCCAAGCCAGTGCCGGGGCCAAGGATCGTGACTGACCCGTTGCGAGGCAGCGGCTGGTTCGGCCCCAGTAAAAGCTCCAGATTGGCGGCAGGAAGTTTCGACACCGCATGCGCCACCGCTTCGAAATCATTCACCAGCTTCAGCGTGTCGAGATCCAGGTCAGCCTTCAGCGTGTCAGGCCGGACCACCCAATTACTGTTGGTCAGCTTGATGACTTCGCGGCCGATCGCGGTAGCAAAAGCGATAGATGCAGCGCGGGGCAGCGGTTGCGGCTCGTCACGCGCGAATGCGCTCCAACACGCTTGCAGGCTGGGGAAATCCTCTACCTTATATTTGCGGACGGTTCCCAGCGTTGGAACACCGTCCGTACCGATGGTCGCAATTGCAAACCGCGCATTCGTGCCGCCGATATCGGCCGCTATGATGGATGTCATCGTTCAGATTTCCGCTTCCATTGCAGCGAGGATGGGCGATGCGCCCGCCTCGGCCAAGTCGCTATGTTCACGGAACAGCGCGAACAGCTCTCGTCCGGTGTCGTAGGGCGGCGGCGGCGGGGCGGGCGCTTCCCGTGCTTCCCATTCCGCCGCATCGACCAGTGCTTCTACGGTGCCGGTTTCGGCGCAGATCCGCACCATGTCTCCATCACGCAGCTTGCCGATTGGACCGCCACCCAATGCCTCGGGCGACAAGTGGATTGCTGCCGGAACCTTGCCCGATGCGCCGGACATGCGGCCATCGGTCAACAGCGCGACTCTGAAGCCGCGATCCTGCAGGACGCCCAGAGCAGGTGTGAGCTTGTGCAGTTCGGGCATCCCGTTAGCCTTCGGCCCCTGGAATCGCACAACGACAATCACATCGCGCTCCAGTTCGCCCGCTTTGAAAGCGCGAAGCACATCGTCCTGTGTATGGAACACGCGCGCGGGCGCTTCGATGGTCCAGCGGTCGGGGTCCACGGCGCTGGTCTTGATGATGCAGCGCCCCAGATTGCCCGCGAGCAGCCGCATGCCGCCATCCGGGCTGAAAGGATCGGACACCGGCCGCAGCATCGTATCGTCGCGCGAGACGGAAGGGCCATCCTTCCATACCAGCGCGTCATTCTCCAGCACTGGCTCCTTACCGTAATCGGTAAGATCCTTCCGCGCGACCGTGCGGATGTCACGATGCAGCAGGCCATTGTCGAGCAATTGCGAGATGATCCACGCCATGCCGCCTGCCGCCTGGAAGTTGTTCACGTCGCCCGCCCCATTGGGATAGACGCGCGCCAACAGCGGGATGACATCGGACAGTTCGGCGAAGTCGGTCCAGTCGATGCTGATCCCAGCCGCGCGTGCAATGGCGGGTAAATGGATCGCATGATTGGTCGATCCGCCAGTCGCCAGCAGCCCAATGATGGCATTGACGATGGCCTTCTCATCGACGCACTCGCCAAGTGGACGGTAATCTTCGCCGTCCCATCCGATGCTCGCCACGCGATGAGTCGCCGCCCGCGTCAGTTCTCCGCGCAGCTTCGTGCCCGGATTGATGAAGGCGGCATTGGGCATATGCAGCCCCATAATCTCCATCATCATCTGGTTGCTGTTGGCGGTGCCATAGAAGGTGCAGGTGCCCGCACCATGATAGCTTGCTGATTCGGCCTCCAGCAGTTCCGCCTTGCCGACCTTACCCTCGGCATAAAGCTGGCGGATGCGGACCTTCTCTTTATTAGCGAGGCCTGATGGCATCGGCCCACCGGGCACAAGGATCGTCGGCAAATGCCCAAACCGGAGTGCACCGATCAGCAGCCCCGGCACGATCTTGTCGCAAATGCCCAGCAGCAGCACGCCTTCGAACATCGCATGGCTCAGCGACACAGCCGTTGCCAGCGCTATGGTGTCGCGGCTGAACAGCGACAGGTCCATGCCCGCCTGTCCCTGCGTTACGCCATCGCACATGGCAGGCACGCCTCCCGCAACCTGAGCCGTAGCGCCCACTTCCCGCGCGGCGATCTTGATGGCCTCGGGATAGCGGCCATAGGGCTGATGCGCGGACAGCATGTCATTATATGACGTAACGATGCCGATGTTTACGGCTGCGCCCGACCGAATCGCGGGCTTGTCCTCGTCCGATGCCGCAAAGCCGTGGGCCAAATTACCGCAGGAGAGCTGCGCGCGATTCGTGCCAGCATCCCGGCCGCGCTGGATCAGATCGAGGTATTTCTGCCGCCGTGGCGCACTGCGCTTTATGATGCGCTCCGTCACTGCGGCGATGGTGGGGTGCAGATCAGTCATGCCAGCTTGCTCCATCGCGTTCGATCAGGGCAATGGCCGAGGATGGCCCCCAGTTCCCGGAAGCATAGGGAACCGCTTTGGTGCCTGCCTCTTTCCAGCCATCGATGATCGAATCGATCCATACCCATTGCGCTTCCACTTCGTCGCGCCTGACGAAAAGTGTCGGGTCGCCCTCCAGCAGATCAAGCAACAACCGCTCATAGGCGATCCGCCGCCGTTGTCCTTCGAACGCGTGAGCCAGGGACACGTCGAGGCCGACTTCCTGCAGCTTCACGCCGCCCCGATCGAGGCCGGGTTCTTTCGCCATGATAAGAAGCCGGATATTCTCCTCCGGCTGCAACCTTATGATCAAAGTATTCGGCTCCAGCCCTGTGCCATGTCCGCGCTTGCCGAAGATGCTGTGCGACACTGGTTTGAACTGGATCATGATTTCGGAATGCCGCGTGGGCATGCGCTTGCCGGTGCGCAGGTAGAAGGGCACACCCGTCCAGCGCCAGTTGTCGATATGCGCCTTCAACGCGACGAACGTCTCGGTGTCCGAAGGCTTGCCCAATTCGTCGGCATAGCCCGTCACGATCTCGCCTGCCACGGCTCCCGGCGTATATTGCCCGCGTACGCTGTACAGCTTTACCGTTTCGCCATCCATGGGCCGCAATGAGCGGAGAACCTTCACCTTCTCATCGCGGACCGACGTTGAATCGAGCCGGGCAGGGGGTTCCATCGCGATGATCGAAAGAATCTGCAGCACATGGTTCTGCACCATGTCACGCAGTGCGCCGACGCCGTCATAATAGGAGACGCGGCCTTCCAGCCCCACGGTCTCGCCTACGGTGATCTGCACATGGTCGATGGCTGTGGCGTTCCACAATGGCTCGAACAACATATTGCCGAACCGGAGGGCCATCAGGTTCTGAACGGTTTCCTTGCCCAGATAATGATCGACGCGGAAGATAGACTGCTCGTCGAACAGGGCGCCGATGCCGTCATTCACGTCCTTTGAAGAGGCCAGATCCTTGCCGATTGGCTTCTCCATGGCGATCCGCGTCTTGGGACCGACCAGTCCGGCATCGGCCAGCCCCTGTGCCGTTGGCGCAAATAGAGACGGGGGCGTCGATAAATATACCGATATCCCGCCGTCCAGCCTGTCGCGTACTCTGTCAGCCAAGGCGTTGAACTGTTCGGCATTACCGGCTTCGACAGGACAGTATATAATGATGTCCAGCAAACGCTTCGTGAGCGCCTTGTCGTAGCGGTCCGCTGGCAGGAACTTGCGGAGAGCGGCGTCCACGTCTTTACGGAACCCTGCGTCGTCGAGCGCGGTCCGGCCAGATGCAGCGATCAGGAAGTCGGGCGGGAGCAGATCGTCGCCGAGTAGATTATAGAGCGAGGGGAACAGCATCCGGTGGGCAAGATCGCCGGTAGCACCAAAGAGAATGAGCGTGGCAGATGGTTCGGTCAAAAGGATGTCCCTTACCGTTGTTGACGATGGTCTCTCTGCACGAGC
>JBPPMC010000073.1:0-3723 GCA_051305835.1 Sphingobium sp.
TCACGATCCCACTCCACTTGCCAGCATCCGCCCGCAGGACGGCCGCGCTGGCGCAATAATTCGATTTCCAGTGTCGGATATCCCGGCGCATTGGCCTCCAGCGGGGCCGATGCCGCCGAACGCACGGCCCATCTTGTCCTGGCGGCGCTCGGCGTCGGTTCGGCATCGATGCGTAGCAGCAGCACCGTGACTCCCGATGCTTCGGCGGCAAGCGCAAGGCGGCGGCTGGCGGTCAGATCGAGGGCAGGGGGTCGCCGCCATAATTCGACGACCGCGACACCGACTTCGGGGCAGCGGACGACATCGGCAGCGGCGCGCAAGACGGAAGGGGGATCGGGCAACAGACCGAGCAAAAGCCGCGAAGGATCAAGACCAAGGTCGACAAGGCCAGCGGCATGCAGCCTGCCACTCGACTTCTGCGCCGCTTCCTGCCGCAGCCATATGATATCGCCGCCCAGCAGCATCGCGATCATCGCCGCAAAGCCTGTGGCGCTGCCGGAATCCTCCGGGTCGGTGGCGAACAGTTCATGCAGGCAACCCTGCGCTACGCCTCCGCCGATCGCCTGGTCTATGCGCTCATGTCCGGTAGGTCTGAACGCATGCGATTCGGTAGGCCGCTCTTGCCCGATCTTGGCGATCCTGCGCTTCAACGCGGATAAGGAGGAGAGGGATTCGATCATATGTTCGCTATATGTTCTTATCCTCCTACACGTCGTCCGGAGTCAAGTTGGCAATTAGCGGAATCATCGTTCGAGGGTGCTGCGTGTCACTCGCCAGCGGTCTCTTGCATCTGCTCCATACGCATCGCGTGCCTGTCCAGCATGATCCCTGCGACCATGACCAGCAGCAGTGGCAGGCTCCAGAAAGACTGCATGGCAAAGTAGAGGACGGGTTTTAAGTGTTGAGGCGCGGCGATCGTCGCGAGATGGGTGGCGATACTCGCCAGATGCAGGCCAGTGACCCAGAGCGGCCAGAAGTGGCGGCTGCGTAGTGCAAAAAAGGTCAGGGCAAACAGCAGCAGGAGATCGACGCCGAGCACCGGTAACTGCGTATGCGACCATGCCCGATCGAGATAGGACGCCGGAATGCTGAGCAATGCGGCCGCGATTATCAGGATGGAGATATATTTTCCGTCTTTTCCACCCGCGAAGAACGCATAGCCGCAGCTCGCGAAAAGAAGGATAGTGAACAAAGTACCGACCATCGTCCTGACCCAATACAGTCTGCGTTAAAGGGTCAAGACGTGGCGGGCAGGTCGTCGAGCTTCAGGCTTCGGACGAGGTGGGGTCAGCCAGCGGTGTGCGGTGATCTGCACCGGGCATCATCGCGCCACTTGGCGCGCCCCAGCAGCCAAAGCCGACTGGCGCGATATTGCTCTGACGGTGAATGACCACCATCTGCGCGTGGGCGCTCACCATCTCGCGACGGCCTTCCAGCATCTTTGCGATGCCTGCATTCAGGGATTCCAGCAGTTTCTGCTTGGCGCGGGGGTGAAGACCTGACTGGGCAGTGCCTTCAAGCAGCGAAGCTGTGGCACGAGCGCTGGCCATCAATGCGTTATCCGTAGAATGGAAAACAGACACCATATCGCTGGATATGACGCGGCCGGCTGCTTTGGTTAAAAAGGTCATGAAAAGCCTCCTCACGCCACGGGGTGACGCGTTGCTATATGGTATAATTATGTAATTCAGGGCGTCAGGAGAGCGCGGCGATGCTCATCCTGATAATCATGATGCAGGCAATGAATGCCAGCACCGAAAGGAAGGTGATCCGCGAAATCGCGAATAAGGTCTGCACCTTTGTCAGGTCATTTTCTTTTCCCCCGATAGGAGGAACCAGCCGGGACAATTTGTCCCACCGGCCCCTCGTTCCTTTATCCACCGGATCGGGGGAAACAGCCGATGGGGCAAGGCTTTGCGACTGCCTAGGCATTTGCTGCCTAGTCTCATCGGTGTCGTTCAGAGTGAAAAGCCGTGCGGCTTCGGCGCGGCTGTCGGCCTCCAGCAACTGCGTCGCAGCAAGGAGATGATTATCCACGGTCGAGTAGGAGATGCCCAGGGCACGGCCTATTTCCTTGGACGTGTAGCCTTGCGCAACGAGCCGAAGGCAGTCCTTCTGGCGCTGCGTCAGCTTGTCAAAACGCGGTTCCGCCATCCCCAGCCAAATGCTCCCAATTCGCGTAGCCATCAATCATGCGGAACGTCGCACGGCGCAAGGGCTGATTGCATCTATCGATGGGAATGACCGATCGATGGTCAAGGGATCTGGCACTCATACGCTTCACACCCTCAGCCGAACTGCCTCGGTCTGCCACTCTTCGACTGGAATATGGCCCTTCAGATGACGCCGAAGACGCAGTTATGGCACTTCGGCCCTAAGCCATTATTTTTATGGGAAACTGTTGCGCATCTATGTCGTTATGCGTGCAAATGCGATGCCTTCCCCTGTTTCGTCTGCGAAAGTCGCATTTGAGCGTCGGCCGGACCCTAGCCGCGAACCAAGGAGCCGGTTCATGACCCCGCCGCCGCCCGTAGCCGACATTGCGGTGCATCCGTCAGCGGCGGAGCATCCGCCCAGTTTGCCCGAATCATACCGCACGATCAGCGTGCCGCGCGGCGCAGGGGGTTTCTGGCGTAAGCTGGCCGCCTTTGCCGGGCCGGGATATCTGGTGGCAGTCGGCTATATGGACCCTGGCAACTGGGCTACCGATATCGCGGGCGGCTCAGCTTTTGGATATACGCTGCTGTCGGTCATCCTGCTTTCGAACCTGATGGCCATGCTGCTGCAATCGCTCTCGGCAAAGCTGGGCATCGTCACGGGTCTCGATCTGGCGCAGGCGTGCCGCGCCCATTATGGGCGAGCCACGCGCATCATGCTGTGGATCATGTGCGAGATTGCGATCGTAGCGTGCGACCTTGCCGAAGTGGTGGGCACGGCGATCGCCTTGCAACTGCTGTTCGGCATGCCGATGGTGCTGGGCATCTGCGTGACGGCGGCGGATGTGCTGCTCATCCTGTTGCTGCATCAGCGCGGCTTCCGCCAGCTTGAGGCGTTCGTCGTTGCGCTGCTGATCATTATCACCGGCTGCTTCGTCGTCGAACTTTTCTGGTCGCAGCCGGACTTTGCGGCCGTCGCGCGCGGCTTCGTGCCGACAGCCGAGATCGCCCTCAATCCGGCCATGCTGTATATCGCGATCGGCATATTGGGCGCGACGGTGATGCCGCATAACCTGTATCTGCACTCCTCGCTCGTCCAGACCCGTCGCTATGATCGGACACCGCGCGCGTTGAGAGAGGCGATCACCTTCGCAACGATCGACAGCACGGTCGCGCTGGGGTTCGCCTTTTTCATCAATGCCGCGATCCTGATTCTGGCGGCATCTGCCTTCCATGCGACCGGGCAGACCGAAGTTGCCGATATTCATCAGGCGTACGACCTGCTGTCACCCACATTGGGCGCGGCGGCGGCGAGCATCCTGTTCGCGGTCGCGTTGCTGGCGTCGGGACAGAATTCCACGATCACCGCGACGCTGGCTGGGCAGATCGTGATGGAAGGCTTCATGGCGTTCAAGATCGCGCCCTGGATCCGTCGCCTCGGCACGCGGTTGCTCGCGATCGTGCCTGCGGTAGCGGTTGCGATCATCTATGGGCCGAGCGGCGCGATGAAGCTGCTGATCTTCAGCCAGATCGTGCTGAGCCTGCAACTTCCCTTCGCGGTCGTACC
>JBPPMC010000074.1:0-9084 GCA_051305835.1 Sphingobium sp.
AGGGCATATCGGGCTATCGACAGTTACACAGTGGTGCGGTTGCGCCGGTGGCTGCGGGCCAAGCACAAGACCAGACGAAAGCGCGAGGGAGCCTATCACGACCCTGAGCTGTACGAGCGCTTCGGCCTCGTGCGTCTGGCTAACGTGGCCGCAGCCCGCCGTGGGTGAAGGCGTGACGTCTTGTCCGAGAGCCGGATGCGGGAGATCTGCACGTCCGGTTCGATGAGCAGGGAGTGGAAACGGACCGTCTGGCAAGCCCCACAGGCGCGCCGCACGACACCGCGCCACTTCCTGACTCTACCGTTTAAGTCTTACAGCTTTCTGTTGCCGCATTAGCACTTGTAAAGATTGGCTAGAGCAGTTGCGAGCCCGCGCTGGCATTGCGCTGGCATTGCGCTGGCATTGCGCTGGCATTGCGCTGGGAACGAGCGGGCGGGGCTGACGTTTTACGAGCGGAGGTCTTCCATGCCAAATCGTTCGTCCGTGCGCTGGAGCGTGGTACTAGGTGTCGCACTTGGAGGGTTCTTCGATGGCATCCTTCTCCATCAGATTCTCCAATGGCATCACCTGCTGAGCCTCGTGCCCGGCATGACAGATGTGCGGGCTCAGGTTCTTTGGGACGGATATTTTCATGCGCTGATGTATGTGATCGCGGTTATAGCTCTTTGGGGCCTCTGGCGGTCCCGCAATGAAGCCGGGTCAGACTGGGGCAGCAGCCTAATTGGTGCGGCTCTCATCGGTTTTGGCATTTGGCACGTCCTCGATAGTGTGCTGTCGCACTGGATTCTTGGCATCCATAGGATCAAACTCGACAGTCCTCACCCGCTGGCATGGGATTTACTTTGGCTTGCGACCTTCGGCATTGTTCCCGGCATCGTGGGCAAGGTTCTTTTGCGTAAAAGCCCTCCGTCCACTCGTAAACTGCACGGTTCTACCGTTGCTGTCTTCACTGTTGGGCTACTTACGGCTGGCGCTGCGGGTTGGTCTCTAAAAGCACCTCCCGATCAGCGTTTTACGACCGTTGTTTTTCCGCCAAGTGTCTCGCCGGCAAAGGTGATAAACGCGATTGTGGCCGCCGATGGACGATTGGCATGGGCTGACCCAAACATGGGCGTGGTAGTCATCGACGTTCCGACCGCCAACCGCCTCAGCTTCTACAGGCGAGGCGCCTTGCTCGTGAGTGGGTCGGGGCTGCCGAGCGGGTGCTTCGCCTGGAGCCGGCATAACTCCTGAACACTCGCGTTTGCTCGGACAACCCGCGGCCATCATCTCCGAACCCCGTGTTTCAGCCCTTCAAAGGAACGACAGCTGTCTCGTGCTCCCCCGCCGGTGACCGAACAGTCTCAAAGCACCCCATCTGGGTCACATAATAAGAGAAGGTCGACCGTACGGATCCGGGAGGGCAAATTGGCTGCCGAGCGATCGGCAAGGGTCGGCGTTCGTCGGCGCTTATTGAATGTAATCAGATTCGCAGTTGGACGGCACCGAAGGCACCGACCAAAGCGCATGAGCGAGCCGCCCATAATCACCTTCGTGGCGTTTCAAACGGTCGGGACGGTGCCGCCATAATTCTGGCTATGACCCGCCCAGTCGGCCCAATCCTGCCCGAAATAGCGGCGGCGCTTGACCCGACCGGGCTGCGCGCCGTCAGCGGTATACAGCACGGGCGCCTGTTCCTCGTCACCATAATTATAACGAGCAAAAAAGCCCGTGGCCTCGACGCCCTTGATCGGACGCCAGCGCAATACGCTGCCATAACTGCGGGACCAGCCACTTGCACCGGTTACATATTCATCGTCATAAAGACCGCCGTCGATATTGATGTCCAGCGTATCGCTAAGCGGCAGCGCAGCATCGACGATCAGGTCGGTGCCGAGATAATCCCCGCTGCTGAGCTGGACGCTGACCACCGGCTTTGTGCCGACGCGGCGCAGGTGGCTGTCGATAATGCCGGTCGGCGCGGGAAAGGGATAGCCAAACGAGGTCAGCCCGACCCGTACGGTGGTCCCGTGCACGACGACATTGGTGATCTGCCCCGCCTGATCGAAATACAGCCCCTCGACCCGCGCATTCCCGGCATCCCGCGCCGAGAAGCCACGGACGTCGCCGCTGGCGTAGATGCCAACCGAATCGCTGCCGACGCTCTTGCCAAAACCGTCCTCTGCCTCGCGCACCGCATTTTCGTCGGCACGCTGCGCTGCCGCCGGATCAGCCAGCGAGAGAGCGGAAAGAAGCAACGGCATTGCAGTCTTGCGTGGCACCCAGGTCACCATGACAGCGCCAGCCTTGCCCGCACGGTCCTTGGCGCGCCAGGCGTGATCCAGATATTACTGTAGGAGCTTTCAAGATAATAGGCGTCGAACAGATTTTCAGCGTCCAGATGCACCGCGACACCCTTGCTGACCTGATAGGACAGGTTGAGCCGGGCCGTGACATAGTCCGGCAGGCGGAAGCCGCTGTTCACATCATCACCGGGACGTGATCCGACATAAGTCAGGCCCGCACCAAGGCCCACCGAACCCGGCTCGACCCCGGCCGATTGCCAATGGCCGTAGATAGCACCGGAATGACGCGGCACATTGCTCAGGCCTGATCCAAGCAGGGCGGGCCGGCTGTCCTGCGTCACTTTGGCGTCGGTATAGGCATAGACTGCCGTCAAGTTGACCCTGTCGCCAATCACCAGATTGGCATCGAACTCCACGCCCTTGCTCCGTGCCTGTCCAGCGGCGATTGAAAAGCCGCTGCTGGTCCCGTCGCTCAACAGCACATTGTCCTTCGTGATGCGGAACAGCGAGACGGCGCCGGTCAGTCGCTTGTCCCACAACGCGTATTTGACGCCGCCTTCCAGAGCCTCGCCCCTTTCGGGGGCATAAGGATCGGAATTGGCGTCGACACCCTGGTTGAAGCGAAATGACCGGCCCCAACTCACATAGGCCGACACTGTATCGCTCGGCGCAAACGTGAAAGCAGCGCGGGGCGACGTGACGGATGTTCTTTGCCGGTCAAGCGCGCCGGTCCTGTAATTATGGACGCGCTGGTTGATCCAGTCATGTCGCACCCCCATAAGCAGGCTGAAACGATCGTCGAGCGTCAGCAGATCCTGGGCATAAATGCTCTTGCCGCGCTGCTCTTCCAGCAGATCCTGATTGAGCGTGGCGACTGGCTTGGGCTGACCGTAGGCGGGGTTGAAGATGTCGATGGCGTAGGGATTGGCAGCAGTCGGGCTGAACCGGAAAAAGAGGCGGCGCTGATCGTAGTGATAGGCGTCCGCACCCATGCGGAACTGGTGGCTCACGCCCAGCAATGTCCCGTTGGCGCTCAGCTCGACGCGGCCCGACAGATCCTGCCAGTCGTAGTCGTGGATGCGCAACTGTCGCCGCAATTGCGTGCCGAACAGCGCGTTATTGTGGGTCGATTGACCCCGGAGGGCGCCATCGCGATACTGGACGCCCGCTTCCAGCGCGATTCCTTCGGCCAGGTCGAGAGTCATCGTGCCCTGATGCTGGCTGGTCCGCTGGAGCATCTGCCCATTATTGGGTTCACCAAGGAAGCGGCTGCGCGGCAGCGCCTTCCCGTCGCCATCGACGGCGACAACACCGCGATCATGGGTAAAATGCACCAGATTATACTCAAGCTGGTAGAGGAAGCGGATACCGTCCGACGGTTGCCAACTGATCGACGGCGCCGCCAGTAGCCGGTCGTTGCTGTTGAAATCCCGGAAGCTGTCGCCTTGGGTATAGACGCCGATCAATCGTATCCCAACCGTATCTGAGACCGGGCCGCCAAAATCGGCAACACCGCGCCAAGTGTCGAAGCTTCCATAGGAGAGTTCGGCCGACGCATGAAAATGATCCAGCGGTGCCTTGGTCACGATATTGATCGAGCCACCCGGCTCGCCCTTGCCTGACAGCGCCGATGCCGGACCTTTGAGTACCTGAAAGCTCTCGACCGTGGCGACGTCGCGGCGAGCATTGAATCCGCGATTCGACGTGAAGCGGTTGACCAGCAGGTCAGGCCCCTGATTGATGTCGCCCGAGAAACCCCGGATCGCATAGGCGTCCCATGCGCCGCCAAAGCTGCTCTGTCGCGCCATGCCACCTGCCAGATCGAACAGTTGCGACAAGTCGGTAAAGCCGGTCTGCTCGATGAGCTGGTCGCTGAGCAGCCGGACATTCTGCGGCAGCAGGAGCGGATCGACGTCCAGCCCATTGATGCTGGCATTGGCCTCACGCGAACCGGTAACGACGATCGAGCCTTGCTGATCCTCATCAGTATCATCAGCCCAAGCGCTCGCCGGCGCGAACAGCGCCAGCGAGGCGCATAGCGCGTGCGAAAAGCCGGTGTGATACCGCATGAATAGTCCCCCTGTATAAATTGATCGCCGCCAATGATACAACATAACATAGATAGCTATGGGCCATTTAGAGCGCCGCACACTGGCGTCAAGACATAATGTTATATTGTCTCATTGACATCTGCCGTCCTGCCGGGAATGCTAAGGCGACCAGCCAAGGAGCCTGATTCATGTCCCTGACCGCCAACGGCCAGCGCATTGCCTTATCCGACGTCCATCTGTCCTACGGCACCCAGGCGGTGTTGCGCGGCCTGACGCTGCATGTCTCCGCAGGCGAGATCTATGCCTTGCTCGGTGGCAATGGCGCGGGCAAATCGACGACCTTGTCGGCTCTGCTCGGCTTTGCACGACCCGACAGTGGCACCGTGCGGATCGACGGCTTTGATCCGGTTGCACAGGCCGACAAAGCCCGCGATCAGATTGCCTATGTCCCCGAAAATGTGGCGCTCTACGAGCATCTGACCGCGCGGGAAAATGCTTCCTATCTGCTCGCCTTGTCCGGCAGGCAGCCCGAACCTGCAGCCATCGACGCCGCTTTCGAGGCGACGGGCTTGCAGGCAGAGGCATGGGACAAAACGCTGGGCGGCTTTTCCAAGGGCATGCGGCAGAAGGTGGCGATTGCCATCGCCTTGCTGCGCGAAGTCCCCGTGCTGTTGCTCGACGAGCCATCATCGGGTCTGGACCCCCGCGCCACGGCGGATTTCAACGCGCTGGTCCATGGCGTCGCGCGCAAAGGCGCGGCGGTGTTGATGGTCACGCATGACCTGCTGAGCGCCGCCGACATTGCCGATCGCATCGGCTTTCTGGAAGCGGGCCGCATCATCGACGAAGCCAGCGCGCAGGGCGAAGAACGCTTCGACGTGCGTGAACTGCATCGCAAATTTGCTCGCGAGGTGGTCGCCGCATGAGTCCGGTTCTTCTCGTCGCCAGGGACGAACTGCGCCTGATGCGGCGCAACCGCGTTGCCGTCGTCGCCTTCTGTCTGCTGGTGTTGCTGGCGCTGGTCGCTGCTTTCGTCAGTTGGTCGCATCAGCGCGGTATCGCCGAGCAGCGCGCGCGCTTTCAGGCCCATGCGATCGAGGCCTTCGATGCGCAGCCCGACCGTCACCCCCACCGCGTCGTCCATTATGGCCATTTCATATTTCGTCCGCTCGGGCCGCTCGCCGCCTTCGATCCCGGCGTCGACGCTTTCACCGGGAGCAGCATGTTTCTGGAAGGGCACCGTCAGAACACTGCCAATTTCGGCGACGTCCGCCAGTCGTCGCTTCTGGTCCGCTTTGGTCAACTGACACCGGCTTTCGTGTTGCAGGTGATCGCGCCGCTTCTCCTCATATTCCTGGGCTATGGCGTTGTGGCGCGCGAACGGCAGCAGGGCACTTTGCGGCAATTGCTGGTGCAGGGCGTGTCCGCGCGCCAGTTGATCGGGGGAAAGCTGTTGGCGCTCGGCGCTGTCGCCATCCTGATCGGCCTGCCCGGCATGATCGGCTTTCTCCTAATTGCGGGACAGCCGGGCGCGCTGGCCGGGCCGATGGTCCTGATCGAAGGCGGCTATGCGGCCTATCTGGCGCTATGGTCGGTGTTGGTCATCCTCGCGTCGGCGCTGGTGCCGCGCAGTCGTGACGCGCTGCTGGCGCTGATCGCGCTGTGGGCGGTGGTCGTTATCCTGCTACCGCGCGTCGCGCCCGATGTCGCGGCACAGGCCTATCCGCTGGCGACGAAGCTCGAAACCGACATTGCGATTCAGCGTGACCTGCGACGTCTGGGCGACAGCCATAATCCCAACGATCCTTTCTTTGCTGCGTTCAAGCAGAAGGTCCTGCGCCAATATGGCGTAACCAGGGTGGAGGATCTGCCGGTCAACTATAAGGGCCTGCTGGGTATGGAAGGCGAGAAGCTGACCTCTGGCCTGTTCGACGCTTATGCGGACAGGAGTTTTACCACACAGGCTGCACAAAGTGGATTGATGGACGGTTTCGGCATTGCCAGCCCGACACTCGCGCTACGCCGCCTGTCAATGGCGGCGGCAGGCACCGACCTTACCGGCCATCGCCGTTTTCTCGAACAGGCCGAAACCTATCGTTATAGTCTGGTCCAACGCCTCAATAAGCTACAGGCCGACGCTGTTACTTATGCCGATGACACGGCGCAGGATGCCGGTTCCGATCAGCGCAAGCGTGTATCGGCCTTAAACTGGCAGGCGATACCTATATTCGCGTTCAGGCCTGCCTCGGCGGGCGATCTGACCCGCGCTGCCATGCCGGGACTCATTATGCTGATGATCTGGCTGCTGATTGCGGCCCTGGCGCTGATCCCTGCGGCCCACCGTCTCCAGAGAGTCCTGAAATGAGCCTGATCCGTCACGAATTGCGTCTGCTGCTGCGCGCTCGCATGGCGCTCGCCGCCTTGTTGCTGGTCGCAATCCTTTCTGCCGCCAGCGTGATAGCGGGTATGGTGGAGGTCGCACATCAGCGCGACGTAATCGCCCGCATCGCGCCGCAACAAGCGCAGGATATCGCCGCCGTCGCCAAATGGGTGGACAAGGAAAAGGATGCGGGCAGCGCAGCCTATTACAGCTTCCATCCAACCTGGGACGCGCCCGCACCGCTGGCCTTCGCGGCGCTGGGGCTGCGTGACGTGTCGCCCTATATCCTGCGCGTACGTGCGCTTGGGCTTGAGGCGCAGCTTTATGATGGCGAAGCCTTCAACCCCGAACTGGCCCTGCCCGGTCGCTTCGACTTCGCCTTCGTGCTGATCTATCTGGCCCCATTGTTCGTCATCGCCCTGTTCCATGATCTGGTCTCGGGCGAGCGGGAGGAGGGACGGCTCCGCATGCTGAATGCCCTGCCAGGACAGGGCCGACGCCTGTGGCTACGCCGCGCCGCCTTACGGTTCGGACTGCTTTATGCCGCTGTCGCACTGCCCTTGCTAGCCGGAGCAATCCTCTCTGCCGTTGGTGTCATGCCTATCTTGATCGTGCTAACGCTGACCGCCGCCTATCTCGTCTTGTGGATCGGCGTCACCATGCTGATCGGGCGTGCGCGCTGGAGTTCAGTCGCCAATGCGGCGACGCTGGCGGGGCTGTGGCTGGTCATCACGCTCGTCCTGCCCACCATCGCGCATGTTGCCATTAACCAAGCGATCCCGGTCGGCGAAGGCGTCGAACTCACACTCGCCCATCGCGAGGCTGTCAATCGCGCCTGGGACATTCCGCGCGAAGACACCATGCGCCGCTTTTACGCGGGCCATCCCGAATGGGCCAACAGTCCACCCCTGCCGCCGACCTTCCACTATAAATGGTATCTCGCTTTCCATCAGGTCGGCGACGAAAGCGTTGCGGGCCAAGTCTCCGCGTATCGCAGCGGTCTGGAAGCACGTGACAGAGCGGCCCATAAGGTTGGCTTGCTGCTGCCTTCGGTCGGCGTCCAGAGTTTGCTCGCCCGCCTCGCCAACACCGACGTCCAGGCCCAACTTGCATATCAGGACCGGATCAGAGCCTATCATGCAGCCCTGCGGCGCTTTTATTATAGCTATCTGTTTACCGACAAGCCGTTCGGCAGAGAGGATTTCGACCGCGCCCCACGGTTCGCAGAGAATTGATACCGAAAATCGCTGTCCCGGCATCCTGCACCTTTCATGGCAGGTTTCGCGCGTCCCGTCGTTTGGCCCTACGATCGCGTGGGCTAAACATACCGCGAAATTTGTCCATGCCAAAGAATGGCGCAGTCAGGCGCGGGAAATGGCCGCGCGCCGCTTTAACTCGAAAGTTCGTCAACCTCCGCCGCAAAAGGCGCGGGCCGATGGCGTCGCCTGCGCCAGTTGGCGACATGCGCGCCTGCGAGCAGCAGACTGCCCGAGACGGTAACTGCGGTCTCGACAGCTTTACGACTGGCAAAGGCGATCCCGATCGCAATCATCGCTAGCCCGATCGCGCCCACCACCAGCGGCACGAACGCGCGGTGTTTGCGCCATCCGCTAATAAGCGCGAAGGCGCTGGTTGGAACGGTGAGCGCCAGCACGATCGCATGAAAACTCTCGCCAGGATCGCTCTGATCCGCAAAAGTCGGCAGCGCCGCCAGTAGAAGCGGAAGCCCTAGGCAGTGGATCATGCAGGTGACAGAAGCACAGACGGCAAAGCCGTCCAGCCAATCGACCTTTCTCGCTGAGGCATTGAGCTGCCCCCTTGGTGGTATTCCTTCCTTCGTCATCATAAAGCAATGATACATCATATCATTCTTTGCAAGGCTAACTGATGACCATTCCCAGTTCGACCGCCCTGATACTTTCAGCTTGGGTGTCCCACGCGATACGATCATCGCCGACTATCATCTATCCACCGGCTACCCGAATATGAAATGCCGAGATTCGATCCGGCGGCGTTCCCAGACAATGCGGCTGCCCAGATGTTCAGTCACTATCGTCGCGATCCGCAAGCGGCGAAGCCAAAACCTCCGAAGGAAGCGGATGATACCGCCTTCTTGTCCTTTGCACTGGATGAGATCGACAAGCAGTACGGATCCATCGAATTCTATCTGGACAAGGAACTGGCTGTAAGCGCCCTCAATCGCGGCGCTACGGGCGAGCTATCTGGAACGTAAGCGCAAAGACCTCCCCACATTTTCGTAAGCGCTGATCTGGCTATGTTTCGCCCTCGTCTGAGGGGTATCGTAGTGGCCGATGATATAAGAACATTCGAAACAGGTTTCGAAAGGCAGGAGGGCCATCGGCCCTCG
>JBPPMC010000087.1:0-8894 GCA_051305835.1 Sphingobium sp.
GCACCAGCCGCTTGTAGCTGTTGGTGGTCGGGTTGGTGAAGGCGTTGAGCGCCTTGGCATGCTTGATCACGCCGCCGATGAAGAACAGGCAGGTTTCCGACAGGCCCGCATAGCCGTTGCCGGCGAACGTGTTCTTGCCCTTGTTCCAGATCGAGATGTGCGTGTGCATGCCCGATCCGTTGTCCATCTTGATCGGCTTGGGCATGAAGGTCGCGGTCTTGCCATAGGCCTGGGCGACCATCTTCACGACATATTTGTAGACCTGGATGCGATCGCAGGTTTCGACGAGCTTGCCGAATGTGAGCCCCAGCTCGTGCTGGCTGCCGGCAACCTCATGGTGATGCTTGTCCATGGGCAGGCCCATTTCCATGCAGGTCGTGACCATTTCACCACGGATGTCGGTGGTGACGTCGACCGGACCGACCGGGAAATAGCCGCCCTTGGCGCGCGGGCGGTGGCCGAGGTTGCCGCTCTCATACGACTTGCCGGTGTTGGTCGGCAGTTCGACGTCGTCGAGCATATAGTAGCTCGAGCCGTAGGTGGTATCGAACTTCACGTCGTCGAACATGAAGAATTCAGGCTCAGGACCGATGTAGACCGTGTCGCCCAGGCCGGTGGACTGCAGATATGCCTCGGCGCGCTTGGCGGTCGAGCGTGGATCGCGGGCATAGAGCGAGCCATCCGAAGGCTCGACGATATCGCAGACCAGGATCATCATCGGCGTTGCACTGAACGGATCGATGTAGACGGCATCCAGATCCGGTTTCAGGATCATGTCGGACTCGTTGATCGCCTTCCAGCCTTCGATCGATGAACCATCGAACATCAGGCCGTCGGTCAACTCGTCTTCGCCAATCACGCCAGCGCACATGGTCAGATGGTGCCAGGCACCCTTGGGATCGGTAAACCGGACATCGACCCACTCGATCTCCTTTTCCTCGATCATCTTCAGAATGTCTTTGGGCGTATTCGCCATCGTTTGCTTACCCTTCTGTATATGCCCCCGCGGGCAGTCGTTTGAAATTATATACCGGACCAATCATCCGGAGAAGAATGAGATCGGTCAGATCGCGTCGTCGTCGCGTTCCCCGGTGCGAATACGAAGCGCGGATTCGACGGCATAGACGAAGATCTTGCCGTCCCCGATGCGCCCCGTCTGCGCGGCGGCGGCGATAGCCTCGACCACGCGCTGCGACATGCTGTCTTCGACCACGACCTCCAGTTTAACCTTGGGCAGAAAGTCGACGACATATTCGGCACCGCGATACAGTTCGGTGTGGCCTTTCTGACGCCCAAAGCCCTTCGCCTCAGTCACTGTGATACCGGAAACGCCGACTTCATGGAGCGCCTCTTTCACCTCGTCCAGCTTGAACGGTTTGATGATGGCTTCGATCTTCTTCATCAGACTTTATTCCAACCCCTCTAGGCGACACGGGCTTGAGGCAATGCAGGCTGCACTGCCGCTCAATAACGGACCTTCAGGCATGCCCCACCCGCCTGTCGCACCCGTTAACAAACAATTACCGTGCCAATTGGCGAATCGCTGGAACAGCTTCGGCGATGCGGCATAATTTGTCCATTGCGCCTGTGTTTTGGGCAGTTTGCGGCAACTATGCCTGAAAAACAGGCACAGCGTTGATCAGCTTAAATATGGCGGCGCATCGAATCCCGCAGGGCTTTTCGTGAATATCTCACACCCCGTTTCCGTGATGCCGATCGAGTGCTCGAATTGCGCCGAAAGAGTGCGGTCGCGCGTAATCGCGGTCCAGCCATCATCCATCATTTTCACGTCACCCTTGCCGATGTTGATCATCGGTTCGATCGTGAAGAACATGCCGGGGCGTAATTCCGGACCGGTGCCGGGGCGACCCAGGTGTACGACTTCGGGGCTGTCGTGGAACACGCGACCAAGGCCGTGCCCACAGAAGTCGCGCACTACGCCATAGCGGTGCTTCTCCGCATGCCGTTGAATGACATGACCGATGTCACCCAGCGTGTTGCCCGGCTTCGCCTGCTCGATGCCCAGCATCAGGCATTCATACGTAACCTCGACAAGCCGTCTGGCCTTGATGGGCGCCTGGCCCACGATGAACATGCGGCTGGTATCGCCATGCCAACCATCGACGATTGGCGTCACGTCGATGTTGACGATGTCGCCATCCTTCAATTCGCGCTCGCCCGGAATACCATGGCAGATGACGTTGTTGATCGACGTGCAGCAGCTATGCGTATAGCCACGATAGCCAAGCGTCGCAGGTACGCCGCCGCCGTCGATCGACATGCGTCGGACGATATCGTCGATCTCACCGGTCGTCACGCCCGGCACGACGTGCGGCACAAGGGCATCGAGGATCTCGGCGGCCAGTCGCCCTGCTTTGCGCATTCCGGCAAAACCGGCCTCATCATAGAGCTTGATGGCGGTGGAGCGGGATACCGGCGCGTCGGCGGTCATCATCATATATTCGGTCATCCGACCGTTATAGAATGAGATCACCTGTTTTGCGAGAGGGCGCTTTGCCCGGCGGCGTCGGCACGCTATGGCGATGCCATGACACAGCCCAATCGTATCTGGACCGCCGCCCTTGCCGTGATCGGTGATGAAATTCTATCCGGACGGACGCAGGATAAAAATATTGCGCAGATCGCCAGTTGGCTGAACGTTCAAGGTATCCGCCTGAAGGAAGTGCGCGTTGTGGCGGACGATCAGGATGCGATTGTCGAGGCAATCAATATTCTGCGCGCGCGCAACGATTATCTGTTCACCACCGGCGGCATAGGGCCAACCCATGACGACATCACGGTCGACGCGATAGCCGCTGCGCTGGGTGTCGAGGTCGTCGTCCATCCAAAGGCGCGCGCGGTGCTGGATGATTATTATGCGACCCGAGGCGGTTTGACGGATGCGCGCCTGCGTATGGCGCGGGTGCCCGAAGGCGCGGAACTCATCGAAAACCGCATGTCAGGCGCGCCGGGCATCAAGCATGGCAATATCTTCATCATGGCAGGCGTTCCGCATATTACGGCGGGGATGCTGGAAAGCCTGACCGGCACATTGGAAGGTGGCTTGCCGCTACTGTCCGGTCAGATCGGCTGCTGGGTAGCGGAGAGCGAAGTGGCGGACATGCTGCGCGCGACGGAAAAGGCTCACGAAGATTGCCAGATCGGCAGCTATCCATTCTTCCGCGAAGGGCGCGTTGGCGCGAACTTCGTAGTCCGCTCCACGGATCAGGCTGCGCTCGACGCCTGCATTGCCGACCTGACAGCAGTGCTTGAGGCGGGCGGGCGCGCCGTCACCCCCGGCGGCATCTGACGTAATCCAAAATGAAGGAGCCGGGGAAACCTTTCGGTCGCCCCGGCTCCTTCATTACAACGCTCATGCTATTAGCGAGAAGCGGTGCGCACCAGTCCAGCGTCGGCCATCGCCTTGGCGCGGGAATCGGCAAAGCAGCGAGCGTAATCGCGCGCGCCTTCAGTCGAAAATACCCGGTTCTCGCTGCAAACGGTTTTTGCTGCCGAAATGATGCGGCGTTCCGCGACATTGCGACCTTTCACGCTGCTCAGGCTCAAGTCCGAAAGGTCCAGAGCCTTGGTCTGCGTGACAGACTCCCCGTGTGGCGCGTAAGTGACGTTGATGTCGGGTTCGGCCATGGCGGAAGAACTCGCCATCGCCATTGCGGGAAAAGCAAGCAGGGCAACAACGCGCCCGACCGTGCGGAACTTAGACATTTGGCATCCTCCTGCGAGGTCGATCTTTAATCGATCCTCTATCTACGCCTCGAAGTTGAGACGCTATTTTGCAATGGGCCTGCCAAACCGTTTTTTCAAGGGAAAACGCCAAAAATACCGGCCTTTTTGGAAGGTTCTCCGGCTTTTGTACGAACCTCGAAAAGAATTGCGTGGGAGACATGGTGGATCGCCGCCGTCGCTTCGTTGAAACTCGTGGTGATACTGGAACAGGTCAAGCCACGGGCGACCTGCCGCAACGACAAGGAACGCACCAAAGGGAGAGGCCAACTAAATTCTATAAAGAACTAAGGGGGCCATTGATAATGAAGAAACTGGGTTTGGTATCGCAGGGCGCGCTGATAGCGGCGCTGGCGATAGGCGCGGCACCTGCATGGGCACAGGACACGGCGCCACAGGCATCCGCCGAAGAAGCGGATGGTGGCATGATCATCGTCACCGGCACGCGTACCACGGGCATGAAGGCCGCCGATAGTCCGGCTCCGATCCAGTTGGTGGGTTCAGACGCCTTGCAGCGTACCGGCTCTCCGGATTTGTTGCAAAGCCTTGCGCAACAGCTGCCCTCCATTCAGGCACAGTCTTTCGGCAGCGACCTTCAGGCGCATACGCTGCAAATGAAGCTGCGCGGTCTCAGCCCCAACCATACGCTCATCCTCGTCAACGGAAAGCGCCGTCACGGCACCGCAAACGTTTCGGTCGCCGGCGGTCCCTATGGCGGCAGCGCCGCGCCAGACATCAGCTTCATCCTGCCCGAATCCATTGACCATGTCGAAGTGCTGCAGGACGGTGCCGCCGCGCAATATGGTACTGACGCGATCGCGGGCGTTATCAACTTCATCCAGAAGAAAGCCGACCACGGCGGATCGATCAATGCCACGGCAGGCGAATATTACGACCAGGGTGGCAAGACCTACGCTGTCGGCGGCAACATCGGCCTCGCCCCCTTCGAAGGCGCGTACCTGAACATCGCGGCGCAGAAGAAGAAGAAGGGCTACAGCTTCCGTGGAGACCGGAACCTTCAGTCGGAAGGACTGGTAACGCGGTTCCCCGAAATCGCCAATCTGCCCGGCTATCCATACACGAACCGCATCATCGGCGACCCGAAGATCGAGCAGACGGTTGTCAGCTACAATGCTGGCTACGAATTCGGCAATTACGAAATTTACAGCTTCGGCAGCTATGGCCATAAAAAAGCCTATGCTTATGAAAATACGCGCTCACCTCTGGTGGTCGTAAGCGGAGCCGGTACACCAGCCGCTGGCGGCGTAGCGGGCGTGCCGTTCTATCCCGGCGGCTTCCAGCCACAGGAGCATATCGACGAAACCGATTACTCCTTCACCGGTGGTTTCAAAGGCAGCATTGGTGACACGACGTTCGACATCGCATCCACCTATGGCAAGGATGATATCGAGGTTTACGTTCTGAATTCCGCCAATGCGCAGCTTTATCGCGACACTGGCTTTACCCCCACCAATTTCCACAACGGTGATTTCTTCGCGACGCAGTGGACCAATACCCTAGACCTGACGCATGCCTTCGACGTTGGCCTCTCGTCTCCGGTCAATGTTGCCGGTGGTCTTGAATATCGTCGTGAGACTTACGGCATCAAATCGGGCGACCCCGCCTCCTATTATGGTGCAGGATCGCAGTCGTTCTTCGGCTACAGCCCTAACGACGCGGGCAAATATAAGCGCACCAACTTCTCGCAATATCTGGATGTCAGCTTCAATCCTACCGAAGCGTGGCTTGTGGACGGCGCAGTGCGTCACGAACATTACAGCGACTTTGGCGACACCACGGTCTTCAAGCTGACCAGCCGCTATGACTTCACCGATGCGTTTGCATTACGTGGTACTGTCAGCACAGGCTTCCGCGCACCGACTCTCGCGGAAGGCGGCTATTCCGGCTTGAACGTCGGGCCTGGCTTCGTCGGCGGTGTATTGCCTCCGTCGTCTGCTGCTGCCGGAGCGCTGGGCTTTGGTGGGCTTAAGCCGGAAAAATCGACCAACTACAGCCTCGGCGTAGTGCTTAACCCAGCATCCAACTTCACCATCACGCTTGACGCATACCAGATCACGATCCGTAACCGTATCATGATCTCGTCCGGTTTCGCTGGCTTTACGGGTAATCGGTGCCCTGCAGGCTATGTCAATCCTTCGACCGGACGGCCCAATGGCGCATGCCTTCCCTTTGATGCCGACAAATACCTCATCGATAATCAGTTGGCGGTACTCGGCGCGGTCAACGCGGCATTGGGCGGCAGTTCGGCAGTTACGGGCATCGGTGATGCCAGCGCTATTCCTGCATATGTTCTTTATGCGGACAACGGCGTGGATCGGAACACCGACGGCGGTATCTCAGTGCAGAGCTTCGTCAATGGCGTGAAGATGCGCACACGCGGCGTTGACTTGATGATGAACTACAACGCTGATCTGGGCAATATGGGCAAGCTCGACCTGACGTTCACGGGCAACTATAACGCCAACAAAGTGCTCAGCATCAACGCTTTGCCATCAGCGCTCTATTCCAGCACGATCAACCCGGGTCTGACGGCATTGATCGACACCAGCAGCGTTGTGGAACTGGAGCACAGCACGCCGAAATTCCGTGGCACGCTGAACGCTTTCTGGAGTTGGGGCAAATTCACGGCAAACCTGCGTGAGAGCTACTATTCTGAGATTTACGCCTTTGAAACTGCGCGCATCGGACCGAATGCAGGCAGCTTGATCAAGGTGCCGGTGAAGAGTTCTTTCCTTACGGACCTTGAAGTGGGATATCAGGTTGCCGAGCCAATCAAATTGACGATTGGCGCCAATAATCTGTTCAACAAATATCCGACGGAGCGGTCCAAGGAATTCATCCGTAACGCCGAATTGGCGAATGGTGAGCGGGGCTACTCCACAAGCAAATACCCCACAAACTCCCCCTTCGGGATCAACGGTGGCTATTATTACGCCCGCATCAACGTGACCTTCTAATCGCACTACGGCAGCCGGTGCGTGTCGCATCGGCTGCCGCTGGCATAATCCGGGAGGCGGCGATGCTGCGGCTATTGCCGCTTCTCCCTATTTGGTCGAGGCAGTAATTTCTGGCTTGCTCGATCAGGCTCTTCGCCGATAGCGCAGCAATATGACCCTGACACACCGCCTCGCGACCAATGCGGACGAAGCTGCGCTTCGCGATCTCATCACGCTTTGCATCGACCGACTGCAGTCTTCATTCCTGACCCCCGATCAGATCGCTCGCAGCCATGGCTTCATGGGGCTGGACACGCGGCTGATCGCGGATGGCACGTATTTTGTGGTGGAGCGTGAAGGCGTTCTGGCCGGATGCGGTGGATGGAGCCGACGCGAAACGCCCTATGGTCATGACGCTACGCCGGGACGCAACGACCGCTTGCTTGACCCCGCGACTGAGCCTGCCCGCATCCGCGCGATGTTCACGCACCCCGATCATGCACGGCAGGGCGTCGGGAGTCTGATCCTGGCGGTGTGCGAGGCGGCTGCGCTCTCCGAGGGGTTCGGCTCGCTTGAACTGTCGTCCACTCTGGCGGGTGCGCCGCTTTATCACGCGTGCGGATTTTTCGACGTCACTCGTTTTGATGATCGAGGCGTGCCACTCATCACTATGCGGAAGCCTCTGGTATCTCCAAAATAGCCGACAGGGTTTATTATCGATGATTGATATTCAGCAGGGCGGCCGTCCCACCGCACACATGATCTCGCCTTACCCTGTGCGTGCGACCGGAGTTATCGGCTGATGCTGGGACATGATCTGGCATTTTGGATTGTGCCAATCGTCGCCATGCTTGGCGCCGGCCTGCTCGCGGGCTTTGCGGCTGGAATATTCGGGATCGGGGGCGGATTCGTCGTCGTTCCTGCGCTGTTCGTGGTATTGCCGCTGTTGGGATGCGACCCGGAGCATCTTGCACATGCCGCCATCGGTACGTCGCTTGCGACCATCGTGGTCACGTCGATCCGCTCGGTACAGGCTCATGCCCGGCGCGGTGCCGTCGATTTCGACGTTCTGAAGAGCTGGGCGCCGTGGATGGTGATCGGCGTTGGTTGCGGCGTAGTGCTGGCCGACCGGGTCAGCAACCAGGGACTGGCGCTGATCTTCGGCGGCGGCGTCTTCCTGATGGCGCTCAATTTCCTGATTCCTGTCTTTTCCGGCAAGGTCTACTGGAACGAGATGCCGGGCGGCTACGTCCGGGCTGGCATTGCCGGCGGACTGGGCGCGTTCTCGTCCCTCCTTGGCATCGGCGGCGGCGTTATTGCGATCATCGTGATGACGCTCTGTGGCAAGTCGATCCACCGCGCGATCGCTACAGCGGCTGGCGTGGGGACGTTGATCGCGGTGCCGGGCGTCATCGGCTTCATCATCATTGGCCTGGGCGAGCCTGGCCTGCCGCTCGGATCATTGGGCTACGTCAACATTCCTGCGACGGTCGCGATCACGTCCACTTCCATCCTGACGGCACCCTATGGCGCGGCGGCGGCGCATAAGCTCAATCCCCGGACATTGAAGATCGTATTCGGTATCTACCTGCTGTTCGTAAGCTACACGATGATCATGAAGGGCTTGCACTGGTAAGCGCTTGCGGCTGCAAGGGCGAGTTTCTGAAATCGATCGTTCGGTTTCCTGTTGAACAGGTTCGCCCAAGTTTCTACCCGTCGGCGTAACGACGGGGTCGGCCCCTGACATTCACGCCTGCTGAAATTCGGGGACTGAAGCATTCCTATGATCGACCTGTCCCCGGCAAGTTACATCCTCACCTTCACGGCGCAGGACCGCACGGGGATTGTTGCTGCCGTCAGCGGTCTTCTGGCAGGCATGGACGGGTTCATCCTGGACAGCCAGCAATATGCCGATCTGGAAAGCGGGCGCTTCTTTATGCGGGTCGCGTTCAAAGGAGCCGGACCTGCCTTTCCATCGGACCTGGAAACCATTCGGGCCAGATTCACCGATGTGGGCAGTGATTTCGCATTGGATTGGGCGCTGGTTCCCGCTGCCGAGCGCATGAAGATCGTGATCGCCGTATCCAAAGGCAGCCATTGCCTCAATGACTTGCTGCACCGCTGGTCGACGGGCGGCCTGCCGGTGGATATTGCCGCCGTGGTTTCCAATCATGAAAATTGCCGGTCGCTTAC